>JBGTOF010000372.1:0-22163 GCA_041742695.1 Elainellales cyanobacterium | reverse complement strand
GCGCCGCCCTCAATCGACATATTGCACACCGTCATGCGCTCTTCCATACTCATGCGCTCAAAGGTGGTGCCCGCAAATTCATAGGCGTAGCCCACCCCACCCTTCACGCCAAGTTTGCGGATGATGTGGAGAATGACATCTTTGGCATATACCCCTGACTTAAGGGAGCCATTCACTTTAACCTTGCGCACCTTGAGCTTCGCTAAGGCGAGAGTCTGCGACGCTAGCACATCTCGAACCTGACTGGTGCCAATGCCAAAGGCGATCGCCCCAAACGCTCCATGCGTTGAGGTGTGGCTGTCTCCACAGGCAATGGTCATCCCTGGCTGAGTTAGCCCCTGCTCAGGCGCAATCACATGCACAATGCCCTGACTCCCCGAGCCAATGTTGTAGAACCGAATGCCATGGTCTGCACAATTCGTTTCAAGTTCCTGCATCATCGCCTCTGCCAGCGAATCCCCAAAGGGTCGCGCTTGGCTGTCGGTCGGCACGATGTGGTCTACCGTCGCCACCGTGCGTTCAGGAAACATCACCGACAGCTGCCGCTCCTGCAGCATGGCAAACGCTTGAGGGCTGGTCACTTCGTGGATTAAATGCAGCCCAATGAATAGTTGAGTTTGCCCAGATGGCAATGTACCCACCGTATGTAATGCCCAAACTTTATCGAATAAGGTGCCGTGACTCATAACAAGGGAAACAGGTTGGGTAAATAGCAGGAAGAAATAGCCCTGATGTCAACATCATGCACGGCTTGTAGAGACCTACTACCAGATCTCAAGTGCAGGAGATTTAGACTGTGGGATAGAGCATCTGGATAGAACAGCGAGGGTATTTCCTAACCCCCCCTCCCTAATTGCATCAGCCTAACCATTGACAACCAAGGTTCAGTCTTATATCTTATCCAAAATTTTGCAGGCTAGCGTTTGCAGTAAACCTGAGAACGCCAGAGCCGTCCGCATAAAATCAACGGGCTGTGCTGCTCCTGCAATTCATAAGACGAGTAACCCACATCACTTTTTTAAGGAAGATCTTTAACGCCGTGCTGCAATAGACTCTCGCGATGATAAAATTCAACATTCGCGCCGGGGTACGGCGCATTTAAGACTCAGTCGTCCCACCTATGTTGGACGTGTGGGTCGTAGCATTGCCATACCCTATCCAATAATTTCACCTGAATTGAATGGACTAGGAGAACCATGTCACCAGGCGACTACGTAAGGCAGTTGGCTCGCCAGCGTCGGGATCAAGCCTATGGAATTTTGCTCACATCGGGTGGCATTGCGGCGGTTATTGTGGCGCTGCTGCTCATTGCGATCGCCCTCGGAGAATCCATCCCCCCCGTCCTGTTTTTGCTGATCTTGATTCCCCCCGCGTTAACCGCGCCTCGGGTGCTGGCTCTGCTCAAACGAGCCCGACAAGCTGACCGAGGGGCCTCTGCCGAAGAGGCGATCGCCGAACTGCTCAACCCTCTCACCGAGCAGGAATGGGTCATTGAGTATGGCCTTTATGAGCCCGCCTTTGGGGATGTTGATGTGTTTTTGCGATCGCCCAAAGGCAAACACTACGTAGTCGAAATCAAATCCCATCGCTGCATCGTGCAAACCGATGGCCGTTACCTCTACAACTTTCGCAACGGAAAACGCAGAACCTTTCGCAAAAACTTTTTAGTGCAGGCGCGCCAGCAAGCCGTCGCTCTCAAGCAAAGCCGCAAGCTGGGATACGTCACCCCCATCATTGCTTTCTCCAACGCCACGGTAGACATCAGCACCCAGCCTGTCACCAATGTCTACGTTGTCGAGCATGACAAACTGCTGCCCTATCTAGAATATTTAGAAAACGACAGACCCCATAAAGTGGCTCGCCGCCCCACCCGTCGCGCCGGGAAACCCAAACCCCCGGCCAAGCCAGTATTAAAACCCAAAAAATCATCCTCTCCCTAATCCCACCCTAAGTTCGAGATCAGCTCAAACACTTGTTGTACAGCTTGATCCTAGGGGAACCTCGAAAAATTCAAAACGTATTGAGAATAATCACGAGAAATCAAGGGATTCAGCTTGTTTAATTCGCAATAAGATCAATTAATCGAGGTGCCTCTAGGTGGGGCAGTATCAAAACATTAACTGTTGGTGTCTGATGCTAATTTAGTTTCAAATAACTACAAAGCTCAAACTTGTCATTATGAAGCGAAGAAGTTTCTGCCAATATGTTGCAATGGGGTTAGCCAGTTTTACTGGGATTATAGGCAGAGATTTAACCTTTGCCATAAGTTCTGCGTCTTATCAAACCAAGTCATCTCATAAATGGGTCGTTTTGTACTGGATGCCATATGACAACGATCTTGCACATTTTGGTGAGCCAATCGTTGAAATGTTGACCCGTGGTACACAGAATTCTGAAATAGCTGTAGTTGTTCAATCAGATTATTGGGGTGATCTCCAGATGCGCCGTCGCCGGCTTATTGATGGCACTGTCACTGAAGTTGATGTACTAGGAGAAGACAGTAGCGACGCATCTGCTTTCGCAGCGTATCTTGATTGGGCAAATTAAACTTTTGAAGCAGACTATTGGGCGATAATTGTTGTGGGTCACGGTGGAAAGATTAACGAAGTTAGTCCCGACGATCACAGCATAAATCGTCAACCCCGAACCTGGATGAGAGTTGACCAGTTTGCAAATGCAGTGAGGACTTTCAACCAATCTGTTGATGGGCGTGTAGAACTCTTATTCTTTCAAAACTGTAACAAAGCCACTCTAGAAGCTGTGTACGAAGCTAGGAACTGCGCTAAGTACACTCTTGCCTCCCAGCTTGCTCTTGGTGCTCCTAATTACTACTATGAAGGCTTTCTGTATAGCCTTGCATCGTTAGATGATGGTCGTGAAGCAGCCATAGCCATCATGACTTCTGAAAGGGCTGATATGTTTCACACACTGACTTTAGTGGACAACCAATCAGTTGAGCGCATTCCAGAAAAGCTCTCAAGTTTGCTTCAACCGATTCTTAGCAATCGTTTACCAACAATTAGCCAATCAGAATTCAAAATCTATCATTATTTCGGTGAG
Organism: Elainellales cyanobacterium; assembly: GCA_041742695.1. GTDB lineage: Bacteria > Cyanobacteriota > Cyanobacteriia > Elainellales > Elainellaceae > Kaiparowitsia. Next base: position 19,103 of record JBGTOF010000372.1, on the reverse strand, counting down.
CAACATTGTGATGCACTTGTCCTACTTGGTTATCTTTCAAGAGTCAGTAATCAGGAACAAAATGAGTTTGCTGAGTTTGCTAGTTTCCTACGTTCATCAGTTATTACATTTTGTAGAACAGGAGGAGAACTTTATGGCAATCGTCTCCACAGCAGCACTGATTCAGAGGAGTTATGTGGTTTAAGTTTATATCTTCCAGAAACTGAACGTGATATTTCTCGCTATAGTTCCCTTGCCTTATATCAAGGAGTTGATTTAGTAAGCTTATACAGAAGAATAACTACCAGTTGATAATTCAGTGAAAATAGTAGTGCAGTACAACAACCCTGTTAGAGCGGAATGCTTAGAGCTTTTGGTGGTGCTACAAAGGTCATGACATCTGCTCAACAGGAACATTATACGGCTTCGGTTATTGCTAAGGATAGTTTTTGAAGTTATGTATTGAGTGCGAAAGCTAGCTGAGCTAGAACTAGCAGAATAATCCCAAAAATGCTATATCAGGAGCGCAAAGCATGAGTTCAATGGCTGGTAAAGTCGCAATTGTGACCGGAGCGAGTTCTGGTATTGGTCGTGCAACTGCGGTTGCCTTTGGCAAGGCAGGAGCAAGCGTTGTGGTCGTGGCTCGCCGCGCAGATAAGGGAGAAGAAAGCGTTCGTCTTGTCACAGAGGCAGGTGGCGAAGCGATATTTGTTCAAGCCGATGTCACGAAAGCCTCTGATATTGAAGCAATGGTTCAACGGACGGTTGAAACCTATGGTCGCCTTGACTACGCCTTCAACAATGCAGGGTCTGGAACTTCTGGGAAAATTGCGGACTTGTCAGAGGCCGATTGGGATTTTGAGATTAATGCGAACCTCAAGTCAGTTTGGCTATCGATGAAGTACGAGATTCCTGTGATGCAGCAATCAGGCGGTGGTGCGATCGTGAACACGTCTTCTCAAGGCGCACTCCTTGGCGTTGCAAATTATGGAGCGTATGGAGCCGCAAAAGCTGGAGTCATTGCCCTTTCTCGTGCAGCAGCGGCTGAGTATTCGGCTGACCGAATTCGGATCAACACCGTTAGCCCTGGTGCGGTAAAAACCGACTTATGGGCGGAAGCACCCCCTGAAATGCTCGATCAAGTTGCTGCCGGGATTCCACTACAACGCATTGGGGTGCCAGAAGATATTGCTGAGGCAGTTGTTTGGCTGTGCTCTGATGGGGCCGCATTTGTAACGGGTCATAACTTGGTCGTTGATGGTGGATTCACAGCTGTACAGAAGTAGCCAGTCCCATTACCCGGTCGGAGCGGACTGCCGAGAGAGCTGAGTTTAGACGTAACGGTTATTTACAGCCGCTTAACCCTTGATATGACGTTAACCCCAAACGGGTTCAAACAGATTGCGGCGACCCTAAGTGGATAGGATGCCGCCTCAAACAAAACCCCGGAACAATCCCAGAACAAAACCCAATCCCGGTTAGAGTCGCTGTTTGGGTGCATTGCCTCACAGTCAGCCAGATATGACATCAGTCCTAATATTGGGACATTGCGAATCCACCTAAAGTTGGAGCGCTTCCAGAAATGAATTTGCTACGTTGGGAGGGTTTGTTTCTATCGCTATTGAGTTATGAATCGTCGATCCTTTGTGCAGTGGGCGGGTTTAAGTTGGGTGATGTCTATCGTGCTAGCGGCCTGTCGTCAATCGGCATCAGTCACAGGCACAGAAACGAGTGCAGAAACGAATGCAGCGCCCGGAGCCAATGGGCTCGTGGAAGTAGGAGCAGTGTCAGAGCTAGATCAGGGCGCAATTCAGGCAGAGATAGACGGCAGGCAGGTGATTGTGATCCGCGATCCCAACCAGCCAGATCAGCTGATTGCGCTGGATGCGGTGTGCCCCCATGCGGGCTGCGCGGTTGACTGGCAGGCCGAGTCAAACCTATTTGTCTGCCCCTGTCACAATTCACAATTTGCGGCCTCTGGCGATGTCACTCAGGGGCCAGCGACCACCGGCTTAGAACCTTTAACCGCGCAAATTGAGGGTGATGCGGTGCTGGTTCAAGTCAGTTAGTAGCAGGGCTGGTTCTATCGATGCGACCGTTGCTATAGTGCTGCCATGATCACTCCGTGGCTTTCTGTCGTTGGCATTGGGGAAGACGGTCTAGCTGGGCTTAGCCCTGTTGGGCGATCGCTCCTAGCTCAGGCCGTCATCGTCGTGGGGGGGAAGCGGCACCTAGACATGCTGCCCGCCCACTCCACCCAAGAGCGCCTGCTCTGGCAACAGCCCATTCACCAATCCATTGCAGATCTCCTGCAGCGGCGAGGAGAGAAGGTATGTGTTCTCGCCAGCGGAGATCCGCTCTGCTACGGCATTGGGGCAACGTTGCTGCGCCATATCCCCCTAAGTGAAATGACGCTAGTCCCAGCCCTCTCCGCCTTTAGTCTTGCCTGTGCGCGTCTGGGTTGGACCTACACAGAAGTCGAAACCCTTAGCCTGTGCGGACGAGATCTGGCGTTGCTCAATGCGGTGCTATATCCCGGGGCTCAAATTTTGGTGTTGGCGAGCGATCGCCACACGCCTGCTCAAGTTGCGCAGCAGCTGACTCAGCAAGGCTATGGCAACAGCCATCTCACTGTATTAGAGCGCATGGGCGGTGATCACGAACAGCGACTCGATGGGATAGCCGCCACCTGGAAGGTGCCCCCCGGTGCTGACCTAAACACACTGGCCATCGTCTGTAAGTCTGATGATCAATGGGCCGCAAATGCACCAGAATACGCATTCAAATCGGGCTACGCAACCGGGCGATCGCGCCTTGCGGGCCTACCCGATGACGCCTATCGCCACGACGGGCAACTCACCAAGCGCGAAGTGCGCGCCGTGACCCTGGCGGCGCTCGCTCCTCTGCCCGGCCAGCTCTTGTGGGATGTGGGCGCAGGCTGTGGCTCTATCAGCATTGAGTGGTTGCGGAGCCATACTCGCTGCCGGGCGATCGCCATTGAAACGCAGGGCGATCGCTGTCAGCATATCGCCTACAATTCCGCCACTCTTGGCACGCCCACCTTGGAGCTTATTCACGGCACGGCCCCCAAGGCCCTAGCAGAGCTGCCGCGTCCCGATGCCATCTTCATCGGCGGTGGTCTCACCGTTCCTAACGTCTTGGAAACCTGTTGGCGATCGCTCCTCCCAGGCGGGCGCCTCGTAGCCAACGCCGTCACCCTTGAGAGCGAGCAACGACTTTTCCAAGCCCACCAAGACCTTGGAGGCACCCTCACCCGCATTGCGATTCAACATACTGCCCCCATCGGCAAATTTCTCGGGTGGAAGGCCCTGGCCCCGATCACCCAGTGGGCCATCACCCAGTCGCATCATCCGGATGAAGCAAACCGCAAAATGTAAGATAAGCTTCTAAGCGGCTCATTCAACTCGTCTGCACTCGGCCGAATCCTGGTTTAGTGCCATCTGACTTTTTGACCTCGTTTGCTCTAAACGCCGTGCCGTTATCTCTACCTGTTGGTCTTGGCTCCTCTCGATCCCGCCGATTTCCCATGATTGCCTCCACAGATTTAATGTGGGCATTAGTTGGTCTCATTTTGACCATTAGTGGCACGTTTTTACCCGCTTTTGTCACGAATCCACCTTGGGCATGGGCCCAGGACGGTTTAATTGCACAATCGCTGGGGGTCTCCTATCAAGTAGGAGCCGTGTTGCTGATTGCCTGCATTGGCGGCAAAAATGCCGCCACTATGTCACAAGTGGCCTATTTGCTATTGGGGCTGCTCTGGTTCAACATTTTTTCTCAAGGCGGTGGGGTGGGCTATGTGCAGCGGCCTGAGTTTGGCTATTTGCTAGGGTTTGTTCCAGCGGCTTGGGTGTGTGGTGCGCTGGCGTTTCGAGTGCGGCTTAAGCTAGAAGCGCTGGCGTTTAGCGGGCTGTGTGGGCTGCTCATTATTCACAGCGTAGGATTGCTGTATTTGGCGATCGCCCACGCGCTCAACTGGCTCCAAGCTCCTACCACACCGCTATGGTCCCTAATTCGCACCTATTCCCTCAACATGCTGCCCGGGCAGATGGTGATTCTCTGTGCCGTAACGGTGGTGGCGTATGTCATGCGCTATCTCATGTTTTACTAGGGAGTGCAGGCGCACCCAGCCAGCGACTCTACGTCCCGTTCACCAAAACCTATGCGGATTAGAAACCTTTCCTTCTGGGTTGTGGCCTTGGTTGGCTTGATAGCCGATCAAATCACCAAACAGCTCGTGGTCAGAAACTTTGACCTGCTAGAAAGCTTGCCCCTCTGGCCCGGCGTGTTTCATTTGACCTACATCACCAATTCGGGCGCTGCTTTTAGCCTATTTAGTAACGGGGCCGAATGGCTGCGGTGGCTCTCGTTAGCCGTGAGTCTAGGGCTCATGGCGTTGGGGGTGTTCACTCGCTTCACCCGCTGGGAGCAGGTAGGCTACGGCTTCATCCTCGCTGGCGCATTGGGCAATGGCATCGATCGCTTTCAAGCGGGAGAAGTCGTCGACTTTTTAGATTTCCGCTTAATTAATTTTCCTATTTTTAATTTTGCAGACGTGTTCATTAATGTGGGGATTATTTCCCTGCTAATTGCCACCCTTGTCAGCCCCAGAACCGAGAATGGTAATGGACGAAACAATTAATCTGTTGATTCGCACTTCATGTCATAATTGGTTACAACAATTCTCATCTTGACTCCCCTCATTATTTTGTCTCATTTATCATTGGATATCCCAAGCAATGAGTACTGAAGCCATCGATCCAAACACCTTAGATCGATACGAATGTGCGTCCTGCGGCTATACCTATGAGCCCGCCAAGGGTGACAACACTAATAAAATTGTGGGTGGGACAGCGTTCGACGATCTGCCCCAAGACTGGCGCTGCCCCGTCTGTGGAGCGCGCAAACCCCGATTTAGCAATGTGGGGCCCGTAGGCAATCCGTCTGGGTTCAAAGAAAATTTGGGCTATGGCTTGGGGGTAAATACCCTCACACCAGGGCAAAAAAATATTCTAATTTTTGGGGCTCTCGCGCTGGGTGTTCTGTTTTTCTTGAGCCTGTATGGGCTACAGTGACGGTTTCCCAAATTTAGATTTGATTAGACGTGAATTTAAATTTGGCTTAGAGTCGGGCGATCGCCCCGCTCATCTCACTTGCTCAGTTATCCTGTTTCTCTGCGGTTGACCCATTCTCATCGACTGAATGCCCATGCACACACGTTTTCAATTCCTTAAACCTCTCATCATTGGTCTGGTTGCGATTGTCTTAGCCAGCGGTTGCACCAAAGCCTTTCTGGCAAATACCAGCATTCACCCCTGGGAAGTGGTGTCGCTGCCTACCAAGACAACCTTATCGGATGTAGCGTTTACCGATGATCCCAACCACGGTTGGCTAGTGGGTAAAGACGCCGCCCTACTTGAAACTGAAGACGGTGGCAAAAGCTGGGAACTGCGAGCTGTTGAGTTAGACGATCAGCAGCTCTATACCTTCACATCGGTTAGCTTTTCTGGTTCAGAAGGGTGGGTGGCAGGTCAGCCCAACATCATGTTGCACACGACTGATGGGGGCCGCTCTTGGTCGAGGATTCCCTTGAGTGAAAGGCTGCCGGGCTCCCCTAACACGATTTTGGCGCTGGGCAAAGACCAGGCAGAGATGACCACCGATATTGGTGCCATCTACCAAACCAAGGATGGCGGACGCACTTGGCAAGCCATGGTGCAAGAGGCCGTCGGGGTATTGCGGAATATTGCGCGATCGCCCGATGGCAAGTACATTGCCGTTTCTGCTCGAGGAAACTTCTACTCAACCTGGGAGCCAGGTCAAGAGGCCTGGGAACAACATAACCGCACTAGCTCTCGTCGCCTACAGAGCATGGGCTATGGCCCAGACGGCAACCTATGGCTGCTGGCAAGAGGCGGCATGGTGCAGTTAAGTAACCCCTCTGAGCCAGACGCTTGGGGCGACCCCATCGTGCCAGAATTTTCTACAAGCTGGGGCCTGCTTGACTTGGCTTACCGCACACCCGATGAAATTTGGCTCTCGGGCGGCGGCGGCAACCTCCTCTATAGCGACGATGGTGGAGAAACCTGGCAAAAAGACCGTGCTGTTGAAGATGTACCGTCCAATTTGTATAAAATTGTGTTCGTTAACCCCAACAAAGGGTTCATCTTAGGACAGGGCGGCACGTTGCTGCGGTACATCGGTGATAACGCTTAGCGTTATTGAATCGCGTTTAGATAAATACTCTGAACGCATGGCTTGTGAGTGTCTCCCTACTCACTTATCATAAAGATTAAAAGGACTTAAGTTTTCGTTACTGGAGGAACCGCATGGCTGGTACTACTGGAGAACGTCCCTTCTCTGACATCATTACAAGCGTTCGGTATTGGGTGATTCACAGCATCACCATCCCGGCTCTATTTATTGCTGGCTGGCTGTTTGTGAGCACAGGTCTAGCCTACGATGTGTTTGGTACACCCCGCCCCAACGAGTACTTCTCGCAGGAGCGGCAAGAAGTGCCCATTGTGAATGATCGCTTTGACTCGAAGAATCAAATTGATGATTTCTTGGGTAAATAACGCTCTCTGGCCACCTTAAATATGACGCTACTGACGCGCAATTAATTTGTTATGACAAGCAACAATCCCAATCAACCGGTTTCATACCCCATCTTTACGGTTCGCTGGTTAGCCGTTCACACTCTAGCTGTTCCTACGATTTTCTTCTTAGGAGCGATCGCCTCAATGCAGTTTATTCAACGTTAGGAGGCTATTATGCCAACTCGTATCCCCAACCCTAATAAGCAGCCCGTTGAGCTTAACAGGACCTCGCTTTATCTAGGTTTGCTGATGGTGTTTACCCTCGGAATTTTGTTCTCTAGCTACTTCTTTAATTAGAGTCTCAGTCCAGTATCCAAACCATGCCTAGCGTGGTTGTCGATTCTCAAATGCCTTATCCTTGCTGTGATTTAGTCGTTAGGAGCATTGTTGTATGTTGTCTGGAAGCGGACGAATTCCCCTGTGGGTTGTCGCAACTGTCGCCGGTTTAGGCGCCATTGCTATCCTTGGCTTATTTTTCTACGGAGCTTACGCTGGCGTTGGTTCTTCGATTTAATGGCGGGTTGATGACTATCACCACCTTGAGCTTGAGGAGAAACCGGAACGATTTCGGTTTTTAACAGGCAGGTTAGTAGTCTTTATTCCTGCAACACGGCACAGTGACACAAAGCCAATAAGAAAGGAGGGTAGAACGCTGCCCTCCTTTCTCATTGGTTAGTCTGAACAGCGATTAGGCTGATCGCGCTTGCCCAAGTGCTACTCAATCCTAGTTCAGCGTCAGGTCGGCAAATTCTTAAAGCCGCGCTGCCTGCGACATCGTCTAGTACGGTTTGGCGTTGTTGTAGCCTCGCGTGGCGGGGCTACAACAACGCTATCGAACTCACGTTTAGTTCAGGATAAACCCAAGCCCCTTAAGGTTCCATGCACAATGCATACGGAACCTTAAGGGATTGACGGCACCGTACATCGCCTATTGCCTCAATCCTTTGCTCAACCGAATTAAGATAATCCAATTTTTTGAGGCTAGCAAGGCTCGCCGTAGCGCTTGATGCCCAGGCTGAAGATTAAATGATGTGAAATTTTCGCACCGTGAAAGTTCCACATCCCCCATTGCCCTAACCAACTCGACAGTTGCAACAGAGCTAGAACCGAATCAGAACGCTATGACAGATACGTTGCTTCATGCCTATGAACCGCTGCTTCTCTGGACAGGGCTGGGGCTAATCTTATTTCGGTTTCTGCCTGACTCCTTTCCCCGCTGGCTCGGGCGAGGACTGTATTGGGTCGGGGTGCCCATTCAAATCTTTACCCTAGCCCGCAACTTACAAGTCTCTGAACAAGTTGAACTGGTTCCTTACATCGTGGTGGCGGCACTGGCCTCTGGATTTGTGATGGCTGCTGTTGCTGTGGCGATCGCCCGTTGGTTTACTCAGCGGTCTCTCTCTGCGACGGCAGACGGCACCGAAAATCCTTGGAGTAGCCCTGCATCCCAAGGCAGCTTTATTCTGTCATCAATGCTGGGAAATACTGGGTTTGTCGGGTTGGCGATCGCCCCTACCCTGATTGACCCAATGCACTTGGGCTGGGTTGTCTGTTATAGCGTCACCCACAACGTCGTGGGCACCTACGGGTTTGGGGTGCTGCTAGCTAGCTACTTTGGGCGATCGCACCAACCCAACCTATGGATTACCCTGCGAGACATTATCACCGTCCCCTCTCTATGGGCATTTGGCTTGGGGTTTGCAAGTCAGCGGTGGGCCGCGCCGCCGTGGATTGATGAAAGCCTAAAGTTAGCGCTATGGATGGTCATTCCAGCAGCGCTACTGCTCATGGGCATCCGACTTCGGCAATTGCAGGGGTGGCAGAGCCTTCGCCGCGCCTTGGCTCCTGCCAGCATCAAGATTCTCGCCCTCCCTCTAGTGGTCAGCATTATGGCTCGATGGCTTGGCCTCGCTGCCAGTCCACAGTTAGCCCTTGTGCTAATGTCAGGGATGCCCACGGCGTTTGCGGGGCTGATTTTGGCAGAAGAATATGAATTAGATCGCGATCTGATTGCTAGCAGCATCGTCACCACAACTGCCGGACTGCTGCTGACCCTACCTCTATGGCTCTGGCTGTTCTAGCCTTGCAGCGTGCAGATTCCACAACACCGTTTGCCTCAAGCACTGCAACAGTGGCAATGTAGCCGTATTCCCGCAGAAACAAAATACCCCCCCCGGTCAGCCTGTTTATGGCAAACCGAGGGGGATGACGCAGAACAGTTGGCTGCGCAATGATGGTGTTCTTGGGTCTTCGCCCTATTAAGCGCTATGGAATCTAATAGGGCGATCGCTCCAATATGACGCCGTATGGCATCACAGCGTTGTACTCCGAATCGGCTGCGGGATCAACTTTGCCAGCACCACATACAGGATGGCTGCTGCCACAATGCCATTCACAGGGCCAACGCCTAATCCGGCATTCCCCGTAAAGTAGGCGATCAGCGCAGCTGCAATATACGAAATCACCCCTGCCCAATTAAACGCCGGAATATTGCTATCAAGTGATGGCAACTCGCCCCCTCGATGCAGCCAGAAATCCGCCATGATGATGCCACCCACCGGCGGGATCACTGTCCCTAAAAGAAGCAAATACGGAATGATATTGTCGGCGATGCCGCTAAGCGCCATCACCAACGCGAGCGTAGCCCCGCCTAGCACAAACAAGTGCCGCTTAGTCGTCCGCAAAAAATTGGTGCCCGCTAGAGAAAAACTATAGATTGTATTGTCCTGCGTCGTCCACACATTCAAAATCAGCAGGATTAACCCACCCAGCAAAATGCCCTGAGTCGCCATGGCTTGGATCAAATCTTCGCTGCCATAGACGAGCGTGCAAAAAGCTCCCGTGAACACAAGCAATCCATTAATTGCAAAGAACGCCAGCAGCGTTCCCCAAACGGCATTTTTACTGGTATCACCAAAGCGGCTCCAGTTTGTAGACTGGGTACCACCCGAGATAAAGGTGCCAATGACGACCGCGAGCGCCTGGGTAAACGGCATCGGGTCAGTCGGTTCTAACGCACCTAAATCGCCTGCATCGCGGAAACCAATAAACAAGCTGACTGCAATGAGCACCAACATAGCCGGCACCGCAATTCGACTCAGCCAGTCCATTGCTTTATAGCCAAAATAGGCGGTGATGCAAAACGCATAGGTAAAAAAGACGGTGCCCACCGTAGTAAACCAGCTTGGCAGCCCCAGAAGTTGGGTTAGAGCCCCAGCAATAAACGCATTGGTAACGGCATACCAGCCAATTTGAGTAAAGCCCAAAATAAAATCAACCCAGCGAGAGCCATAGTTGCCAAAACTAAAGCGCGCCATGAGCACCGTGGGCAGCCCTGTTCTCTGAGCAATAAAGCCAAGTGCGGCGCAATAGGTCCCCAGCAGCAGGTTCCCGATTAGCACAATCCAGATCATGTCGCTAAATCGAAACGCGGGCCCAATCGCCCCTCCGGCAAATAGAGTTGTAGAGGTGAGCGCAAAGCCCATCAGCAGCGGTGCCAACGACCATAACGGCTTACGGGCATCAAGGGGCACTGGAGTTAGGGGATAGTCTTCGGACGCTTGCGAGCGATCGACGACCTGTGAGCCAGATATAACACTCATCGAGAGATCCTCTGAACGGATGATGGTTTAGACGCGGGCGAATAGGGGGCTTGAACTGTAGACACGGGGGACAGGTTTAATAATTCTGTCGCTCGCAAATGCCTGGTCGAGTGTTCCCAATGTCGAGTGTTCCCAATGTCGAGCCATAGCAGTGGCTATGGAAATTCGAACAATCACGCAATCCATTCTCAGCTGTCCACTGAGGCTTGAATGTATTTTTTAATACAGAAAAATTAGAGTTGTAATCGTGGCACACAGGCAGTGCTCATCCTGCGACCCTTCAATCAACGTTGTGAGGACTCAATCCCCTGCAGAGGTTTGCAGGTGCGGTAAAGTAAATCGCATCGGCCCTGTTGCAGTGAGCGGATGCACCGGGTACCCCCGCTGAGTTGCCAGTATATCCCCAGACTCTACCAACGATGCACCAATCTGGCGGATTATTGGCATGAGCGATCGCCAGTTCTCACCCCCCAAATCTCGCGCCACTTCTGACGGGCAAATGCTCTTTCCGTAGCCGCGATCGCCCACCTTCTGCAAAATAGCGCGGCGAATCGTATCAGAGTCAGGCATAGAACGCAGGGTTAGAAGGGGCAAGTAGAGTTTAAGACTGGGAATGTGAGCCATCCGTATTTTCGGTATTTTCGGCCTCAACAGTTCTCTCAATTGAACCTCTGCCAACCTCTACTTGCTAACGCCCAACATGGTATAGTTTCCCCATTTGCAACGTTGGGTATGCAGGAATCATGGTAGAAACGTCGGTGCATCGGCAGAGTACAGGGACTGGCACCCGTCCTCTGGTATCGGTAGTGATGCCCTGTCTAAACGAAGAAGCGGCAATTGGGGCGTGCATCCAAAAAATTCAGGAGACCTTTGCCCAGGCCAACCTCTCTGGAGAGGTTGTGGTATGCGACAACGGGTCGAGCGATCGCTCCGTCGAAATCGCTGAGAGCATGGGAGCGCGGGTCGTGCACCAGACAGAACGGGGCTATGGCAATGCCTACATCATGGGCTTCACCCAAGCGCGCGGGCAATACCTCATCATGGGCGATGCCGACGACACCTACGATTTCACCCAAATTCCGCAATTTATAGAACTGTTAGAGCGCGGCTACGACTTTGTAACGGGCAGTCGCTATCTAGAGGGTGGCCACGGCGAAATCGTGCTGCTGCACCGCGTGTTTGGCAATCCCATGCTAACGCGGTTGCTCAACTTCTTATTTGGTACCCACTATACCGATGTGTACTGCGGCTTTCGTGGCTTTACTCGCGAGGCGTATGACATGATTGCGCCGGTCAGTCCGGGGATGGAATACAACCTGGAGCTGGCCATTAATGCTGGGCTAGCGCGGCTAAAGGTGGCCGAACTGCCAATTCAGCTCGCGCCGCGTAAAGGCGAGTCAAAGTTGCGCACCCTGCGAGACGGCTGGCGCAGCCTGCGGATGATGATGCTCTATTGTCCGAATAAAGTCTTTTTGGTGCCGGGGACAGCGCTATTAGGGTTAGGGTTGCTGACCCATCTTGTGGTGCTGTTGGGGCTGGTGCAGGTGCAAGGGCGATCGCTCGGCGCGGTGACCGGCATATTTGCCACCATCTTTAGCGTCATTGGCTTTGAGATCATCAGCCTGGGGCTGCACACCAAAACCTATTCTTGGAGCCGCCGCTTCGACCGCGATAACCGCCTGCTCCGCCGCTTTTACCAGGTTTTTACAGTGGAAACTGGGCTGCTGGGGGGCTCGGCCCTGATTCTGATGGGCGCGCTGATTTTAGCAGTGCAAATTGCTGAATGGTTGCGGGCGGACCTGATGCCGCTAACCCATCCTGAATGGAGTTCGTTTGCGGCAACGTTGATTATTATGGGGTTTGGCACGGTGTTTTCATCGCTGTTTATCTCTGCTATGTCGATGAAGCGTATTGAGCCCTATGAACAGCATCACCCCCAGAAGTTCTAAAAGTTCTAACGTGTTACCTGCTACAAGCAGCCTCCTCAACCCTCATGAGCAATAGAGCAAATTTCGTTTCCCCAGATCCCCACCAGAGCAGCGACTATGTGCAGCCTAACGTGGGCGGGTTGGTGAGCAAGGTCTCGCTCTATGCCCGGAAGAAAATGCTGGCGGCTCTGATGGCGGTGGCACAGCCCAGCGAAGCGACCACTGTGCTCGATGTGGGTGTGACCTGCGATCAGCGGGAAGATTCTAACTTTTTTGAAAAGCTGTATCCGCATCGCCATCGCGTGACCGCGTTGGGGTTGGAAGATGCGTCGTTTCTAGAGCGGCAGTATCCTGGCGTCACCTTTGTGCAGGGAGACGGGCTGCGACTGCCCTTTGCCGACAACAGCTTTGACCTCGTCGTCAGTTTTGCGGTAGTTGAGCATGTGGGCGATCGCCAGCGACAACAGGCCTTTATTCAAGAACTGTGCCGCGTGGGACGCGCCTGCTATGTCACCACACCCAACTGCTGGTATCCCGTCGAGTTTCATACAATTCTGCCGCTGCTGCACTGGCTGCCGCCGTCCACCTTCCGGAGGGTGCTGCGGTGGCTAGGTAAAGACTTTTGGGCTGCAGAAGACAACCTCAATCTGCTCAGCCGCGATGAACTGCAGCGGATGTTTCCCCCCGAGATGACGTTGACCTATCGCCCCTTCCGGCTGCTGGGGCCCGTGTCAAACTTGGCATTTTATGGAGTACGACAGTAGGGGTTAAGGGTCGGGGTCAAAGGGTTGTGGCGTAAGATGTTGGACGATTCCACCCCCGCTTCACCCGGCCTTCTGCTAGCTTACCTATCGCTTATCCCCTTAACAGAAATGGCCCGTCTATCTTCCAAATCTGTACCGGATGCGCTGATTAGCCTATGGACTGGGCGATCGCAAGCCACAATCTGCACCGTGCTGTTTGTGCTGTGCAGCCTAGTCTATTTTCTGAACGAACGCACCATTTCATCGAACGACAACGTGCCCAATGCCATTTTGGCGCTGCACTGGCTAGAGAATGGTGTCTTGCACTTTGATGCGCTGCGCAATTCCTATTTCTACCAAAATGCGGGGGAGACCATTCCCTACTTTTTTGTAGAAGCACCCAACGGGCATCTGACCTCGACCTATCCCATCGGCACAGCTATTGTCACCTTTCCCTTGTATCTGGGGGCGTGGTTGATCATGAAGGGAGTAGAAGCAGGTAGCGCGCTGCTGGGGTCGCCGATAGACGCCTTCAACGTCATTGAAGAGTCAGCGCGGGCAAATATTTATAGCATTCAAAAGCTGGTGTCAATTGTTGTGGCATCGCTCAGCGTGGTGCTGTTTTACCTCGCGACGCGGCTCAAGTTCTCACCTGGGGTGTCGCTGCTGTCGGCATTTATTTTTGCCTTTTGCACCAATACCTGGATGACGGGGTCGCAGGGACTCTGGCAGCACGGCACGTCTAACTTGGTGGTACTGGCCATTATCCTCAGTTTGCTGAAGGCCAATGTGGTTGGGACGGGGCGGCGGCGGCGGTTGCTGGTGGTGGTGGGCGTGCTGTGCGGGCTGCTGCCGGGGATTCGCCCCACAAGCATGGTGTATGGACTGGCGGCGATCGCCTATTGTCTCTATGCCTTCCGCTGGGAAGCCCGCTACCTGCTGCTGGGGCTACCGTCGCTGCTGATCAGCGCAAGCTGGAATTTTTACTTTTTTGGGTTCGACCTCAAGTATTTGTTTGTCGGGGGCTATTCGCGCTTTGCCAACCAGGGCGATTCTTTTACGCAGCAATACTATGCGCTGACGTGGCAGCAGTTTCGCACCGCATTTTTGGGCCATCTGGTAAGTCCTAATCGGGGGCTGCTGGTGTTTTCTCCCATTGTGCTGCTGGCGGTGCCGGGGGCGTGGGTGCTAGCCCAGCGGCGATCGCGCCGAGATGAAACGCTGCTGCTGTTTATGCTGGCGGCAGCGGTATTACTGTTCATTCAATATTGCTTTTTTACGGTGTGGGCCGGGGGCTGGTGCTATGGCCCCCGCTATATGACTGACATCTTGCCGGTGATTGGGCTGCTGATTCCCTATGTGCTGGACTATACCCTGGCCCGCTGGGATCAGTGGGCGGACTGGGTGGGGCGATCGCTCTCCATCACATTAATTCTATTGATGGCGCTGTCGGTGTTTCCCCAAGCGGTGGGCGCGTTTGGCTCTAACAACTGGGACGGCATCCCCAATTCGCAGCCGCAGCGCATTTGGCAATGGCATGATACCCAGGTGGGTCGTCATGCCCACCGCGTCTATTACGAGATGATTGACGCCATCCCCAGCCGCACTAACTATCTCCGTGGGTTTCAGGGCACGGTGCGCTCTGTCGATCAGGTAGGCAGCCGAGTGGTGAGCGATCGCGTGGTGGCCGTTTCAAACCAAGAGATGCCGATGACGATCACGGTTCAAAACACAGGCGAGGTGCCCTGGTTTGGCTACGAAACAGGACTAGGCTGGGGAATGGCGATCGCCACCGTTGAATTCGCCCGACCTAACACCCCCGACCAACCCATTCGCGAGCCGCAGATCCTCTATGTCTCGGGAAATCCCAATAGGGGCGACATGGCCCAGGCCATTGGCGACATTCGGTTTCCCAGAAACCCTGGCGCGTACGAAATGTCCATTACCCTCAGCGTCAACGCCGCTCGCGAGATGCCCATGCCTTCCCCGGTTTATACCATCCGCACTGTGGTTCGGGAGCGCGGCGAGTAGAGAGGCGAACCGGACTTAGGCAGTATGTGCAGCACTCAACTGCGTGAATTTTGGTGAATGGAATTTGATTCATCTCAAGCTCAGAGCAGCACCAACGCGGCTTAATCTGCTGGAGTTTCCTGAGTTTCTTTAATGTCAGCAATGTCGGGTGCAGAAACCCCGTTGGAGGCAGACCCATTGGCCAAGGGAGTGTGCTCCTTCGGCTCTGTTTCAGCAACCTCGTTAGGCGTGGGTTGAGCGATTCCCTGAGGAGGAGCTTGAGGCTCACTCGTTCTAGGGCTGGCTTCGCCTGCGTCCGCAAGGTATGGCTCATTTTTCTTAGAAAATCCCCACGTAAATAAGATGGCGATCGCACTCACCATCATCCAATCGGGCGGCACATAGTCGGGCAGCCCTACGCGCATCAGCAGCCGCACTCCCACAAACGCCACCGTCACGTATCCCGCATCTTCTAAATGGGTGTAAACCTTGAGCCAGCGGATGAACAGCCCCGCCATCAGCCGCAGCGCAATAATGCCGATCGCCCCGCCCGTCAAAATCAGCCATAGCTCATCTGAAAGGGCGATCGCCGTGGTAACGCTATCCAACGAAAAGGCCAGATCCGTAAACGCAATAACTGGAATGGCCTGCCACAGCGACGCAAAGCGGGGGCCATGGTGAGCGGCTTCACCATCCTGATCCTCCCCTTCTTTGCCCGACGTGAAGTATTGAAACACAAGCCACAGCAGATACAGCGCCCCTGCCAACTCAAACTGCCAATAGCGCACCACCCAAGTGGCGGTAAAAATCAGCACCACTCTTAGCACAAATGCAGCAATGAGCCCCAAATTGAGCGCTTGCCGCTGCATTTCAGCGGTGCCCAAGCCTCGGGCGATCGCCGCCAGAGCGATCGCGTTATCAGCCGACAGCACGGCCTCTAAGGCAATCAACACCGGCAACAGCAGCAACGTATCCATCCCAAAATTGGGGGACCACTCCAGCAATGCATCCAACATGAATCAGTGAACTCTCTAACGTGAACAGCCTCTGGCCTGATGTCCAGTAGCTTGCAAATTCCTTTCAATCACTTTAACGTGTCATGCTTGTACTGTTTTGCAACCCGGCTTCTCGGGAGAGAGCGACCTGCGGCTATGGCGTCACTTCAGATATTGTTGGCACAATTTCACAGCCGCTATCCCACCGGGTGCGTGCTGACAGATTTGGCGACCGTTCACGACCAGCAGTACGTGGTGCGGGCTCAGGTATTAGTAGGCGCCGTCGCCTTGTCAACGGGAATGGCGGCTGAACCCACCGTAGAAGCCGCCGAAGACCACGCCAAAGTTCGTGCTCTGGATGCATTTAACGCGCTAATGCATGGAGTTAATGGAGCTAACAGTTCCACTCATGATGCTCCCGACGCAACAGACCGCAACAATTGGGCGCAGAGGGAATCCCCAAGGGCGATCGCCCTTCCCTCCCCTCATCCGGTCGTCAGCCCAGCCGCTATGGTTCAAAACTCCTTCGAATCAGATTTCGTAGAGTCTGCGGCACCTGCTGCCCCCCCAGACCACGCAACCCCTTCAAATCGCGCAGACGCACTCAGCGAGCCGCTGCCGTCTTGGGAACCCGATGATGCACTTCCCGAAGAGTCGCCGCTGCTCGACGAGCCAGACGCACCCATCGTGGCCGACTTCTATAGCCACTTCGCCAGTACAGACCCCGACGAAGAGAACTCAACCCTTACTCAATCCGTTGAAGAACTGACTATTAGCGCCAACCTGAAGCGCGCCAGTGATTTGGCTCCGGGCAGCCGCAAAAAGACGACTGCCTCACCCCCGCCCCCAGAGCCTTCGGAGGCTGATTCAAGCAGCGCACCCGCACTCAATGCACCTGAACCTACTGACACGTCTACACAGCCTAGCCCTCCTGCAGCAATAGTTGATCTCTCTACCATCATTGCTGAAACCACAGTGGAGTTAAAACGGCTAGGATGGAGTAATAGTAAAGGCCGCGAGCACCTCAAGCGCACCTATGGCAAGCGATCGCGCCAAGAACTCGACGAAACCGAACTAGCGGAGTTTCTCGATTTCCTAAAGGCTGAGCCGTTGCCAGAACGGAACTGAGCCCGCAGAGCTTGGCACTCTACACCCAATCAACAACGGTAGCTGCGAAACGTGAAGTTCACGCTTCGCAGCGAGCCACCTGTTTGCAAAATTCTACAAACTGCCACGCAAGAAGCGTCAAATTCTCTTGCACACAGGGCTAAGACGCCAGATAGGCGCAATTTAGACAGCCGCTAGCCAAACTCCCTAAAGCAACCTCAGCTCTCCAACTACAGCTACAGCGCCTACAGCCATAGCAGCAAGGGCATAACAGTCGCAATCTTAGCAACAGAGAGCACCTGTAAACCTGCGGCAGTTGAGTAAGGTTGCTCAAACTGAAGCCTTTCGTAAGAACCGGTCGCTGCAAGAAAAAGGCAACGATGCGACTGCGTGCGTGGGTTTAAACCATTCGATTCAAAACGCAATTCCAAGAGTGGAATCAAAGTATCCATAGCAATATAAAGTCTTTGAAAGAAGCCGCTCGATTTAAACGGGAAAATAAGGAACATTTTCTCGCTTAATGCGTCTCCTTTAATAAAAGAGTACCTTGATTCGCTTAACGCACATTCCATTAATTAAGGTAGTGGTTTTGAAGGAAGGGTTTTGAGGGATATGGGTTTCACTCATGCCCCTCAAAACCCCTACCTGTTTAGGAATAGCTCATTAATTGAACGGGTGAATAAACCTAGGTTATCACCTCTATGCCATAGGGTTAGGCACCTTTTAGATATGTGCCAGTTGAGAAAGAGAACGCTACTAATCCCTACACCATCGTTGACAGAATATAACTTAAATAAGGGCAAGGGAAGAGATGAAATGACTCCGCAATCGAGGAACATCTTCCACCCAAAACCCATCGTTTAACTTAATAGTTTGCAACGTGGTTTGCAACAGTTATATTCCTTGCATTGAGCTAGCGCATTGCCCATTCTAACTATGACTTTGCCGCGGCACAAATCAAGGACAGCGAGTAACAACCTGTGATTTTTTGATGGAAGGAACAACCATGAAACGCTCTTTAACTTCAATTGCTGCTTTGATCGGTTTGGCTGCGGCACCTCTGCTGCTAACTGCAAACTCGGCATCTGCACAATCTCTGCTTCCTGGCATGAGTGGCAACTACGTCGGTGTGGGCGTATCTGCTGGGGTCAGCAACGATAGCAACACGGGTGTAGGTGTTCAAGGCCGCTTCGACGTGCCTTTGGCTCCTGTATCAGTACGTGGTGCAGCTCTGTTTGGCGGCAACTCCGCAGCGCTAATTCCGACCGTAACCTACGATATGGCGATCGCTCCGAGCACCAACCTCTACGTGGGCGGTGGCTACTCCTTTGTTACTAATGAAGGCCGCTCTACCCCACTAGGCGACAAAAACTCCCCAGTGCTGACCGCTGGCGTAGAAACAGGTGTGCTAGAAAACCTAGTGGTCTTTGGTGATGCCAAAGTCGGGTTTGACGCATTCCAGGGTCGCAACGATGCTGCTGTCAGCCTGCAAGTGGGTGCTGGTCTCCGCTTCTAATGTCTGATTCCAATGTTGGATGGCAATCCCTTAGCGAGAGGCAAAGCTAAGCTTCAGCAACTTGCTAAGGGTGAGTCAAGATGACTGATTTAGTTTGAATACAGCTAATTCTGGAGAATCTATAACGAGGAGGGCGATCGCTCTCCTCGTTTTTCTTATTTACTGTCAGTTCGGAGCACAGGGTTTGAACTTGTTCCGGACTCAGGTATCGATTTACGGCACTTATTGCGGTGGCTGGGCGATCGCCCAGCAGTCTTGGTTCACCCGTGGGTAAGCCTGAACAGTTTGAAAATAGAACTTACCCTACACTTGAAAAAGCTGAGTATCCTCAACCTGAGAGCTGGTATCCCCTGGCAAAACTCGTTGGACTGCGATTCCAGCTCAATAGGTAGGA
Source organism: Elainellales cyanobacterium (assembly GCA_041742695.1). Lineage (GTDB taxonomy): Bacteria > Cyanobacteriota > Cyanobacteriia > Elainellales > Elainellaceae > Kaiparowitsia. Next base: position 209 of record JBGTOF010000372.1, on the reverse strand, counting down.
TTGACGCAATTGAGAGATTTTGGGAAGGCTAAACCTCTCCAAAACCGTCCAAAACTTCCAGGACACTCAGTACAGTGTAAACAAAGTTTTCTGACGGTTTTCCTGTAGAGGGAGTGGCTGATAGGGTATTGGGTGAAGCATGGACACTCAGCATGGGGAAACAGTCTCTTAAGTTAAGCCAAACGGATCGGGCGTATCTCAAAGCTCTT
>JBGTOF010000363.1:0-13388 GCA_041742695.1 Elainellales cyanobacterium | reverse complement strand
GGTTAGTCGTCAGCTATTTCAACTGGATTTGGCAGCATAGCCGTTTTAAAACTACCGCTGCACAGCGAGCGAGGTTAGCGACACGATCCTGGAATTGGCACGATATTGCCACCTATCCCACATTAATTTGAGGCACTACCGGCTCAGCTATTTTGCCGGAATTGTAAAGATTTCGTTACATCTTAGGTTTAGCTGGCAGAATGGCTTTGGTCAGTGAAATGTAGGGCGATCGCCCAAATGCTGGTTAGTTCAGCAATTTCTGGAGAGAGTCTAGCTCCACCTCATCGGGCGAAAGCAACCTTCAATAGCTGCCGCTGCCCGCCAATATCACCGCCTTAGGTGAGGTTTTCCTCAATTATTCGTCATACTTTGGAGAAATAAGTTCATTTAACTTAACAATCTGGGGTAACATACCAATAGGTACAAATCCTCATTGATACCTCGTTCTGCTCGGTTTATCTCATACCTTCTTGAGTTATGCAAAAGCAGACGACCAAAGCTCAGGCGAATCGCACATAGACCACCTCTGCACACGTTAAATCCTACAAATTCAACTGATTTATTTCAGGCACTTTATACCCTTCAAAACCCGCAGTTTGTGCAGACCCGCCAAGGCTACGGTTTTAACAGGCCAATAACACATCCATTTGTGGCCCGCTCTCTACACGCACCATAATCTATAGATGGTTAGGCTCCTATGCTGAGTACACAATTTCCTTGGCTTACAGCACTCATTCTCTTCCCGCTGATTGCAGCACTTCCCATACCGTTGCTTCCCAACAAATATGGCAAAACGGTTCGCTTTTATGCGCTTGGGGTGGGTTTCATCGAATTCGCCACCATGCTCTATGCATTCTGGAAGCACTACGATCTTCAAGCAACTGGCTTTCAACTGGTAGAGTCTTACCCCTGGCTTCCTCAAATTGGGCTGAACTGGTGCGTCGGTGTAGATGGCATCTCCATGCCCTTAGTCATTCTGTCTGGATTAATCACGACCCTAGCGCTCCTCGCATCGTGGAAAATCAACGACAAGCCGCGCCTGTTCTACTTCCTAATGCTCGTGCTCTACAGCGCTCAGGTAGGCGTCTTTGTGGCGCAAGATTTGTTGCTGTTCTTCTTCATGTGGGAACTTGAGCTGGTTCCGGTTTATCTCTTGATCTCCAACTGGGGTGGCGAGAAGCGCCTTTACGCAGCTACAAAATTCATCCTCTACACTGCCGCAGGTTCTATCTTCATCCTCGTTGCAGCATTCGCGATGGCGTTTTATGGCGGAGACTTCACCTTCGATATTCAAGCTCTAGGGCTCAAGGATTATTCCCTTCCCTTTGAGTTGGCCATGTATGCAGCGTTCCTGCTGGCCTTCGGCGTAAAGCTTCCTATCTTCCCCTTCCACACCTGGCTGCCCGATGCCCACAGCGAGGCACCCGCTCCAGTGTCCATGATTCTGGCTGGTGTGTTGCTAAAGATGGCAGGGTACGGCTTGATTCGCATGGGTATCGAAATGCTGCCCAATGCCCATGCCTACTTTGCACCGGCGCTAGCAGTTCTGGGCGTTGTCAACATTATTTACGCCTCCTTAACGGCCTTTGCCCAAACCAACCTGAAGCGGCGCATGGCCTATTCCTCCATTGCTCATATGGGCTTTGTGTTGATTGGTTTGGCCTCATTTACGCCACTGGGCATTAGTGGGGCAATGCTGCAAATGGTGTCTCACGGTCTGATTGCCGCAGCACTCTTCTTCTTAGCTGGCGTCACCTACGATCGCACCCACACGCTGATGATGGACAAGCTGGGCGGCATGGCCAAGCAAATGCCGACCGTGTTTGCCTTATTCACCGCAGGTTCGATGGCATCCCTAGCGCTGCCCGGCATGAGTGGCTTTGTGGGAGAACTGACAATCTTCTTGGGCTTTAGCAGCAGCGACGCCTACAGCGTTCCATTCAGAGCAGTGGTGGTGCTCCTAGCAGCCGTTGGGGTAATTTTATCTCCCATCTACCTCCTCTCTATGCTGCGCAGCGTGTTCTACGGCAATGAGGGCTCGGCCTTAGCCAAGCTTTCGCTGACCGATGCAAATCCTCGTGAAGCGTTCATTGCGGTTTGTTTGTTGATTCCCATTATTGGAATTGGCATTTATCCTAAGCTAGCGACGCAGACGTTTGATACCACAACTGTGGCGCTGACCTCTCACGCTCGGATGGTGCTCCCGGCGATCGCCCACAAGCCCATGCTTGATTTTCAGTCGCCCATGATGAGTGCTCCGGTCATCGGCGCTGAAACAAAAGCTGCGCTTCTAGACTAATCGGCTCTACCGTTCGTTAACCAGCAGGGGTTGGGCGCTAAGCGTCCAACCCCTGCTAGCTTTAAACCTGTCTCCAAGAGACGAGACTATCTCTGCGGAAAACCTTGCTGTTTATCCATACGATTTCCTCTTGCATTTAATATTTAGGGTTAGGTTGACACAACGGCAGTCGGCCCTTGGATTCAGTGCAATTCAGGTTCAAGAATCCTTTATCCTTCCCCCATAGCGCGGACGACATAGGCCTATACCGCTCTATCTACGGTAGGATTTGGAACGTACAGGCGATCTACTGTGCTGGTCTATGCCTTCTGGTCGTACCCACGATCGCATCACACTGTGGTTGCTGCCGCTAATTGGCAGTATCAGTTGGCTGCTCACCCAGAGCAGTCATATCACTCTGCTGCTATGCAGCGGCTATTTATTTGGCGGCTTCATGTTTGGCCCTGACCTGGATATACGCTCTGTGCAGGTCAAGCGTTGGGGATGGTTTCGGTGGATTTGGGTGCCCTATCGTGGCAGCATGAAGCATCGCTCGCCGCTGTCCCATGCTCCTGTGATAGGAACGGTGCTGAGGGTTGTGTATCTGCTGGCCTGGATGGGGTTTCTCAGTTTTTTGGGATTGGCCTTAATAAACCAAGTCGGGCAATTAGGCTGGACATGGCAAGACATTGCAGGCGTCATGGGGCGATCGCTCACAAACCATCGCTATAACTGGCTGGCGATCGCCCTTGGCCTCGAAATCGGTGCCCTGAGCCACTACACCGCAGATTGGCTCCTCTCTACTCACAAGCGAGTGAAGTCAAAAGGCTGGGGCGCTGCACTGCCGAAGTCGCGGAAGCGAAAGCGGCGGCGGTAGAGGATAGGACTTAAGGGGATGGGGGTTAGAGATTATATTTTGGACGAGAACCGTTACAGTATGGATGGTTTTGATCCGCCTGGGTTAGGCGATCAACCGCACGCCATGCACGCACGGTACTCCTATGACTTTTTTGCCTGAGTCTTCGTCTGCGCCCAACGCTGCCAGCAGAGAGGTTTCGCCCAGTGAAGGAACGATGTCGCCCACATTGAGTGCCTTGCAGCGCTTGATTGAGGTGGTGGCACAATTGCGATCGTCCGATGGGGGCTGCCCTTGGGACTTAGAGCAAACGCCGCAAACCCTCATCCCCTACGTCATTGAAGAAGCCTACGAGGTGGTGGATGCCATTCGACAGGGTGATCCAGTGGCGATCGCCGATGAGTTGGGCGACTTACTCTTGCAAGTCGTGCTGCAAGCGCAACTGGCCAGTGAGGCGGCACAATTTGACCTAGCCACCGTGGCCCACACCATTGCAGATAAACTCATACGCCGCCATCCCCATGTCTTTGGAGATGTGGCGGTGAATGGCGTGGCCCAAGTGCGCGACAACTGGGACCAGATCAAAACCGCCGAAGACCAGCAAACTCAAGACACCCAGAGCATCGTGCCTCGATTGCAGCGCTATGGGCGATCGCTCCCGCCCCTCACGGCCTGCATGAAAATCTCCCACAAAGCCGCCAAAGCTGGGTTGGAATGGGAATCCGTCGCAGGGGTTTGGGACAAATTCCATGAGGAGTTGGACGAGTTTCATCAGGCGATCGCCCACGAAAGCGCTCAGCGTCAGCAAGATGAATTGGGCGACCTGCTGTTTACCCTCGTCAACGTGGCCCGCTGGCACGATCTCAACCCCGATGAAGCGCTGCAATCGGCCAATCAGCGTTTCACTGGGCGCGTTGCATTGCTAGAATCTGCTGCCAACAAGCCCCTCACAGACCATACTCTGGCCGAACTAGAGGCGCTATGGCAACAGGCCAAGATAATTCAGGCGCAGGAATAACCGGGCGATCGCAATTCTGAGAGGCGCATCGGCGGGTTGCAAGCATCCTCACATAGTGTTACATTTCTTAACAAGGATTTGGTAGTATCGCGCGCGGCTTAGGGCTAAACACATCATGTTTATCAATGGGGTCGTGCCTTTCCTTCAAATTCTCCTTCCAACACAGCAAGTTAAACCGGTCACTAGACTAGTGATCGGTTTTTTTTGGGCGATCGCCCCTCATCGCAGCGTTTCGACGTACGGTAGGAGTGAAATCATTAAGTTAGCAATTTCCCATACTGCTAACCGTGATACCTTAATAATTAGTGAGTGAGTCGTGTGAAAGCCCAAACGCAGTCGCGTCACTAACACGATGAATCGCAAGTTTTTCTTAATGCTGATGGATGGTTTAAAGGGTTGCACCCGTAGATTCGCCATACACCAAGGCGCGGGTCAGTTTGTCAAGCAATAAATCAACCCATTTTGCAAACAGTGTCTGACTTAACGTGTGGAGGTATGGCTGAGCTATGTCTATCCGGCTTTATGTAGGGAACTTACCCAAAGAGATGGAACGAGACGAACTTGCTACGCTGTTTGCAAGCGTAGATGAATCTGCCGCAACCAAGGTCATCACCGACCGTAAAACTGGCAAATGTCGGGGGTTTGGCTTCGTCACCGTACAAACCGATGAGCAGGCAGACCTGTTGATCGAAAAATTCAACGGCTATCTCTTTAATGAGAGCGAGTTGAAAGTTGAGAAAGCTAACCCACGCAGTGGCAAGTCTGAAGATGCCCCTGAAACCGAGCCTGGTAATAGCTCGCGTCGAAAGTCTACTAAGGACAGCAAACGCTCCCCTAGCGGAGAGTCTGCTACCGCTGCGGCTAAGCCCGATCCTCGTTGGGCTCAAGATCTTGAAAAGCTAAAAGATTTATTAGCTGCTCAAACCGCAAACTCTTGATTTCTTGAAGCCAGAGCTAAGCGCTCTAGCGACTATCTACCGCAAGGGTTAGGTAGAGCTGATGCTTTATGTAACAAGCCGCAGAGATGAAATTTCCTCATCCCTGCGGCTTTTGTGGTTTGATCCGATTACAACAACATAGTATTGTTATAATCCGCTATTAATGAGCTGTCCGAAGCTGCTACACGGTCTTACCGTTCTGCCCAGCAGCGCTAAGAAGGACAGCTTCTGGCTTGATGGAGCCACCTGATGAACCTGTGTCATCTTTATGAACCTGTGTCATCTTTCCTTTGCATGGGGCTGTAGCTCAGATGGATAGAGCAACCGCCTCCTAAGCGGTAGGTCGCGCGTTCGAATCGCGCCAGTCCCGTATTCAAGAGTTTTACTATGGAGTGCTTAACGCCCTAAAGCATCAGAGGTTAGGGCACCCCTGAAAGAGGGGCGGGCATAGGCAACGATGAAACTCAAAGAAAAAACCGCCAATCCCCTCAAGTCCAAGGCTGTAAACCTAGACGATACAGAACTGACGACGAGATATATAGATTTGGTGGCAAGCGAAAGATTACATAGAACGGGCAGCTCTTGCAGTCTCTAAAACATATTGTGGTTGAAGAACGGCTCCGTGCCGTCCATGTTGTCAACGCAAAATGGGGACATTTCGCCTGCCAGGTTTTGGCTTGGCTTTTGGACTACCATCTGTCCGCCGCGCCTTGCTCTGCCGCGATACTGACGGAGAATGGCCAGGCATTCCTCTTCCGACAGATCCGAACCTGCATCAATTTGTACCCTACGTGCTTCTCCCCCCAGGGATGTGGTGCTAGTAACGCGATGCTCTGGGAGCTCTACTTCCTCAACGACTTCTTCTTCTTCCGGCTCTTCTGCTTGAAATTGCTGAGCTATCCAGTCTACCGTTGTTGATAAAATTACTATCCCAACGAACTCGGGTTAACTTAAGAAATAGCTAGCAGCAAGGGCGATCGCCCATATCAAGAACACGCGCGACTAATTTAGCCTGCTCTAATCGAGTGACGAGATGGGTCATCGTCCCAGAGAGATACCATCAGCGCATTACACAAACCAGTGGGCGAACGCTGAGGGGGTAAGCCCTACACAACGCAGCGGCGTCAATATATCGAACTTTCCTAGATTCAGCCCAACCTCAGAAATCTCGATCTTTACTACGCCCAAAGTCTCAAATTTTGTGAATTTATGACAATAACCGGGCGATCGCCCGTCATTTTTGTAAAAATAGATACAGAAACTATTTTATAGACTCCCCTCAAACGTAAAGAGAGGTGGTCTGTTCCCGAAAGTTAGTCAGTACGAGGCGTAACGCATGTCCTTTCCAACGAGTTATTTAGGTAGCCGATCGTCGCAAGCGCTAGAGCAGGCGATCGCCTTAGGGTGGAAGCCCGTATGCCACATTACCTATACCCGGGATGCATGGGTTAAGTTGCTCCAACCTCCTAGTGAATATGGTGACAATGAGGCTAAGTTACTTTGCCAAGAGGCATCCGATACTTGGGTGGCGTGGGTGCCAAATCATGGCGAAGTGCTTCTCAATCAAAGTCACTTTTATTGCTAACAATTAGAGAATTTCTAATTGTTGCATAAGCTAAAACATTAGATTGCTCACAGAATTTCAATTGAGCCGGTTAAAGAGAATGGCTACCAAAATAATAATCGACTGGGATGAAATGTTTGAATATTTACCTAAGACATGGGTAGAACTCAAACAACAACCTGGAAGTCTATATCAAATTGATTGGTATGAAGCCACCATGGTTCCGCCAATTTGGTTAGTGGGAGATCCGCAGCCGCGTTATCCAAGTGAGCTGCGACTTGTATCACGCCGAGATGTAGCAGTTTGCGATTTAGAGCCGCAATCGGCATTAGTATAAATCCTCAATCATTCACACATCCTGCGACCCACTCAAAATGCTCAACCGTTGGAAACGGGTTGTAGAAGGGATGCAGCTGCTGTTTCCAATCTTGATATTTAGCAGATTGGCGAAAGCCTTGCTCATGGTCAGCAAGAGTACGCCACCAAACCAACAAAATATATTTGTCTTTAACCTCAAGGCACCGTTGTAGCTCATGGCGAATGTAGCCGGGGCTGGTTTGAATGATCTGCTGAGCTATGCCAAACGCCTTCTCAAATTGTTCAGATTGTCCGTTCTGAATCTGTAGAACGGTTACTTCAAGGATCATGCAATCCAGACCTTTTGCATTAAAAAAATAGGTGATTCTGCATCATCGATCTTGCTTGAGATTTACCACACCCATTGCCATAATTGTTCTCATTGCTCTAAACAAAACCGCTACTGAGAACCCACGCGTAGATTTGCCGAAGCTATTTGTAGAGCGCTTTACTATACACTCAATCACTCGATCGTTCAGTCGTTTCTCTAAAAATAGATCTGTATGAAGACGCTTCTCTCCTAAGGGCACCTCGAAAAATACAAATCTTGTTGAGAATGGCAATGAGATTCCAGTGGTTCTGGGCTCCCAAGATTATCAATGAGGCAATTAATCGAGGTGCCCCTAAGCCTTGGGACAGTAGCCTGCTGGGTGGATCAGTGTAGGATATAGACAACAACCTTTGTTTCAACCCAAGTAGCTATGGCGTTTTTTCGGCAATATATTGCCCCTCTGCTAGTAGTTCTCATTTTTGCTGTGGCATTAATTGCCGTTAGCGCCCGCATCTTTTTGCCAGAGGATATGGCGGCTCCAGCACCGGTTGAGATACCCAACGCCCTTAGCCGTGGATTAGACCAAGACTTGACTTACCCACAGCTATCGCTAGATCAGCTCGTGCGAGGGGTGCCGCTTGACCTGGGTGAGAGCCTGCCGCTTTAGATGAAGCCTATTGCCACCAACGTCGCCTTTCCTCCAGGATATCGGCTCCGTCGGGGAACTAAGCGCGATCGCCCATTGCTGATCCACTGTATGCAGCGCACCTATGGTGAGGTTAACCCTGATGCGCCTCTCAGTCGTTCGCAGGAGGCGGTTGCCCAGTTTTTTTCAGACCAAACGCCGCTGTGGTTTGTGGAACTGGAGGAAAGCTCCGCAGTTGATGGGTCGGCTACTGGCGCTATGACTCAACGTCCAGCTAAGGCCCTAGCATCTGACCCTGCCGCGATCGCTTGTCTGTGGATGGGCAACGCGGTTGATCAGGTGCAGGGCGATCGCCATGCCCATATTTTTTTGATTTATGTCGATCCGGCGCATCGTCGTCAGGGTATTGGCTCAGCGCTGGTGGCTCAGGCAGAAGGCTGGGCCGTTGCTCGGGGCGATCGCCAAATTGGGCTACAGGTGTTCCAGTCTAATCAGGCCGCGCTGGCACTTTACACCCAGTTAGGGTTTGAGGCGCGATCGCTCTGGTTAGCAAAGCCGCTGGGCTAGCTTGTGTTCCAACGCCTGTTTTCTAAAACCTCCTTTCCCTAAGCCTCTAAAGATGGCAGGCGAGCCTAGAAATAGGGCGATCGCTCCAACCCTGTCAATGCCTGCGCTAAAATGAAGAAACGTAACGCAGTGTTCAATGTTCAGCAATTTTTAATCCCATCAAGTCAAACGCGTCTCAAACTAGGGTGTGCCTCTGCAGAACAGTTCTGCATTGTCTGCGACATCTCTGCATTAATTGAGCTGCACAGAAGATTGCATTTCGCTGCCCCTACTCACTGTTCTTTCCTGACATAACTGGTATTAGCCCTATGGTTTTATTTGGATTTGGCAAAAAGCTCACGCTTCCTTCCCCGACAGAAGCCCTGCCCGGACGCGCTGAGGCGATCGCTGTTACCAACCGCCACTTTATCAATGGCAACCCCATCCAGCCACCGTTTCCTGCAGGCATGGAAACAGCAATATTTGGCCTGGGATGCTTTTGGGGAGCAGAGCGCAAGTTTTGGCAGTATGACGGGGTATATACCACTGCCGTAGGGTATGCGTCAGGCGTGACGCCCAACCCTACGTATCGAGAAGTCTGTAGCGGCATGACGGGCCACAATGAAGTCGTGCTGGTTGTCTATGATCCGCAAGTTGTGAGCTACGACGAGTTGCTCAAGTTATTTTGGGAAAGCCACAACCCCACTCAAGGAATGCGCCAAGGCAATGATGCCGGGACGCAATACCGCTCTGGCATCTACGTTTATAACGATGAGCAGCGTCAGCTAGCGGAAGCCTCACGGGATCGTTACCAAGCAGCACTAAAGCAGGCTGGGCATGCTGAGATTACGACTGAAATTTTAGATGCACCAGAGTTCTACTATGCTGAAGACTACCATCAGCAGTATCTCGGCAAGAATCCTGGCGGTTATTGCGGTTTAGGTGGCACCAACGTCTGCTACGCACCCGAGGCATAACGATACTACAGCTGGAACGAAGCGGCGATCGCCAGCGCCAGCGCATCTGCTGCATCATCAGGCTTGGGAATGATGTCTAGATTCAATTCCCGAGCCACAGCTTGCTGTACTTCAAACTTTTCAGCATTGCCATAGCCTGTGAGCGCCTGCTTTACCTGAGCAGGAGTAAATTCTACGTAGGGCATATGGTGCTGCGCCAACACCAACATGACAACGCCTCGTGCCTGCGCTACCAAAATAGTGTTGCCCATGCGGTAAAAGAAGAACTTTTCGATCGCTACCAATTGCGGCTGGATCTGCGTCAGCACTTCGTGCAAGTCGTTATAAATAGTGACCAAGCGATCGCCGACTTCAGTATGTGCCGGGGTTTGAATCACTCCATAATCAATTGGCTCACAGGACGGAACTCCTCCCAACGCTGGGGTGTGGGCGATCGCTCCAAACCCCAGCGTTGCAAGCCCTGGGTCTAGACCTAAAATTTGCGTCCCCATACTTCCTTAACATATTCCAAATAGAGCAACTTGATAAGCGCTTCACTCCGTAGACACGTAGCCCTTACTGGGTCATCATTGAAGTCGCTTGTGCTGTGACGCAGGATTGATGAAAGGGTAACAATGAGATAACCCTCTTCTTTTGCAACAAGCTGCTGATCAATGGAGTAGCGGTAGAAATAAGAGTCAAAAGTCCCAATGCCTACCCTAAAACCATTCACCAAACCCTTCAACTTGTTGACTTGCAAGGCTTTCAAACCAGAGCTAGAATCTTAGCCCGACAGAACTTGCTATAATATGGCGAAAGTTAATAAATCTTGACAGATTTGGTACGCCATGCTGCGAATTATTACAGACTTTGATGGGCCGATCATGGACGTATCGGAGCGCTATTACAAAGTGTATCAATATTGTCTAGAGGCAGTGCAGCAGCCAGAGCAGCCAATACGGCAGCTTGCTAAGAGTGAATTTTGGAACTTTAAGCGATCGCAGCTCCCAGAACGCGAGATTGGAAAGGCCTCGGGTCTAACCGATGAGCAAGCACAAGCCTTTGCCACCTTGCGAAAGCAAACAGTCCACACCTTTCCCTATTTGCAACACGACAGCCCAATTCCAGGTGCGGTTGAGATGCTGAGCTATGTGCAAACGCTAAATGTTGATCTAGTAGTAATGACAATGCGTCGAGAGCAAGAGCTAGACGAAGCCCTTGCTCGGTGTAGCTTGGGACGCTTCTTTGCCGCTGATCGTCGCTATTGCCTCAGCAATGACTATGTAAAGACCGCTGATATAAAAGACAAACCCCTGCTAATGGCGCGGGCAATGCGCGAGTTAGCTCCTGCTTCAACTTGGATGATAGGCGACACTGAAGCCGATATTGCAGCAGCCCAAGCCCATAACATTCCGGTAATTGCGGTTCTGTCGGGAATTCGCGATCGCTCCCGACTCAGCCTGCACAATCCCAACTATATCGCCGCAAACTTGCAAGGAGCCGTCAGCATCGTTTTAGATCACAGTGGAATGCAGCCAAAGCCTGCTACACCGTCAACTCTTCACCAAACAGCCTAATCACATACCCCTCTCAGAGTGCAGTGCATCTAGCGTCGTAGATCAAAACTCCGTGATTTGATAGCCTCTCATGTCAAATCAAGGGTTTTTACTATCGAGGTAGTCGGGCTCGTTACCGCAAAAAGCTAGAGACAAGCCACAGCATGCCCAATGTAAACAGAGCCACAATGCTTTCGGAGGTCAAGCCAATAGCTTGGATTGAACCAATGAGGATTGTGCTAGCCCACGACCCAATCAACACTCCAACAATCAGCGCTACCAGAGTCAGCAAGAACGATCGAATAAATTTTTGTTCTTTTCGGTTAAGGAAATAAAAGCAGAAGCCTACCCCTAAGGCCAGTGCAACAGGCGGTGCGCTCAAGCTTAGCAAGGCCGCTGCTGACATCAAACCTGCAGGCAGCAGAATGTCGGCTCGACTAGGAGTATCAATCAAGCCTCGCAACAGCTCTTTCCCCTTATTCACTTGGGCAGGGGGGAAATCGGGTGCTGGCTCGACCACGCGCTCTGGGAATCGGATTCTATCTGGCACCTTGATGCGTCCTTCCTGACGCAGGCGCAGTCGATCCATCAAGATGGCATCATAGGACGCTTCCACCGATTCCATCTGTCGGCGATCGCCATTACATTCCTCCAACAGTCGAGTGCGCGCCTGCTGAATTTCTTCAAACGTCGAGTTCTCATCTACTCCAAGCTTTTCGTAGTGACTGAGCTCGCTCATCTATATCCTCCGGAGACCCGCGCAAACGTGAATTTGGAGCCAAATTAAAGGCATTATGACATGGGTGCGGGCAATGCCCGGCGATTTGACTTTTAGACTGATGTATTTAGGAGCGACCGCCCTGTATGCAGTGCAGCTATGCAAGCAGCATGCCCCTATAAGCGCCATTGTAAGGGTAGATATCTTCAATCGGGAGTATCAGTATCAAGTCTGAGTCAACTCCGACACTGAGCTTATTGGGCGCTGCGCCTCAGCACAGCGTTTTGCTCGCACAGCCGACTTATCACACAAGGTAGCTTGACCCGTAGCTTAGGCTTAGAGCATAAAGATGCTTTAAAACCACTGCCATTTCAGGAGTGCTTCGAAGACGCCGTATGAAAGTGCTGATTCAAAGCCCGCTTTAGGCGGCCTCTGCAATTCCAGCAGCTTCATATACTTTACTAACGTTAATTATCAGTGTAACTGCCCTGCTTCAAATTCGGAAATGTAGAATGAGTAAAGATTCGCCAAGTTTCGCGGTTCGATCTATCTTTGATAGGTATTGGTGAACCACGTTTAGCGGCGGCGATCGCCAGAAGACCCTATACGACGCAAACCCCCAACAGCACCTCAATTAAGCAGTACGACATGTCCGAAGCGGCACGGCTAATACCAAGTATTGGTGACGTGATGGTGATTCAACGTTAAGGATCAGCGATTAATTGAGAGTGTGGCTTGGGTCGTATGGGTGGACAATCGAGTCTTCCAATACCAACTTTTAATGGAGCGATGACGACTTTTTTTGCGGATTATTGCCCTGAGAAGGCGTTGATAGAAGAAGATTCAGTTCATTCCGGTTTTATTTGTACCTGTATTGGGTACCCTTCTATCAGAGATTCAGTATCAATACTCAGGCTGCACGCCTTAAAATGCTTGCAGTGTTATGAGTCACTTCCTCCCACCAGACCCTAAGACACAAGGTTACAATCATGGCTCTAGCCAAGATCCTCGTTGTTGACGACGACCTCGGAATCCGAAACCTCATCCAACGCTTTTTGTCTAAGCATGACTACCAGGTAGAGTCTGCCGAAGATGGCAAAGGGGCTATGGCAGCGTTTGAGCAGTTCAATCCTGACTTGGTAATTTTGGATGTAAATTTACCAGACGCGACGGGTTACGCGCTTTGCCAAGACATGCAAACGCGAACAGGCGTGTTTGTACTAATGCTGACCAGCCGTGCTGATGAAGCAGACAAAATCCGCGGGTTCTCTCAAGGGGCAGACGATTACCTCACCAAACCGTTTAGTCTAGGAGAGCTAGAAGTGCGGGTGCAGGCCATCCTCAAGCGACAGCGGGCGATTACACCCACAGAGCAGCAGTCGCTTCAGTTCAATGGCTTAGCGATTGACCCCGTGCGCCGCATTGTGACGCTAAACGATGACCCAGTCAACCTAACAGCCTTAGAATTTGACCTGCTTCACTTTTTGGCAAGCCATCCGGGCCGAGTGTGGCGACGGGCTGAGCTAATTCAAAAGGTGTGGGATTATGAATATGTGGGTGATCAGCGGGTGGTAGATGTTCACATTGGGCAGATCCGCAAAAAAATCGAGATTGACACGAGTCAACCTAATTTGATTCACACCGTACGTGGCGTAGGCTACAAGTTTGAAGCGCCTACAACAAT
>JBGTOF010000359.1:0-2235 GCA_041742695.1 Elainellales cyanobacterium | reverse complement strand
ATCCAAAAGGAGGTGGTACACACTGCATACCACCTCCTTTTGGATCAGCTTAATTGCTTATGCCCCTAGCGAATAGGGGTGCCACACGGATAGGTGGCAACCGGCTGGGGAATAGAGGCACCATGTTGGGTGGGGATGGATGTCGTGACCTTTTCGCCATCGCGGGTATTGCGAGCCGCGAGATAGTCGGCTTGGAGCCGCGCCAACATCTCGTCCCGGCGATCATAAAGCCGCTTTAAGGGCCGTGCCTCACATTGGCTCATCACGTATGCCCCAATGATAGGGAGGGCAATGGTGCTGTCGGTATAGCAGACGATCGTGTTGGGGAGTTCGTCAGGGTCTACCTTGCCCCAGCTCACCGCTTCGCTGGGGGTCGCGCCGGACAGCCCGCCCGTGTCAGGCCGTGCATCGGTAATTTGCACAAAATAATCGTGGCCGCGCTCCTCAAGCCCCAATACCTCGTGTAGCTGCGGCTGAGTTTGCAGCAAAAAGTTTTTGGGACTGCCCCCGCCTAAGATGAGGGCTGCACTCTGCCCCTCTAGACCTTCAATTCCTGAATTGCGAGCATCATAAGCGATCGCCGCTGTTTCGTTAACATCCAGCGATGGGTCAATCATTAGTTGAGACCCTTCTAGCGCAAGAGCCGCCACATTCATTCCAATCGAACTATCGCCGGGTGAGGACGTATAAATCGGAACACCGCACTCATAGGCCGTAGACAGCAGGCAGGAATGCTGGACGCCCAATTGTTTTTCGATGCCGTTGATGTATTTGCCCAGCAGGTAATGAAATTCTGCAGTGCCCATCCGCTTCTGAAACGGTTCTGCTCGCAACAGTTCACGGATAAAGGCATCGGTTTCGAGCAGCACATCATAGCCAAACACGATGTCATAAATTCGAATCCGACCTTCTTGCCGTAGTTTGACATCGTCTACAAACGGATTGCTGGCATACAAATCAAGACCCAAGCCATAGTGCAAGTCGTGATAAAGATTGGCCCCTGTGCTGATCATCCAATCAATAAACCCTGCGCGGATCAGCGGCGACAGCACGGATACCCCAAACCCGGCTGGGGTCAGTGCGCCAGACAGGCTGACAGCAGTCGTAACCCCGGGCTGCATGACTTCCTGAGACAGCAGGTGGCAGATTTCTCGCAGGCGGGCAGAGTTATAGGCCGTAAAGTAGCCATCGATCAGATCGACTACGTTCATAGATGGAGAGATCGGCGCAGGGGCAATTTTACGGCTAAGCAGTTTGGTCATGGGTATTCTCCCGAATTGATCCATAGATGGCGTTGGCAATGGCGTTAGATAGTGTGGGTGCACTATGAACCAAACGGCAAGATTCAATGCTGCCGCTGCTCAAGTGTGCCCAGGTTGGCTGTATCCGTCGCTTGACCTGATGCAAGTAATGGCTCTGACGATTAGGTTTGTACGTTTTGGGAATGAGAGATAGCGATGAGCAGACGCGTTACTCTGCACCATAAACAGCGTCGCGAGGGCGATCGCTCTGGGCCCAAACATTGACACAGTAGACATTCGCGCCAGGGCGCACGAAATCTCATTGAAGCAAAACGGACTTGAGACAAGGCAAACAGCGAGCTGCATTGCAGCATGGCGCGCACCCTAGCCCGACCCCAAGTGCATGTGCAACCGATACGTTGCAGAGTAAAATTAACGAAAACTTAGTAATTAAAGATGATCGACCGAGGCTGCCATCAACGTCAGCAGAAAAACACTAAATTTATAGAGTTTTCTGACAGCAAGCCAACTATTACAGGTCGATCAGCCCATACTGGGCCCTTCGCATCTGTCAGCCTGTGATAACCCAGGAGCTGAGAGCCGTCTGCGCTGCAGCTTCATCTCCAAGTGCCAAACGGGGAACTGCACGAGTTCCGCATATGAATGGAAGGTCAAAGCAACGGCACCTTTAAGAAAAATCAAGACAATTCAAGATTAACACTAATTTTCAATCCCCATTGCTGTTTAATAACCAGACAGCATACCGTCACAACCCAGTCAACGTCAGCTCGGCAAATTCCTAAAACTCTGTTTCTCAAACTCGCTTTAGGAAGGGATATAGCAAAGGCGGACGGCGGCTGTGAATTTATGAGAGAGTTTGCTGAAATAGGGTTTGGACAATCTCCCAAGCGGCAGCGGCGGCTTGGGGATGGTAGCTAGCACGGCGATCGCAAAAAAAGCCATGCTCTGCGCCGGGGTAGCAATGAATGCGGTG
>JBGTOF010000329.1:0-2402 GCA_041742695.1 Elainellales cyanobacterium | reverse complement strand
TCTGCCCGACTCGATATGCAAATGCATGCCCTCGAGTCGGGCTCTTGGTCAAGCCTGTGCCGAACCCTACCAAACCTTCCACGGCGCAGTGCCCGACTTCCACAGCTTTTCTAAGGTGTTTTTGTCGCGCAGCGTATCCATTGGCTGCCAAAAGCCGCTGTGCTTATAGGCAGAGAGCTGCTCTAAATGCGCCAGCTTTTGCAAGGGCTCTTGCTCCCAGGTCGTTGTGTCGTCTTCGATGTAGTCAATCACACCGGGCTCTAGCACAATGTAGCCGCCATTAATCCAAGCCCCGTCCCCTTCAGGCTTTTCCTGAAAACTTGTGATTTGATTTTGCCCCTCTTCTAGCAAGATGGCGCCGAATCGTCCGGGAGGCTGCACGGCTGTGAGCGTGGCCTGGGTGCCCTGAGCCTTGTGGAATTCAACCAGTTCGGTGATATTGACGTTGCTAACGCCATCACCGTAGGTGAAGCAGAAGGTTTCATTGCCGACATGTTCGCGAACGCGCTTTAGGCGACCGCCTGTGAGGGTATTCTCACCCGTGTCTACGAGAGTGACGCGCCAAGGTTCTGCGCCACCAGAATGGACGTTCATTTGGTTAAAGCGCATATCAAACGTGACGTTGGACATGCGTAGGAAGTAATTGGCAAAATACTCCTTAATGACGTATCCCTTATAACCGCAGCAGATGACAAAGTCATTGATGCCGTGGGCTGAGTAGGTCTTCATGATGTGCCATAGAATCGGCTGCCCCCCAATTTCAACCATGGGTTTAGGCTTGATGCTCGTTTCTTCACTTAAGCGCGTTCCCAATCCTCCAGCAAGAATCACGGCCTTCATGCAGTTGCCTCCCTCGTCGGTTTAGAGTTTTTGAGCGTCAATCAAGCAATCTGTTTTTCTTTTGGAAGTTACTAAGAAGTTAACAGCGTCTCTACTCGTAGGCTGTGAAGCCACAGTGAATCTCAGGAGAAATTCTGCAAAGATTGGTTCAAAGATGCGTGGTTTTGTCGCTGACAGCTGGCCAGAGTTCTGATTCTGCCTGCATAACAACGTGATGGATCTCCCTTTTGGATCTCTATCACCCATGGCGTTCGTCGCTGAAATTAAGAGATTGCTGGGGTTACGAAACCAAGACGGCTGAATTGAGGGGAGTTGTCGCTAGACGGGGCGATCGCCCAGCCGTGGTGTCTCAATTAACAAAACAGAGTACGGAGACCTGATTCAATAGGGGCGTTCAATAGGGGCAATTACTAACAAGCCTGATGCACTCTATGCAACCTCCTGAAGAGCTTGGACAGTCCTGCGGGGGGTAACCTACTGCAGCGAAGAATTATGCCCAAATCATAAAACCATTCACTCAGCATTTCAGTATTTATGAAGCAATCTACTATGCACCACCATCTCTCGCCTCCAAACTCCCCTGGTTTGAAGGCTGCACAGCCTAAACGGCTGCAATCCCTAGGTATGCTGGCGATCACCCTATTGATACTCGGGGCGATCGCCGTTCCTCCGGCATTGGCTCAAGATGAGGAGGCGTCAGTTAACTTTGTGGATTCTTTGATATCGCCCATCGTGGATCTGCTGGCGACGCTACTGTTCTTCAATATTGGCGGTGAGAATGGATTTCCATTTATCGTGCTGTGGCTGTTTGTGGCCGCGATCTTTTTCACCATTCGCATGGGGTTTATCAACCTGCGCGCTTTCAAACACGCCATCGACGTGGTGCGGGGCCAATACGATAACCCTCACGATGAAGGCGAGGTGTCGCACTTTCAGGCACTGGCAACGGCAGTATCTGGCACGGTGGGTCTGGGAAACATCGCTGGGGTAGCGGTGGCGATTCAGCTGGGTGGCCCAGGTGCTATGTTTTGGCTGACGATAGCGGGCTTCTGCGGCATGGTGAGCAAGTTTGTAGAATGCACGCTAGGGGTCAAGTATCGTCGTGTGATGGAAGATGGCACTGTGTTAGGTGGCCCGATGTATTACCTCACGGGAGGTCTTAGTCAGCAGGGAAAGCGTCCTCTGGGTCAAGGACTGGCTGTGCTGTTCTGCATTCTCTGCCTCGGCGGCAGCCTTGGGGGTGCCAATATGTTCCAATCCAATCAAGCGTACGCAGCGATTTCTGGAATTGTTCCGGGCTTGCCGGCTTGGCTGTTTGGTTTGGTTTTGGCGGCGTTGTCGGCATTTGTGATTATTGGTGGCATCCGACGCATTGGGGCCGTGGCTGAAAAGCTAGTGCCAGCCATGGCGTTGATTTATGTGCTGGCTTGCCTATTTGTGCTGGTAGTGAATGCGGGACAGGTTCCAGCGGCCATTGGTACGATTATCAGCGAGGCATTCTCGCCTACCGCAGTCGGCGGCGGAATGGTTGGAGTTATGGTTCAAGGTATTCGCCGCAGTTC
>JBGTOF010000283.1:0-8984 GCA_041742695.1 Elainellales cyanobacterium | reverse complement strand
TGCTAAAACAGATACGCCAGCATCTTTCATGGAAGCGGCTAGGGTCTCTAACTCTGTAGGGGGGAGGGCTGCCAACTTCGTCATATGCCCTAGGCATACCCGTCCCTGCCAGCCTCGTTTGATGGTCTCTTGCATCACGAACGGCAGCAGCAAGGGATCGTCGTTATCCAAAAAGTCGAGGTGAAAGTCAACATCACAATCAAATTCTTGAGCCAGATCAAACACGATTTCAATATTTCGGTGGGGATCTGGCTCTACATAGGGTGCAGAGCCGATCGCATCGCCTCCCATTACCAAGGCCTGACGCAGCTGATCGACTAATCCGGGATGATTTGTAATGCCTTCTTGGGCGAACACGGCGAGTTGTAGGGTTATGCCCCAGGCATAGGCGTCCCGCAAGGGCACCAATGCCTCCATGGCGTCGAGTCCCACGGTTGGATCGACTTCTACATGGGTGCGCATGGCGGTGGTGCCAAAGGCGATCGCCCGCTCAATCACCTGTTTAGCCCGGTTTTGAATATCATCAACCGTGAACGCCTGCTTTAAGTTTAGGGTTTCGCGCATGGCTTCATTAAACGTGCCATCTAACGCGGGATAGCGATCCAGAATCAGTGCTTTATCAAGATGAATATGTCCGTCTACCAGTCCCGGAATGAGCAAATTACCTTGGGCATCTAGCGTCTGGGTCGCTGGTTGGGGCAACGTTGGCGCAACTTCAGTAATGCGATTGCCCGTGATGCCGATATCCCAACGTCCAGGACGACCTGGGAGAGTTGCATCGATGATTTTTAGATCCATAGGACGCCTATTATTGTGGTGCATCAACTTGATATGAGGCTCGGAGGCAACTGATTAAATGATTGCGGGTCGTCGTGGGGGGATAAAGTGGCGCTTGTTCGGGTTCACAACAAGGCTCAAGACAAGCAATCTCTGCATTAATATTAGGTCGATAAAAGTATGTGACAGAATAGCGCGATTGCCGCGCCATCGGTTCAGTAGGAACCACCACGCGGTGTTTGGTCGAGCAAAAAACATTATTTGTCCACCGCTCCATCAAATCTCCCGTGTTCACAATTACAGTATCAGGAATGTAAGGAGCAGGGAGCCACACGCCATCCTGCAAAATCTCTAACCCACCGACGTCATCCTGAAACAAGAGGGTAATTGTGCCGTAGTCGGAGTGTGCTCCGGCTCGCAGTTGACCGGGACTAACGTGTGCCGGAGCCGGGGGATAATGAAGCAGCCGAACGGTGCTGTAGTGCTGATCATGGGTAGGTTCAAAGAAGGGCTCTGGTAAGTTGAGCGACAGCGCAAAGGCTTTCATGATTTGGTCACAAACCTTGCCGCCAACGGCATAAAACTCTTGTAATGTCTGGTTCAGAACCGGTTGATCGGCCAACCATTTCTTGTTAGCCTGTGGTTGCAGAAACCCAACATTATAGGCTTCCATTAAATCGCCAGTTTGATTGGGATCAAGATGCTGCGTCTGCATCCCAATATAGCCGCAGTTGGACTCTGGGCTATCCCAGGGAATTTTATTTTTTACTTCAATGGGTAGATCAAAAAATTGTTTTGACTCGGCAAACAATTGTTTGATTAAGGGTTGAGGGACGCCATGGTTCTTGAGGTAGAAGAATCCTACGTGGGTGCAGGCATGACGAATTTGATCGGCTACCTGTTGACGGTCAGACCGAGATTTTGAGTGATATTGAGTAAAATCAATGACTGGAATTTGAGAATCAACCCCTCGATTAGCTAGGCCGGCCTGCCCCATCAGCGTCTGATTCTCCATAACTTCTTGTAACCTCCCGTACCAAATGCTCAATAACCCTTTACGTCATTAAATACAGCAGATTGGGTTGTAGTTTGGTATCTTCCAACACGAGATCACATATGAGGATGTATTAGGGTCGCTCATGAGTGCGGTTGCGGTTGCGTAAGACCAAAGCGTTGGTTTGCATTCAGTTTTCCATTTATTGAGAGCATGAGGAGTCATCCATGTCGTTCTATCGGTCTGGCCTATATCGTCGCGACGTATTGCTGGGAGTGTTGGGGATGGGGGCGGCGATCGCCACGTCTAAGCTTGCAGGGTGCACTGCGCAACCTGATACAGCCGCATCAAGCTCCTCTGCAGCCTCTGCTGAACCCGTCAAAATTGGCCTGATTGCTGCCATCACAGGGGGGTCTGCCCTTTCTGGTGAATCGATTACCCGTGGATTGGCGATCGCCATTGATGAAATCAACCAAAACGGGGGCGTCCTCGGGGGGCGTTTACTGGAATTGGTGACGAGGGATGATGAGTCAACCCCGGCGCGAGGTGTGACTGCAGCGCGTGAGTTAATTGAGCAAGAACAGGTCGCCGCCATTTTTGGTGGAATTGACTCCCCGGTATCGTTGGCCATGCTGCCCGTGATTCATGAACTGCAAGTGCCCTATATGGGCGTGTGGGCCGCCGCCACAAGCATCACCCAAAACAACCAAGACCCCAACTTTGCATTTCGGGTGTCTGCGAATGACAACATTGTGAATCGCTTCTTGATCAAGCATGCGAGTGAAACCTATGACAATCCTAAAGTCGGCCTAATGCTGGTTAACAACCCTTGGGGAGAGTCAAACGAAGCAGGTTTTAAACAGTGGGCCCCCGAATACGGTACAGAAATTACTGGAATTGAAAAATTTAATGACACCGACACGGATATGTCTGCACAACTGACACGCCTCAAAGAGTCAGGTGCGACAGCTGTTTTTCTAGTCGGCAATGCAGCACCGGGCGCGCAGGTGATGCGATCGCTGACTCGAATTGGTTGGGATGTACCTGTCATTTCTCACTGGGGCATTTCGGGAGGACGGTTCCCTGAGTTGGCGGGTGAAGCGTCAAGCAAGGTTGTGTTTGTGCAAACCTATAGCTTCTTTAGTGAGCAAAATGTGGTCGGTCAAAAAGTGATGGCCGCCCTAAACGAAAAATATCAGCTAGAGAGCCCCGGTGAAATTTTGTCTCCGGTGGGCGTTGCCAATGCCTATGACGCGATGCATTTAACTGCACTAGCAATCGAGACGGCTGAGACGACAGAAGGTGCGCGGGTTCAAGAAGCGTTCTACAATCTGCCAACCTACGAAGGATTAATCAAAACCTACGATGGTGCGTTCACTCCAGAAAACCACGATGCCCTGACTGAAGATGATTATCTTTTAGTACAGTGGCAAGGTGATGAAATTGTTCCGGTCGGTGCATAACGCAATTTATACAGAGTATGCTGCAACAATTTATTCTGTCAGGCATTGCCATCGGTAGCATGTATGGCTTAATTGCCCTAGGCTTCCAAGTTACCTATGCCGTTTCTAACACGATGAATTTTTCTCAAGGCGCATCTGTCATGTTGGGAGCGGTACTCTGCTACATGCTCAACATTACGTGGGGGTGGAACTTTTGGCTGTCTGTTCTCCTCACGCTGATTGTCTGTGCGTGGTTTGGGCTCTTGATTGAGCGGTTTATGGTTCGTCCTTTTGCAAAGGGAGGATCTAATTCCTGGCTGTTGACGACCATTGCCGTTGGCATCATTGCTGATAATGTTGCGATGGTGACATTTGGCAAGGAAGTCCGAGCCTATCCCTCTGTCTTAGCCACTGATCCGGTCATGGTGTTAGGGTTTGGCATTTTCCCGATCGAGTTGTTAACGCCGGTTCTTGGCTTTGCGGTTGCCTTAGTAGTGCGATTGATTTTTACTAAAACGCTGTTGGGCAAGGCCTTTCAAGCGGTGAGTGAGAACCATGAAACGGCGCGGATCATGGGGATACCGGTCGAGAAAATGATCGCGTTTTCCTTTGCGCTTTCGACGGTGTTAGCGGGCATCGCCGGTATCTTGATTGCTCCTGTCGCGAATGTTTCTGCAACGATGGGCACTCTGCTGGGCTTGAAGGCCTTTGCGGCTGCCATCATTGGTGGGTTAGCAAACCCCTGGGGCGTCATGGTGGCCGGTGTGCTGTATGGCGTGGTGGAATCGGTAGCGGCGGGCACGCTGGGCGGCAGCTATCGCGAAATAGTTGGATTTGCTGTGGTGATTGTGGCGTTGGCACTTCGGCCCAATGGGCTCTTTGGCCAAATGCAAGTTAAGAAGGTTTAGGCAATAAAGGTTGGATATGGGGATTCGTCTTGGATTGGGCCTAGGAATATTTGCGATCGCCATTTTAGGAGCGATCACTGCACCCAACAGTTACTACCTGTTTCTGTTAGCCATGATTGCTATTACAACAATGGTGGGTGTGGGGCTAAATGTGCTGATTGGCCTATCTGGGCAAGTCTCTATTGGTCACTCTGGTTTTTTTGCCATTGGGGCCTATACTGGGGCACTGCTAATCACCAAAGCTGGCTGGAACTTTTGGTTGGCACTGGGCCTAGCCGGAGTGACAACTGCAGCCACAGGTCTTGCCTTGGCTGCTCCGGCTCTGCGGGTGACAGGGCCCTATCTAGCCATGGTGACGATCGCCTTTGGCATTATTGTCGAGCGCGTGCTGATTGAGTGGGTGTCACTCACGGGGGGGTTTGGTGGCATCGCCGTGCCAAAACCCTCCGTATTAGGATTGCAGCCCACCTTGCGGTTGGTGGTGGTGAGTGCAATCGTATTTGCAGCATTAGCCGTTGTTGCATTCGCCTTTCTCAAACAGCATCCTTGGGGCAAAGCATTTCAGGCCGTGAAGAATGATGAGATTGCTGCGACCTCAGTAGGGTTGAATGTGGTGCAAATTCGAGGTATGGCGTTCGCTATTTCTGCTGCATTTACAGGCATCGCTGGCGTCTTTTTTGCCTCTACGGTGGGGTTTATTAGTCCAGATAGCTTTACCTTTTACCGCTCTCTTTTGTTTTTGCTCGTTGTGATTTTAGGCGGAATCAACACCCCAGAAGGCGCAGTATTCGGAGCTATTATTCTGGTTTTATTGCCAGAATTTCTGCATGACTTTGCCGATTATCAACTCATTGTGTTTGGGTCGTTGTTGATTCTAACACTATGGATTGCGCCTAATGGTTTGGTCAGCTTATTCGGAGGGCGTTTTAACCGCGTTGCTCCGGTTTATCCCCTCAATACCCCGCCGACCGATCTGCCTGCGTTGATTGAGCAAAAGCAAGCCTATTCTAGTCTGCACGTGAATCAGGTTGGTATTCGCTTTGGGGGTATTCAGGCGTTGCAAGGGGTTGATCTAACTGCTGAGCCAGGCACGATTACAGCCGTGATTGGCCCCAATGGCGCTGGCAAAACGACCCTGTTGAATCTGATTAGCGGCTTTTATCAGACTCAAAGTGGTCGCGTTATGTTGGGTACAACGGAACTGACGAATCGATCAAGTTTGGCGATCGCTCACGCTGGCGTAACGCGCACCTTCCAATCCACCCGGTTATTCAATTCACTTTCAGTATTGGATAATCTACGAGTGGCCCGCTTCAGTAGACAGTTGGGTAGCCCTCTGGCGGCGCTTCTAGGCATGGGTCGAGCCCAACAGCCTGAAAAAAGCTTGCTAGAACTATTGGCCTTTGTGGGCTATCAGGGCAATGTTCATTTAGAGGCAGCTAACCTTCCTTTCGTTGATCGCCGTCTTGTGGAAATTGCCCGAGCACTAGCAACATCGCCCCAAGCGCTGCTGTTAGATGAACCCGCTGCCGGACTCAGCTCAGACGACAAACAAGCCCTATCCAATCTGATTCGTCGCATCGCTGGTGCGGGGATCAAAGTAATCTTAATTGAACATGATATGGAGCTGGTGATGAACCTCTCTGATCGGGTACTCGTGTTAGATAATGGGCAGCTAATTTGCGAAGGACAGCCTAAAACAGTGCAGAAAAATGAGCGAGTGTTAGCAGCTTACCTCGGGGTTTCTGATTTAGCCTTAACCCGTTCAGCCTACCCTCATCCTCAAGCACTCTTGCAGATTAAAAACTTGGTCAGTGGCTATGGCTCACTGCAAGTGCTCGATCAAATTTCGTTGACCGTGAATGCGGGTGAGTTAGTGGCGGTGATAGGGCCTAATGGAAGCGGTAAGAGCACTCTGCTAAAAAGTATTTGTGGGCTGATTCGTCCTTGGTCTGGCGATGTGAGGTTTGCCGAAGCCGACTTGAAAAAGGTTGCTGTTCACAATATGTCTGATCAAGGCATGGTATTAGTTCCCGAAGGGCGACAGATTTTCACAGAGTTGAGTGTCTACGACAACATTCGACTAGGGGCCTACCGCCGCAAGGATAGTGATGCAGTGCAGTTTGATATTCAGTCTGTTCTAGTTCGATTTCCCATCTTGCAAGAGCGGTTGTATCAACAGGCTGGATTACTTTCTGGCGGAGAACAGCAAATGTTGGCGATCGCCCGCGGTTTAATGGCGCGCCCAAAAGTGTTACTGCTAGATGAACCGTCACTCGGACTAGCGCCTAAACTCGTTACAAATCTATATGAAACGCTGGCAGAATTACGAGATGAGGGCATGACGATTTTGCTAGTTGATCAGATGGCAAAACTCGCCCTCGCTATCGCCGACCGCGCTTACCTGCTGGAAGGTGGACGAATTGTTCACTCTGGTACCGCAACCCAAATGCAGCAAGATCCGGCGATCGCCCACGCCTATC
This sequence comes from Elainellales cyanobacterium, assembly GCA_041742695.1. GTDB lineage: Bacteria > Cyanobacteriota > Cyanobacteriia > Elainellales > Elainellaceae > Kaiparowitsia. The sequence continues at coordinate 2,380 of JBGTOF010000283.1, read as the reverse complement.
TGGGGATTTCTTGAACAACCTGCTGCAGTAAACCCCTAAACCAACATGCAAATAGGTCTGCTTACTCACTTAATTATCACGAGCAACACTCCGGACAGTTTTTCGGGGTGGGGTTGGAGAAAAGCTATCCACCGCATAGAGTGCAGATGTGGCACTGGTCAGTTAAAGGATGATGGCCTTAGTGGTGCAGAAAACTCCTGAAACCCTTATAAATCAAGGATTCTCACCGAGACGGCGATCTTGAGATTTATAGAGCAAATGAAGGAGGGTAATGGGTTTCAGCCGCTATTTTGACCGTTCAAGTCGTCCATCATGAGACTCAAAAAAGTTTTCTGCACCACTAAGCCCAATTGGCTGACCTCACTCAAAAATGAGCGAACCGGGAGTTAGAAATGCCCTGCGATCATCTCAGAACTCGGGTTCTACCTACGGCTGGGGGATCAGTCCCCAGCCATGGCAATTGGGTGCATCCCAGTCTTACAAGACTTAGGATGAGAATTGACCATTTAGGTAAGCGCAGCGATGGCGAAGCACTTGTGGCACGTTGTTTTCCTGCCACTGAGCGCCTGAAATTTTCACCCGTCTGCCAATTTGCTTGATCGTCGACTCCACCGCACCCGAGCCGATTGAAATCCCCTCCGCTTGGTAGTACCTGTAGTTGACAATGCGGTGCCGATGCTTGGCCAGATAGCCGATGAACTGATCTACCCGCTCATGGGGCCAGTCGTTGAAGAGCCTAACCGCCCCCTCTACATCACCTTGCCACAAGCAGGCTTCGACTGCATTGAGACGCTGTTGAGACCCACCCACGTTGCCCAAATTCTCCATTAGGTGGAACCAGTCTAAGATTTCAACCCGCTCAGAGCGATGCCCGATCTGGGAAAACAGGTTCCAGATGCCATCGTGCCCATCGCCTAACCATACAAGGGGATGGGCTAAGGGTTGCTGATTCACCCAGTGGACTAAGCTATCGTTGTCTTTGTAAAAGGCACTAATGCTGCACTGATGCAGGTTGACACCTTTGTAATCGCGCCACTGACAGGGCTGTCCCTCGGGGGTCCGCAACCGCACGTTGCCCCCATCTAGGCTCATTTCTTTGACTCCGCCGTCCACCGTTGGCGGCTCTAGGTCTTGACGGTGTACCAACCGTTGCTGGGTACTGCCGGAAACGTGCACCCCGGTCAGCACCGTGATATCTTCGGCGGCTCTGGCATAGGCCTCATTGGCACTCAGCAGCAGACAGCACTTCTCGACATGAGGACTCCATTGGGTGTAGGCCTTGACCGCTAGGCGCTGGCTCTGGCGCGGAGTTAGGCTTAAGCGTCCGACGATGCTCTCGACGTGCCGCGTTCGTCCTCGAGTCGTGCCGCTGCTGCTGCGGATAAAAAATTTCCGATCTCAGGCCCTACATGTTCCAGCCACTGGTCGCGAACCGCTACTTCGATCCCCGCCAACGTCTTGACTTGCTCAGGGTCGGTCTCGTCGTAGAGCAACTCAGCTAGCGCCAGTGCATGAGCTTGGATTTGGGCTTCCTTGGCGGCATCCATCGCGTCAGCTATCCTCAGAGAAACTTCTCAAAGACTACGGCTTCTGCCCTTAAATGTGCACTAAGCACTTCTACTCATTGCAAAACTGGGATGCGCCCTGGCAATTCGCTATACTGGAGAACATTAATTTGATTCATTTGACCCGTGGCTGTCACCGTTGGCAGCCTTTTGTGTAGCGTTCAGCCCTTGGAGGAAGCTTCGTATTTTATCACCCCAATCCTGGCATGCCCTGGCCGAGTCTAAGGTTGCGCAACTTTTAGACAGCGATGTGGAACTGGGGCTGCCCCTGGCTGAGGTAGCAGAGCGACAGCGCCGCCACGGTGCCAACGAGCTGTTGGGTCAAGCCAAAAAGAGTCGCTGGTGGAAGTTTTTTCAGCAGTTTAATCAGCCCGTGCAGTACATTCTGCTGGTGGCGGGCGGCGTAACGGCCCTGTTTAAAGAGTTGGTGGATGCGGGCGTGATCTTGGCTGTGGCCTTTGGCAATGCCCTGATTGGGTTCATTCAAGAAGCCCGAGCCGAAAATGCGATCGCCGCTCTGACCGAAGTCGTCACCACCGAGGCCACCGTCATCCGCGCCGACGACAAGGTGAGAATTTCGTCCCGCGAGCTGGTGCCCGGCGATTTGATTTTGCTGTCGGCGGGCGATCGCGTGCCCGCCGACATGCGCCTGGTCGAAGTATACGACCTCAAAATTGAGCTATGCTCATTTCTGGTGTATGGAGGGAAAAGAAGGAAGGGCGTATCCTGCTGGATGAAGCAAACCACCAGCGAGGAATACACCATGAATGACGACAATCTTATTGCACTGCCGACGAGCGAGACAACCGAGAGCT
>JBGTOF010000282.1:0-17938 GCA_041742695.1 Elainellales cyanobacterium | reverse complement strand
GGCGGGTATTGAGACCTACCTGATTGAGCGCAAGTTAGATAATGCCAAACCCTGTGGGGGTGCAATTCCCCTCTGCATGGTGAGTGAATTTGACCTGCCTCCAGAAATCATTGATCGCCGCGTTCGCAAAATGAAGATGATATCCCCCTCTAACATTGAGGTAGATATCGGCAGAACGCTGAAGGATGAAGAATATATCGGCATGTGCCGTCGCGAAGTGCTAGATGGGTTTCTGCGCGATCGCGCCGCTAAATTTGGCGCAACGCTGATCAACGGCACCGTCTACGGCCTTGATATTCCTGAGAACACGACCGATCCCTACACGCTGCACTATGCCGACCACTCCAGCGGCAGCGTAGAGGGCGAGATCAAAACCTTACAGGTCGATGCCGTGATTGGGGCTGATGGCGCCAACTCGCGCATCGCAAAAGCCATTGATGCAGGCGACTATAACTATGCGATCGCCTTCCAAGAGCGCATTCGTCTGCCCCAAGACAAAATGGACTACTACGAAGAACTGGCAGAAATGTATGTCGGCAACGACGTATCGCCCGACTTCTACGCGTGGGTCTTCCCCAAGTACGACCATGTGGCGGTCGGCACCGGCACCATGAAGGTCAACAAGTCCAAAATCAAAGCATTGCAGGCAGGCATCCGCACCCGTGCTGCCAAAAAGCTAGAAGGTGGTGAAATCATCAAAGTAGAGGCGCATCCCATTCCTGAGCATCCCCGCCCCCGTCGGGTGGTGGGTCGCGTAGCGCTGGTGGGTGATGCCGCCGGTTATGTCACCAAGTCATCGGGCGAGGGCATTTACTTTGCAGCAAAGTCTGGCCGCATGTGTGCCGAAACAATTGTAGAACTGACTCAGAGCGGCCAACGCTTTATCACTGAAGCCGACTTCAAGGCCTACATCAAACGCTGGGATAAAACCTACGGCGCGACTTACCTGGTGCTAGATATTCTCCAGCGAGTGTTCTATCGCTCAGATGCAACGCGCGAAGCGTTTGTAGAAATGTGCGCCGATATCGATGTCCAAAAGCTGACATTTGACAGTTACCTCTACAAGACGGTGGTGCCTGCCAATCCTCTAACCCAGCTCAAGATTACCGCTAAGACCATTGGTAGCTTGCTACGGGGCAATGCACTGGCACCTTAAACGGGCGGGCGTGATGACGGTTTGAACCCACACGCGATGATCGCGACTGCGGGAGCAGGGGGTGACGAGGTTGCGCGTTTGATAGAGTGCTCAATTTACTTCAGCAATTGCTCCGTTAGCTGAAAATAGGTGTAAGCTGATTGGCTAAGGTTTAGATTTACCTCACACTTATAGGGGCGATCGCCCTCCTGTTAGTCTTAGGGACACAGGGGCGATCGCTTTTTTGTGACTGCAATCACAGCGATGGTTGATCCTCGTCACCGCCAACGCTAAGGCCACCCGGCATACTAAAGCAGAGAACAACAGAGAGATCAGCTTGACTGAAAAGCCAAGGCGAGATCAATTAAGGTTTCCTCTCAGTTACACAAGCAGCCATGCTCCTTAGCCAAAAGCCACAGCCATGTGGCTTTTTTTGTATCTTCTAGCAGCTTTTTTTGAGTCTATAGAACCAGCGCTTTGTCAAGAAGTCATCTCACCCTTGAGATAAACCTCAAGGGTGATGGCTTTGGACTCCTAAAGTCGGAATATATCTTATATAGGCAATCTTGTGGATGAGCTATGGAAGTCGGATGCTTAGACAAAAATATGCTCAACCGCTATCCTACTGTTGGTGAAGTGCTTTATTCTTTAATAGCGTTCGTGATAGACCTTTGAATCTTACTGAAACAGGTCTCACCCTGACAGGTATGTCTGACAGAGGTTGGCCTGCGGCTCTTGGGTCACGTTTCAAGTTTGGGAGTTCTAGCCCTCTGAGGCTGCAACAAGTTGTGGCATCGCTGTTACTCAGGGTTCTTATGCTAGATCACCATCCAACTTTTACGATTAAGTTTGTCCTCACTACATATCTATTAAACCTATTGCACTAAGGTACTCTGCTATGAATCCCGATGTGAATCAAGAAACAACCCCCATTGAAGATTTTTCAACTCCTGTTGAGGATTTTTCAATTCCTGTTGAAGACACCACACCATCTGCCTTTTCTACCCCAGAATTAGACGGGGAAGTAAACGAACCACTGAAGGACGTCACCGATAAAGTGACCGCGTTTCTCGCAGATTTGCCTGACTACCTCTCTGGCTTCTTTAGTGAATATCGCCGTCCCATCGTAACGATCGGGCTGATTGTAGCGGCCATTATCACTGTTAAGCTGACGCTGGCAATTATAGGTTCTGTCAACGATGTGCCGCTGCTGGCTCCTACCTTTGAGCTAATTGGCATTGGCTACAGTGCGTGGTTTATCTATCGCTATCTGCTCAAAGCCTCTAATCGGAAAGAATTAGCTAGCGATTTCAGCTCGTTGAAATCTCAAGTGCTAGGGCAGCGCAATAATAACAGCCTGTAGATATCCTGTAGACAGTTAGAGCCAGTTACGAATTCCTGAAAAACTTCTTCAAGCGGGCGTCACGTGTCGGTGATACCCGCTTGAGTTTTTTTAAGGTGTAGTATTAACGCGTAGGTCTAAGTGGTAAGGGTGGCAATCAACCTATCGGTTGCGATACATCGGGTTAAAGAACTAACTGGTTTTGGGACTTTAAGATAACGTTGGTTCCGCAAATTCCAAACCCCGTGTTGCCTACAATACTGGCAGGACTGGGTTATCGTTGTCCTAACCCTTATGCTGCGAGGCTACAGCAACGCTGTCGAACTGATGAAGAACGATAGCGGCGATCGCCCTAGCTTCATAACCTTCCACCTAGGCAAAGCCCGCCTATAACAAAAGGGAACAAATCCGGTTAGATTCACTCCCTCTTAGTCTTTGGACTGATTGCTATTGAGGCCAATTGATCGGTAGATCAATCACATAAAGCATTTCACGCGTTGCCATGATCCGTTGTCATCTCGGCAATAATAACAGCCTTCCCACCAGATGCATTGAGAATAGCTTGCTTCTACCCGGCGGCTAATACTGGGGTGTTCGCTGTTCAGCAAATCCACAAATTCCTCTTTGCGATCATCCATGACCGCAGCAAGTTCATTCAGCTTCGTTTGCAAATCGGAAGATACAGCGTTTGGAGTTTGTTTACTCATCGTTGCCTAACTAAAACCAATTTAGTGAACAAATGCGTGTTGTCTCATGACGTCTCGTTGTGCAGTAACAAGTAAGAGCAGGAAGGACGATCGCTCCTGAAACAGGGCCGATGGCACCCGCTTTTGCCGCAAACTACCCACGATATCTTGAGCTAAGCAGACTAGGCTGTATTTGGCAACAGCCAACCCTAATTTAGCGATTCAATCATTGAGGTTTCACAATAGGAAACATAACTTAAGACCCATGCAACACCCTACAACCCCAGGTTTTTCGTTGACGGAGCAATCTCTATCGCCCGTCCCAGCCCTAAAAGAGTGGGCGATCGCCCTCGATGCTCTGACGCAGGGTCATACTATTTTGTTGCTCAGAAAAGGCGGCATTCGAGAACGGCAGGGACATTTTGACGTTGCCCATCGGCAGGTGGTGCTCTACCCCACCTACGAGCATCAACAACCGCGCTGGCTCGAGGCTGGTTATCGAGAGCATGTGGCTCCTGTTGCATCAGGCTGGCATCCTGAAAGGCTAACGCTCAGCGCTTGGGCTGAGATTACCCATATTTTTCAAATTCGTGAGGCGGCAACTGTGGGGGCTTTACAGCCTTACCACATTTGGACGGATGAGATGGTGGCGGAGCGGTTGCGCTGGAAGCCTCAGCAACCCCTCTACGGACTGCTATTGCGAACGCATCAATTAGGGACTCCTGTACAAATTCCCTATCAGGATGCCTATGGTGGCTGCAAATCGTGGGTTGAGGTCGCGGTACCTGCCGGTGCAATCACTTTTGAGCCATGCCCGGTACTAACCGATGCAGACTATGAGGAACAGGTGCGGGCGATCGCCCACCTAATTCACACGCATGAACAGACTGCAAACGCTTAGCGAGTAGGCGGTTGGAGCGATCGCTGCACTCGGCTCAAGGTGATTTCAGCCCCTAGCGCTAATATCGCAACGGGAATGGCGCCCACCAGCAAAATCGCATTGTCATACAGAGCAAATCCGCGCACAATAAACGTGCCCAATCCGCCAGCCCCAATGAAGGCTGCTAAGGTGGCGCTGGCAATCACTTCCACGGTTGCGGTCTTGATCCCCGCGATGATCACGGGCAGCGCTAACGGCACCTCTACCATCCGCAACACTTGCCTAGCACTCATCCCCATGCCCGTTGCGGCTTCACGGGTCATCGGGTCGATGCTGCGAAAGGCGACATCTGTGCTGATCAAAATGGGCGGCATGACCAGCAACGTTAGGGCGATCGCTGCTGACTGAAAGCTCAGCCCAAAGTAGGGGATCGCCAAGAACAATACCGCTAGGCTGGGGATCACCCGCAGGGCATTGAAGCTGTTGATCAGTACGGTAGACGCAGCGCGCGATCGCGCACTCCACAGGCCCAGGGGCAACCCTACCAACAACCCGACAGACAGCGGCACAGCCACTAGTCTCAAGTGCTGCTGCAACGCTTGCACCAAATCGCTACTGTTGGTCAACGCATATTGATAAGCATCTGTAAAAACGTTCATCCTAGGGCAATAGATAGATAAGGTAGAACCGGTTCTGAACAGAGGAGCAATCGCCGAGTTGAATAGTTAAAGAGCTGTTACAACAGCAGCAACGCACTAACATCTTCACATCCTACCGAACATTGGGTGTGATACGGGGAAGCCCAAGATGACGGGGCGATCGCTCTGCGTAGCATCTTCGGCTTTTCTAAATTAAGCAGAGAGTCAGCGCTTTCATCTTGTCGCTGCTGGACTCTAAGAATACCGCAACGCCTTTGGTTGCTTTATAGTGCACCATCCACGTCAGCTTGCCCAATACCTATCTCCCCGAGCATTTTCGGAATAGCATGTGTTGAACCAAGAACAGTTAGGGCAGCGGGGTGAAGTAGTGCCTACCCTGGTATGGCATTAGTTGGGGCTCGATTGCAACGCAGGCACCTGCCGCCCAAGGGAAGTCGTTGCTGTGGGCACCACAGCAGCTGACATCCATAAAACCCCAGCAGCTACCGTGTTCCGCGCAGGGCAAAGGCACCGTGCACTTATCCCAACGAGCACCCCGATTGCCAGGCGCTAACGTCAATGGATAGAGCTTGCCCCAGTTGCAGCAAATGCCAGGCCGTATCCGATGGGATCGTTTGCTGCTCAAGCTGGGGCAGCAGTGTGGTGTGCAAATAATCCAGGTATAGTTCCTGAGTCCGGTCGATACGCAGGCAACTGCACAACTGCTGCGCCATGAGAACCAGCTGTGCCACAAACTGAATCTGGTCAGCGGGTGTGGCATGGTCTAGAGGTTCAGTCTCGGTCTCTGAGGTAAGACCACGAGTGAGGTTCCAGAGCGATCGCCAGACCAGGCGTTCCAGAGTTTGCTGAATTTCTAGCGGTTGAAGCTGACAATGGAACTGCTGAGCTTCGGCGGCGATCGCCTCTAATTCCATCAAATGGCTTTCACACCGTTGCAAGTTGCTCAAGGGTAGGTCGCTCGCTTCGCGTTCTAACGCTTGCAATGACACCATCGCTCGATGCGCAATAGCAATCTCTGCCGCTACCTGCAATTCCTGGGGCACTGCCAAACCGTCTCGATGAAAGGCCATCAACACGCCGTAGTTATCACGGTAGACCTGAGTATAAAGCTGATCTAGCCGGGTTAGCGTTTCTTGGCTCAGCAGCCGCATTATCCGGTGGCGCTCTTCCGCAAACAGCGACTGCAAGCTAAAGGACTGATCCCCAAACACTCGGTTCATTTCTAAAATCACCTGCGCCGCGCTGGCCAGGTTCAGCGACTCCATAATTTGCTGCTTAATCTGGCTATAGGCGCGGCGACCCGCATAGGGCTGAATGCAGCAGTGGAAGTCCCAGCCACCTAGGTGCAGCACTGCATAGACCAAATACACGGTCTCCCGCGTCATCTCAGAGGTGAGTTGCAGTTGCCCCACAGAAAGGGTCAGCGCCCCCAGCCGTCGGAGGTGGTGATCGTGGCGCTGGGCATCATAGGCGTATAGCTGATGCTCTGCCGGGTAAGCGGTAAAGAGAGAACTAATGGCATAGTGCGCCGCCACTTGCTCCAAACTAATTTTGGCGGGCGCTACCAACTGATGGTAGATCGCAGTGCCATTGCCAAATAGCTCAACATTGCTAGGGATTGTACCGAGCCGCTCTATAAACGCCGACTCAAGCTGCACGTCAGTCACATCTTCCGCTAGCTCAATCGCCCGCGCTGCGTAGCGTAAGATCTGCGTGCCTTCAGGACGGGACACTTCTTCAAAAAACCAGCCGCAGCTGGTGTAAATCAACAGGGCGTGGCGCTGCATTTCTAGCAATCGCAACGCATCCACCTGCTCGGCATGGTTGAGTTTGCGGGTTTGATGCCGTTCTAAAAAGCGATTGATGGTGCTAAGGGAGCGATCGCCCACCACCGCAATGTACTCATCTCGAGCCCGCCAGGGATCGGTAAAAAACTGCCTCCCGGCTGTGTCAAACACCTGAGCTAGGTTATCCCGCAGCCAATCTAGCGAGTCACGCAGAGGTCTGCGCCAGTGCTGATGCCATACCCCACCTCCACCGCAACCGCAGTCATCTTGCCAGCGATCTACGCCGTGGGAACAGCTCCAAGCGGTCACGGGCTTCAACACCACTTCCCAGGTAGGAGGATTAATGCTGAGATAGTGGGCAAAGTTTGTGACTGTCCAGCCACGCTGAGGAAACTCCTGCACAAACGCATAGGCCAACGCTTTTTCTGTCCCGCCTTTGTGGTGTCCAAATGTTTCACCATCTGTTGCAACAGACACAAGCTGTGAGGGGCGGTGATCTCCCCGAACCGCCTGCCCCAGCCGCGCCGCAAATTGATGGGAACTGCTCAAGACTTCCCCGAAACCCATATCTCGAGAAATCGGGCCGTCGTAGAAGAAAATATCGATATAGTCTCCTTCCGGCAAGAAGCAGCGATAGGGCTGAATGGGGTCAATTTGGCTGCCGCCCACTTCTAACCAGTCGGGATCAGGGTCATCGTGATTGGGAATGGGACGACAGCGCTGTGCTTGGGAAGGTGCCAAAATTGTAAAGCGAATGCCCTCATCCACCAGCGCCCGCAAGGTGGGATAGTCCACGGCCGTCTCTGCTAGCCACATGCCTTCGGGATCACGCCCAAACCGAGTTTTGAAGTCAGCAATGCCCCAGCGAATCTGAGTGTATTTATCCCGTAGGTTTGCCAGGGGCAAAATAATATGGTTATAAACTTGGGCGATCGCATTACCATGCCCATTCAGCCGCGCACAGCTTTTGCGATCTGCATCTACGATCCGTCGATATACTTCGGGATCGTACTGTTCTAGCCAGCTCATTAGCGTAGGGCCAATGTTAAAGCTGAAGTATTCAAAGTTATTCACCACTCCCAAGAGTTCGCCCTGGTCATTCAGCACGCGGGCAAACGCGTTGGGGCGATAGCACTCATGGTGAATGCGTTCATTCCAGTTGTGAAATGGAGCCGCGCTAGACTGACGCTCAATTGCATCTAGGTAGGGGTTTTCGCGCGGGGGCTGATAGAAGTGCCCGTGGATTGTAACGTAGACGCCAGTTGCAGTCGCGTGGGGATCACTCGCCGCCACTTCAGGAACGGCTGGGTTGAGCAGGCTTGATCCCGCCCCGTGTAACTGACTAGGCTGCTCAAACTCTGATGATTGGGGAAATGCCATACATTGCGATTCCAATAACTATGAACTGTGAGGAGATGGAGTGAGTCGAATAGTACTCGCACCTCGTTAGACAGGTTCGCTGCACTGTGGCCGGAACTGGGACGTTATGAGTTCAGTGAAATGCTTTTGTCCATTGCGTCTAGGGGCGATCGCCCTATTCATCTCAGCAGCATTGGCAAGTGGTCTCATCCGTCTTGCGTTGCATCTCAAGCCCTGATGCTGAGCGTTAAGGGTATCCAAAACTTTTATCTACGCTGCACCTATAGCTGTTTAGATTCAAAACTCTGCCTCAGCAAAGTGCAGTCTGAGGTCCTTCGTAATCAACGGTACTGAACACTAAGGGGCAAAAAGTCTTTGGCCTGCCTGCCGGGTGTTTTAACAGCAGCATTTTCTATCGACTAGCCTTGATTGCACCGTGCATTGCAATTGCCAGTCCAATCAGCGTTTAACCTAAACATCACACCTGGCGGAGTTGTCTGCATACCGACTCTCGTTCATGTGCGAGCTATACTCACTAATTTGCACCCACCGGTTTGCACTGACCGTTCTAAATGTTGGTCGATTTACGTTATTCCTGCAATGAGTACATCAACCTATTCCTATTCTTAAATCTGTGATGTTAGCGTCATCGCATCATGCAGAAATGCATCCATTTAGGGTCGCAAAACTCAGCTAAACTTACTCATTTGGTCATGACATCTAAGCCACGCCACGGCTTGAATGCCTTGTCTATCAATCAGTTCTGCGATTGACAATTGCTTGATTTGGCTTGCAGTCTGTGACGCCAAAGGGGTTTGCTACTCTGTCACTGATCCCCGTGATCCCCACATCTGCACACGCTATTAATTCACAATTTATTCAGAATTAATGAGGATCAATAGGTCAGTATTTGTTGACCTACAGCTAAATATGGCATGGCTTCTGTGATAGAGCCGATTCGTTTGGGTAAAGCCACTGCTCTGCCGATGCCTTATTTGTTCTGCTCAGGCGATCGCCCTCAAATTTTTTATTACCTATTTCTTATCAGCCCGAGTTGGTGACGTTGATGATAGGGGTGGCAACTCAAGCGGGATCGATCCCAGAGTGCCCTTACGAAAGTCATTTAGCAATTCGCGTGCGGTGCGTTCTACATTGCCCTGATGCCGAGTTGCTGCAAGATCTACCAGATAGCTCTCGCCTGTGCAGGTGGTGGGATCAAGTCCATAGCGCGATCGCACGCCCTCTACCCCTTCAGGCGCACGCTCCTGTAAATCCTTTAGCAGATCAATCATGGCCGACGCAACGCGCTGGTTATCATAGGCCGCTTCTCCAATGTCATCGCAAATCGCCAGCTTTAGCGCAGCGTCTTGATCCGAAAGCTTAGACGGCAGAACCCCTGGTGCATCAAGCAAATCCAATTGTTCTGAAATGCGCACCCAGCGCAACTGGCGTGTAACCCCTGCTCGGCGAGCGCTTTCTACCACACGCCGATTCAGCAGCCGATTAATTAGCGCCGATTTACCTACATTGGGAAAGCCAATCACAACCGCCCGGACTGGACGCGGCAACATGCCGCGATCGCGCCGTCGCTGATTAATGCGATCGCCCACGATCTGTGCAGCCTTGCTAACCTCTTTGATCCCGCCACCTTGGTTAGCGTTAGTGAAGACCGGCATCTCATCTTGCTGCATAAACCATCCGCGCCATCCCTCTCGCAACGGCGTGGGGATCATGTCCATTCGATTGAGAATCAACACCCGCTCTTTACTGCCAATCCATGTTGGCACTTGAGGATGCTCGGTCGCCAGTGGAATCCGTGCGTCTCGAACCTCAAACACCACGTCTACTTTCTTTAATTGCTCCAGCAGATTGCGCTCTGCCTTAGCAATATGACCGGGATACCACTGGATGGCGGGAGATGACATGGGGCGATACTAGAAATTGAGGGGCGTTACAGCCATTTCAGCATAGCGCTCCTGAAGCAGATTCAGGTCATAGGATAACGGTTGAGGGAGAGGCAACGCTAACGTGTCAAAGATTTGTTGAAGCCGGAAGCGCCAATCATGCCGACTGACATGATTGAGATAGTTGCGTCGCCAAATGCGCTGCAGTCGCGATGTGTCGCTCAGCAATTCACAGACAAACTCGACGCTGTCTGTCAGTTGGTCAGGCAGTGCGATAGCAGCATCTTCCCAATCCAATATCGTCTGAGCAAGCGGAGTTTTTGGTGGAGTGCCAACCATTGCACATCCAGCAGCACCGCACTCAAACCACCGCAGCGTTAAAAAGGAAAACGGAAACTTGCGCTCGGTGGGCGATAGAGTGTCAAATGCAAGCGTAATTTTAGACCGCCGCAAATGCTGAAACAGCATCCGCCGGTAGCGCATATCTTCACGCATGGCATAGGGTTGGTTAGGCGGTATTTCTGTAGGCCTAGGGTTAAGACGTACATAAAACTTGTCAGAGTTGGGTTTGTTAAACATCCGACTAAACTCATGGTGCACTTCGGTAGGCATCCGCCCATAGCTGACAATATCAATGGGGCGATCGCTCCCCATTGATCCATGATTCAGCGCATCAGACCCCAGCGGCAAACACGAAACCGGTACGCCAAACGCACGGTGCAATGACTCCATTGCTTCTAGCATAGGGATAAATATGTGATCCAGTTCTGTTGTATAAGGCGGGTAACTCTCAATCCCCCAGCAGTCCCAAACATAGGCCACCACCCGATCAAAGGACTTTCGCCAGCCTGGTATAGCTGTGAGCAAATTGAGATCGGCTCCGTGCTGACAGACGATGAGAAGAAGCTTGGTGTCGGTTGCATGGTCTAATGCGTCACGTTGGGCAAGCGTAATCGGGTCATAAATGCCGACGGTTTTTTCGGCAATGCGTCGAGCGAGCGACCTCGTAGCAAGTTTTTGCTCCTCTAGCCGCTGCACCATATTGCGATACTTAGGCGCAAGCAGGTGAGCCTCGCAGGTCTGTAAGATCAAGTCTTCGAGTTCAAAGATTGAATCGTAAGAGGCCGACGAAATCAGATTGCGCTTGGAGAGACAGTAGACAGTAGACACGCGATTTAACTCTCTTTGCTAGAAGAATAAACAGGGCGGATCTTCCCTTTGCACGGAACCACGAAGCACCCTATCTGTGCAGAGCGTAGGTTAACAGCATTGTCTGGGTGGGCTAGTAGGGCGATCGCCCAGAGGGCTGTCACCCGATGCAGCACATCGGATCATGCTGCATTTTCCCGCCCTAATCCAACCCACCCCTCGGCAGAAGCACGCCTTTGCCTAAATATGCCCACAACCTATAGCCCTCTCTACAGATTCACCGCTCCGATACCGTAAATCAAAACGGGCCTGCCATAAAAGACAGACCCGTATGACCGCTATTTAGTGAGTGCAAGGTGCCGCGCCCCACTAACGGCAAACTCATTTAAGGGTAGCGAGGGATAAGAACAGCCTTGACTAGCATTCAGATTAGGGCACTACCAGCACCGGGCAAGGCGATAGATTGATCACGCGGTTTGTCACGCTGCTAGCGCTGCCTTCTTCCGTCAGCCCAATGCCGCGACAGCCCATCACAATCAGGTCAATGTTGAGTTCGTCAGCCACGTCGCAGATGACGAAGGCAGGCTTACCTTCACGTTCAATCACTTGGGCGTCAATACTTTGTTGGTGAAACAGATCTTTCGCAGTTTGGAGGAGGTTGGCGATCGCCTCAGGAGATGCCATCTCGCTATTCTCAGCAGTGTTATCGACAACAGACACAATCACCAGGCGGCTGCCTAACGTTTTTACCAGGCTGGCAACTGTTCCAGCCGCCTCACGCGATTCATAGCTTTGATCAATAGGAAACAAAACTGTCTTAAACATAACGGCACGTCACCACGACACAGATTCTTGTAGAGTTTTGAAGGGTAGAGGAATGTCAGGATTCGCAGAATATAGACTTTGGGATGCCCGAGGTTTAGTCTATCAATAGAAACGCTTTGCCGAACCTGCGTGGTGAGCTTCGTGATGAATAACGCCTCTCGGACAGTGGTGACAAACCTGTGAAGATGAATGCCTAGATAGACTCATAATCTTAGATTATAGCTTGAGGCCATCTTGAAAAGAGATTCAAAGGCTAACAATTCGTCCTGTCCCCCTTTTGTGAGTAAACCCTAACGTCCTACAATATCCAATAGGTATAAAAACTCATTTAAGGGGTAAGTGCAGTGTCCAAGAAATCCATTTCCAGCTTGACTACATCCGACTTGCAAGGAAAGCGGGTGCTCGTGCGAGCCGACTTCAACGTGCCGCTCGACGACAGCGGTGCGATTACCGACGACACGCGCATTCGTGCCGCACTGCCCACTATTCAATATCTCACTAAGAACGGCGCAAAAGTCATTCTTTCCAGTCATTTTGGGCGGCCCAAGGGCAAAGTGGTAGACAGCATGCGCTTGACGCCTGTAGCTAAGCGTCTATCGGAGTTGCTGGGGCAAGAGGTTGTGAAGTGCGACGATTGTATTGGAGACGCTGTTGCCAGTGCGATCGCCGAAATGAGCAATGGTCAGGTCGCTCTGCTAGAGAATGTGCGGTTCTATGCTGAAGAAGAAAAGAATGGGCCGGAGTTTGCCAAGCAGCTAGCCTCGGTGGCCGATCTGTATGTTAACGATGCCTTTGGCACAGCACACCGCGCCCATGCCTCTACTGAGGGCGTGACTCAGTACCTCAAGCCATCAGTAGCAGGGCTTTTGATCGAGAAAGAACTGCAATACCTCCAAAGTGCGATCGAAGAGCCTCAGCGGCCTCTAGCTGCCATTATCGGGGGCTCTAAGGTCTCGAGCAAAATTACCGTAATCGAAACGCTGCTCGATAAGGTAGACAAGCTGCTGATTGGTGGCGGCATGATTTTCACCTTCTATAAAGCGCGCGGCCTGAGCGTGGGCAAATCTCTAGTAGAAGATGAGTTTCTAGATCTAGCCAAGTCTTTGGAAGCCAAAGCTAAAGAAAAGGGCGTAGAGCTGCTGCTACCCACGGACGTCGTGATTGCGGATAATTTTGCCCCCGATGCGACTGCGCAAACCGTAAGCGTAGAGGCAATTCCCGATGGCTGGATGGGTCTAGATATTGGGCCTGACGCAGTGGGCGTATTTCAGGCCGCGCTAGCGGATTGCAGGACGGTGATCTGGAACGGGCCGATGGGCGTGTTTGAGTTTGACCAATTTGCTAAAGGCACGGAGGCGATCGCCCGAAGCCTAGCCGACCTAACCAAAACGGGAGCCACCACCATCATCGGCGGGGGTGACTCCGTGGCGGCCGTCGAAAAAGTCGGTGTCGCCGATCAGATGAGCCACATCTCCACAGGCGGCGGCGCTAGCCTAGAACTGCTGGAAGGTAAGGTGCTGCCCGGCATTGCCGCGCTAGATGACGCTTAGCGTTCTATTGCAACCAGTTAAGAGAGTTGGACAGTCGGTGTTAGGGAGCTGGCGTTGCGCGAGTTCCCTAACACCCAATCCACCCATCCGCGGCGCTAAACCGCACTAAGTCCGATTGCAGGGCATCATCGCAGAAAAGAAAGGGAAGACGCGACGCGTCTTCCCTTTTTGGTTGATTGGGGCCATTAGCCTTGTGGCTCAAAGCCCGATACTTCTAGCACAGGGCCAATCATCGCCATGGTCATCACATCCGTGCGGATGGTGCCTTCTACCGTCACCTGCTGCCCATCTTTTAACAAGTCTGACGGGGCACCCTGATGAATTTCGTAGGTTTGTCCATCCTTGGCTACTAGAGCCCATGTGCCTGTGCCCATGCTGGATTTTTGCACCGTGCCTTGAACTGTAATACTCATCGTCTAGTCTCCTGTTCTGAGTCTGCTAGTCTGCTGTGATCGCCTATCCCCATTGTTCACGCTCATGCGCCGCCTTGGCCGCCAGCATAGCAAACCCAAAGCTAAGGGCCGCATTTACCAGCAGAAAACTGCGGGCGATCGCCCCACTGCCAAGCCACAGCATCGCCGGATCCACTACTGCGCTCACGGCTAAACAGGACGCTACCCCCAGTGCTGACCCAATGGCAAACCATTTCAGAGATGGATGCATCAACAGCAGCGCAATTAACCCAAAAGGAATCAACACGTTTGCCGTAATTGGATTCAACAGCGCCATTCCAGGGATAGCGCTCCCAAGCTCAGGGATCGAGCTGCCCAAAATCCGAAAGGGAAATTGCGGTAGGTCAAACACATAGAGCCCACGGAGGGGAAACAGTCCGGCACTGCCCGCAAGCAGACCAGCCGAAAGCGCCCAGCCAAACCCGGGCAGATAGGTTCGTAGCAGCCAAGCGAGAACATAAGATCCCAACACCATGGCTAGTTTTGTCGGCAGCGCATACACCCCGCCATCAATCCAAAAGCGCAGATTGAGATACCCATTGGACTTGAGCCAGCGCCAAAAATCGCGCACCGTAATCTGCCCCTTGAGCGCCAGCTTTACCGCTGAGTCTGCATCCAGCTGACCTGCACCAAAGTGGTTCAGCTCATCCCCTTGGACTTGCCGCGCCGACTCTTTGAGCACCTTGACTACTTCTGCCGGGTCTTCTACTCCCGAGGCTCTAACCAATGCGGCTACTGCAGCCACATGGGGTGCGGCCATGCTAGTGCCCTGAAAAGCGCGAAACACGGATTCTCCCGTTGATGGATCAATGGTGTTTTGCAAGATGCCGCCCATCTCGTTTTCACCGCTGGTGTCGCCACCCGGGGCAGAAATGTCTACCCCTGCCCCAAAGTTAGAGTAGGGGGCTTTTCCGCCGCTGGCATTGGTAGCAGACACCGCAATCACATTGGGGTAACGGGCTGGATAGGCCGCTGCATTGGTGTTGGCGTTTCCGGCTGCCGCCACAATGACCACGCCTTTGCCGTAGGCGTAGTCGATCGCCTCACGCAACACATCCGCATCGCCGCCACCGCCCAAGCTCATGTTGATCACATCTGCCCCGTTATCTGCTGCAAAGCGAATGGCATCTGCAATATCAGCCACGGTGCCACCGCCAGAGCTACTCAGGACTTTGAGGGGCATGAGCTTGGCTTGGTACGCGATCCCCGCAACTCCAAGACCGTTGTTTGTGGACTGGGCAATAGTGCCTGCGACATGGGTTCCATGCCCATTGTCGTCGGTAGCGTCATCTTGGTTGTTGACAAAATCGTAGCCCTTGACGAATTCCGTTTGCTCTAGGTCTGGCACTCGAGCAATCCCGGTGTCGATCACCGCTACGGTGATGCCCTCGCCTTTCGTCTCATCCCACGCTGCTTCAACATTAATGCTGCGCAGGTTCCACTGCTTGGGATAGTCAGGATCATCGGGCGCGTCGAAAACACTGTAGATATAGTTGGGGCTAATGGATTCCAGATCAGGCGCCAGGTCGGATTGCCGGATTGCCTTGAGCGGTTGGCGATCGCCTTCTAGCACATAGATCTGCTCGGATGCCGCCGTCATACTGTTGAGTTGGGGCGCTGTACCAAACTGCTGAGCGATCGCCGCCACCTGTTGCTGCACCTGCTCCGGCGGCACATCATCTCGAAAATCCAGCACAAGCGAGTCATACACCCCGCGATTGGCAAGGCTTGGCGCATTCCATAGCGCCGCAAACAACCCGACAACAAACAAAATCGACAGGAGCAGCTTTTTCATAAAATTAATCAGCCCATGAATCAATCGTGTGAGGAGCCAGGCTAGTCCCAGCTTTTTGAACCAACGTTTACGCTTGTGTTTAAGAGGGGTTTAGATAGGCATTTGCACCGGTCTATACCTTATACACCAGTGTTTCACACACCTCGCTGTCACCGCTGTGGAGCAAGCGGGCATGGACACCAGAACCACAGCTCATCCCAAAAACCAACCCAGCCGCACGACGCAACAAACTCTCTCCTTACCATAGCTCAACCGTCTTGTAGTTCAGCCCGCTCAACACCCGCAAACGCAGCCCTGGGAACAGCTTTTCGGCATTGCTTAGCCGCTGGGTCGTTTCACACCTCTCGCCTTACTGAGGAACGGTAAGTTCAACAGCGTTGTTTCAGCCCCGCGCGGCCTGCATCATAGCCAATATAGTGAAGGGATTTGCCGAACTGGCGCTAAATGAAGATCAGTCCATCATCTTTGAAATAGGTAGGATAAGAGCAGGCAGTCTAACGGTTTCTCATGGGTGGACAATCCAGGAATGTGATGCGTTAGCCTGTTGCCTATTCTTGCTGAGATTGTTATGGAACGAGGATTGCTCTGGCTGCCGCTGCTGATCACATTTTTCTGGCTGGCCTATGCTGGGTGGAATGAGTATCAAAAACTAGAAGCCTATCAGCGCTGGGCTCCGCAGTTTGAACGCGCCAAATACGACATCTTTGCGGTGTTGGGTCAGCAGGGCGACACGCTCACTTGGGGCAAGCCCACACGCCAAGAGCCTATTAATATAGAGACGCTTGCGTTGAGTGAGGTGCGATCGCTCCAACTCTTTGCAGACAACCAGCCGATAGATCCTGAACAACTCCCCCGGCGCAGTCGTCGCGCGGCTCTGACGTTTACGCTTCCTGAGCGAGTCGTTTCTATTCCATTTACGGATGTGGCGATCGCTGCCCAATGGCATCAGTTCCTTCAACAGCGTCTACAGCCTTGCTCAAGCACATCCCCCTAAGTTCATCAGCGCTTGGGCGGTTTCTTCACCCTGCGTTGTAGAACCTGCTCACGACTAGAGTCATGAGTCCTATCTAATGGGTCTGATGGGTTCAGGTGCATTTATCGGTTTGCGTGAATTCGCCATCTTCTCAATTATTTTTAGGCGAGTCCTAACTGACTCGTGATTGGATGAGCAAAGGCTATCCTTCGATTCACCCAACTGTGACTTAAATATCCTCCTTATTTTCAGAATTGGCTCATGGCTAATTTGTCTCGAATTTCTCGAACAGGGCTAGCACAGCGGCGGCAGCGGCTGCGCGGACAGCGGCGGCTCAAGGCTATGCAGTCGTGCTGGCGACTCTTGGTGACGATCGCCCTAACGAGTGGCGCAATCTGGCTAGTCACGCGGCCTAGCTGGGTTATCTATGACTCTAGCCAGATCCAGGTAGACGGAAATGAGCTGCTGTCTTCCGACATGGTGCAGCAGTTACTGCCGATGGAGTATCCTCAGGCCCTATGGGAAGTCGATACAGAGGCGATCGCCCGAGAGCTAGAAGCGAGCGGCCCCATCGCTGACGCCACCATTACTCGTCAGCTATTTCCTCCTAGCTTAATATTGCAAGTTCAAGAGCGTAAACCCGTTGCAATTGCGCAGGAATTTATCCCTGACCCAGAGCTGACGCTACCCAATGCCGAAGCCGATGAAGCGTCTCAGCACACGCCCCAATCTATCCGAGGGTTACTCGATTCTACGGGTGCCTGGTTTCCGCTCGAAAACTACCTTACTCTTGGCTCGAGTCTGCAAGTGCCCGACCTCACCGTAGTTGGCATGGATGGGCAGAATCGCAGCCAGTGGTCGGATATGTATCAAGAAATTACCCAGATTAAAGCCGCCATACCGACGGCACCTCACATTGTTGAAATTGATTGGCGGAATCCGTCCAACTTGATATTAAGTACCGATGTGGGCACGGTGCATATTGGCGCGTTCACTACTGCGGCTCGGTTCTCAGATCAGCTAAGGGCGATCGCCCAAATGCGCAACCTGCCCAACACGATCGAACGCAGCCGTATTGCCTATATTGATGTCACAAATCCCAACCGCCCCATGATTCAGCTCATCGGGTTTCAGAATGCATTGGATTACTCAGGCCAGTCAGAGTTTGACGCTATTGAGCCTTCATTTGAAGACGTTGACACCTATGAGTCTGACACCTAAGATAATGCGTTTTGAGGATAACTCTCTAAATCCAAGGCCTTGATTCCTCCAAGCTATCCTGCCGTTCTGCTTTCGGAATATCTTAGAGGGTGTTTGAAAAGCCCTCTGGAGTTACTTGAACTACCTCAACTACTGAGGAACTGCTACGAAGGAATGAGGGTTTCAAGGAACAATGTGATCCGTACAGGTGGCTTTTGATCCTCAATCTGACCCTTTTAAAA
>JBGTOF010000277.1:0-19636 GCA_041742695.1 Elainellales cyanobacterium | reverse complement strand
AGCAATGTACAATCCAAGCGCAGCGGGCGGTTCTGCCAACTCACTATCCGGTAGTCGTCTTTTCGTCTACGAAGTAGAAGGTCTACGCCAAAACCAGGAAACCGACAAGATGGAGTATCCCATTCGTCGGAGCGGCAGCATATTCATGACGGTGCCCTATGCGCGCATGAACCAAGAAATGCAGCGCATTACGCGAATGGGTGGCAGGATCGTTAGCATTCAGCCATTGGATGCTGACGCCACCGCTGCGACCAATGGCAGCAGGGCTTCGAAGGCTGAACCTCAAGCATCGACTTCAGCACAACCGAAACAGCAGAGTGAGCCCATGACGCAAGCAAAAGAAAAGGCAAAATCTAACGTCCCGGTTAACTTGTATCGTCCGAAAGACCCATTTGTTGGGAAGTGCATCTCGAACGAGAAACTGGTCGCAGAGGATGGAATTGGCGAAGTTCAGCACATTACGTTTGATTTGTCCGGTGGGAACCTGCACTACCTAGAGGGGCAGAGCATCGGTATCATTCCTGATGGAATGGATGACAAAGGCAAGCCCCACAAGCTGCGCCTTTACTCAATTGGCTCTACTCGTCATGGCGATAAGCTCGACGATAAAACGGTTTCGTTGTGTGTGCGGCAGTTGGAATACAAGCATCCAGAGACGGGTGAGGTGGTGAAGGGTGTTTGCTCGACCTTCTTGTGCAACTTAGAGCCTGGTGCAGATGTCAAGATTACAGGCCCCGTTGGAAAAGAAATGCTCTTGCCGGATGACCCAGAGGCCAACGTCATTATGATGGCGACTGGAACAGGGATTGCACCATTCCGGGCATACCTCTGGCGGATGTTTAAGGATAACGAGCGGGCTCTTAATCCCGATTATCAATTCAATGGATTTGCCTGGTTGATTTTCGGCATTCCTACCACACCCAATATCCTTTATAAGGAAGAATTAGAAGAGATTCAGGAACGGTACCCTGATAACTTCAAGCTGACCTATGCCATTAGCCGCGAGCAGCAGAATCCCGAAGGCGGTCGCATGTATATTCAGCACCGTGTAGCTGAGCATGCTGACGCAATATGGACTATGGTGAAGCAAGAAAAAACCCATGTCTACATTTGTGGACTAAAGGGAATGGAAGATGGCATTGATGAGGCCATGTCTGCGGCGGCAGCGAAGGAAAACGTT
Source organism: Elainellales cyanobacterium (assembly GCA_041742695.1). GTDB lineage: Bacteria > Cyanobacteriota > Cyanobacteriia > Elainellales > Elainellaceae > Kaiparowitsia. The sequence continues at coordinate 18,456 of JBGTOF010000277.1, read as the reverse complement.
GTGTGGAAAGACTATCAGCGGTCAATTAAAGAGCGCTGGCATGTTGAGACCTACTAGCATAGGTGTCACCTTGGTGAATGATGGTTTCGTAAGAGATAGCCCGAGCAACGGTTGCGTCTTAGAGACTAGGGCATGTTTGGAACTGGTTGAGTTTAGTAGCACTGATTCAGTCAGTGGGTAAACACAACCCTGACAAAGCCCTGGGGCTCTGCAATGCTGTTGCACGGATGATAGAGGGTTTGAAGCCCTCAATTAGGTGAGACTGTTTATCAGAGTTGTATGGTATTCGTTAGGCGTGCCGTTAGGTACGCCTTTTTATTCTGGATCTTTATGTCTTTATCGAAAGCAGAAGCTAAATCTCTCTTAGAACGGCTGATCTTTGAGAATGAAACGCCGCGCGGTTGGGCGCAGGATGTTTGGAACTTTAGCCCTACATTGGGTGAGACGGCTGCTAATTTGGTTGATGTCTTTGATGCGCTGGTTGAGTGTTGCCCTGATGAGAAGTTAGAAAATTTGCTGCAATCGCTTTATCGAGAGTTGGAGCAGTAAGACCCTCAGATCAGCAGGCACCCCAAGAAGCTCAGACACGTTAACTTTTACGCCGCCTAAATTCATTAGGGAAAAACTGCTGCAGGAACTCACTGCGACAGCCAAACTGCTGCAGAATGTAGAACAGGTCTTGCTTTCGGACTAGTAGCACCAGCGCTTGAATGGTTGTGATCTGGTGATAGACCGAAGGCTCTTCTAACGCCTTATCAATGAGATCAAGGCGATCACTCTCATCTTGAGGAGAAAGCGCAATATCTGCAGAAAAGTAAGCTCTTAGATCCTTCAGGCCTTCTTCCAAATTGGCAGTAGGATGGGTCAGCTCACGCTCAAACTCACGCAGGAACTGTGAGGTGCGACGAGTCTCTCGGGCCGCGATGATGCGCACACCAATTGCCAAAAGGCGATCGTAAAGGCTTTTAATGTCAATGGTCAGAAAACCGGTTTCAGTGCGGGCATTGAGGAAGGCGACGAAGCTTAACCCTACGGCGATCGCCTGAATCACCAGCAATACATCTACCGCAGGGTTAAGCGTAAAAAACTCTGTAACCCAGAGCAGAAAAGTAATAGAAGGGAATAACACTTGAACCAGAATCAGAAGCCAAAAGCCAACACTCTTAACTGGTTCAAAGAACAGCAGCTTTTTGCAGAGATCCATGATCTTCTCATAGGCATCTAGAAGATTACAGAACCCTGCAATGCCGGCTACCAGCACGACCGGTAGCCAATCTGTCGAACCATTCACTAACGCTTGCCCTCACGTCTACCGATGACGACCACTGGATGCAAGAAAAAGTGCCCCTTACTGGTTATTGTCAGGTAGGTATCTGGATCGATGGATTCGTTCCGATGATGCCTTACCCCGATCAAGGCAGCAAGACTTCTAAAGATATTTCCGGTAAATTGATCGACATATCCTTTTTCCCAGAGCGACTGCACAATCGCCCGAGACTGATCAACGGATAGCCCTACCATAGAGGGCAAGCTGCGAATGGTGAGAGGACGCTGTTCTAACGCTTTGAGCACGGCGATCGCACGCTCCCGCGTTGCTGTCACGGCTCGCTGCAACGCACTCAAAAACACCTTCACATCGCCCGATGCATTGGGCACGCCATGAGCCTGCGCCCGACGCAGCAAATCTCGTGCGCCACTGTAGTAATCATCTGCCTTAAGAATGGCATTGGCGATATGCGCCCATGTAATTTCATCCACATCGTCCGCATGATGCCCGTTGATCACCCGTCTAGCGCGCACTTGGATGGGATATAGGTCTTGGAGATGCTGACATTCAATCTCGTAAAGCTCATTAAGGCGGGCATGCTGCTGCACCAGCAATCGCACCTCCTCTGCCAGCTCGGGCCGGTGTTGGGTCAGTTCATTGCCAATGCGATGCACCGCCTGATGCAGATCATCAGGCAGCTCATCATCAAGCTGAACCAGCGCCAGCATAAACGCCTGCAATGTAATTAGATCGTTAGAGTCCATCATGCGATCGCTGCGTAGTCACTCCTATGCCTCAGTTCATCAATCCCAATCACAGAGTCGATTCCATCTGCTCAGCATTTTGGCAGAGCTTAGCCCGCAGATCCTGTACACCACGCCCTAAGCTAGCCAAGCCGAACACATGACGTCTGTTAAACGCATCCCCACTCTCGCCATTCAGCCCACTTGCAAACCTGGAATGCACTCAAGTGGCATACCACTTCAACGCTGTGGCAGTTGAGTTAATGCCTGGCAGTCCCAACTTGACTCAACACCATGCACACTCAATTTCTCCCATGCGCTTCAAAAATTCAAGATGCTTTCCCCAGAGAATCCTTAGGATCGAGCAAAATTTATGAATCTTTGCGCTCATTCAGTGCCGTTATTAAATCTTACTCAATTGTTTCTGTGAGTGGGAACAATCCTCGGGCGATCGCAACACATCACCACACATTTGGGCCATAAAGTCATCGCTGATACCTGCGATCGTCTAGAGCAAGCGTCAGCGGATGCCATATCTCGATGCCGCTTGTGGGTCAATCAAGCCCATAGCGACTCAATACAACGACAAAGCTGCATTGAGCCCTAATAAGGAGCCCTGACAAATCAATTGCTCATCACCAGCAACCCACTCGACCAAAACTATGGCTACATCAGTCATAAAATATGCGGATGAAAGGACTTGAACCTTCACACCTTGCGGTACTAGAACCTAAATCTAGCGCGTCTACCAATTCCGCCACATCCGCGTATGTCCAGTATTTAATGATAGCAGTTCATGCGCCTATACAGCGATGTCAAATGTGGGTAGACGTGGCAAACACCGACTGAGGCTGCCACATCACCTACTGCAACTACCTGCGCTCTCATAAGCCCGCCACTAACATCGCAATTCCAGTCAAGCCGCCCGTATCTAAAATCGACAATCTATTGACAATCATTTTCAATAACTGTACTCTTTATTTTAGTGTTCTCCTCTCAAAGGATCGGCAGGTGGGGTTGGTCGTCAGACCGGTTCCACCTTTTTTCTCTTACAGGATTTATTCTTAACGTCAGTTCGGCAACAGGCAATCCGAGTTTAGGCGGATTCATCCCCACGCTGCGGGGATGAATCCACACGCTCGAACTCACGCTGGCCTTGTATTGATGAGAATATTGATGAGGCGGCAGTAGTACGCGGCATGCGGCATACCAATGCATTGAGATAGTTTTGCTCTAGCCCTTGCATACTGAAACAGGCTTGTTTAACTCCATTTATTTGATGGCTAGAGCGCTGCCCGTTCACCACTTACACTAAGGAGAGTAGTTCAGCGCAATGTGGCCGCAATGATTGTTGATTCGGATTCTGCCTCAGTGTCTTCTGCTGCTCCCCGGCTTGATTGGGATGTGATTGTCATTGGATCGGGGATTGGCGGCTTGGTCACGGCAACCCAACTGGCCGCAAAGGGTGCAGCCGTGCTGGTGCTTGAGCGCTATGTCATCCCTGGGGGCAGTGCTGGTTTTTTTGAGCGGGCTGGCTATCGGTTTGATGTAGGCGCGTCGATGATTTTTGGATTTGGCCAGCAGGGAACGACGAATCTCTTGACCCGAGCGTTAGATGCCGTGGGGATGCATCTCGAGACGATTCCTGATCCGGTGCAGATTCACTATCACCTCCCGAAGGGGTTGGATCTAAAGGTGCATCGCGACTATGAGAAATTCTTGCAAGAGTTAATTCAACACTTCCCCCATGAAGCAGTGGGGATCCGTCAGTTTTATGACGAGTGCTGGCGTGTGTTTAACTGTCTTAACGCAATGGAGCTGCTGTCGCTTGAGGAGCCTCGCTATCTAACGCGGGTGTTTTTTCAGCATCCTCTGGCATGTCTGGGCTTAGTGAAGTATTTGCCTCAGAACGCGGGCGATATTGCCCGACGGTATATTCAAGATCCCGCCCTGCTGCAGTTCATTGATATGGAGTGCTATTGCTGGTCGGTGGTGCCTGCTGACAAAACGCCGATGATTAATGCGGGTATGGTGTTTAGCGATCGCCACTACGGTGGCATCAACTATCCCAAGGGCGGGGTGGGGCGCATTGCGGAGGCACTGGTTGCCGGTTTAGAAAAAACCGGCGGCAGAATTGAATACAAAGCTCGGGTGACCGAGATTATGAGAGAGGGCGATCGCGCCGTTGGGGTTCGCCTTGCATCGGGCAAAACCTATACAGCTCGGCGGGTTGTCTCTAACGCCACCCGGTGGGACACGTTTGATCAGCTGTTGCCCCCAGAGTCGATGCCTCGGGCTGAACAAAAATGGCGATCGCGCTACCAAAAGTCACCCAGTTTCTTTAGCCTGCACCTCGGAGTTAAAGCCGAGGTGCTCCCCCCAGGCACCGCCTGCCACCACATTTTGTTGGAGGATTGGACTCAGTTAGAAGAGGCCCAAGGCACGCTGTTTGTATCGATCCCTACCCTACTCGACCCCGATTTGGCTCCGGCTGGGCATCACATTGTCCACGCCTTTACGCCAGACTGGCTCGACGCCTGGCAGAATATGCCGTCCAAGGCCTATCAGGCCAAAAAGGACGCCGCAGCAGATCGGATTGTGGAGCGGTTAAGCGCTGTTTTTCCAGGATTGGCAGAGGCGCTCGACTTCCAAGAAACCGGCACGCCACGCACCCATCGCCGCTTTTTGGGACGCGCCGATGGCACCTATGGCCCCATTCCCCGGCGCAAACTGCTGGGTTTGCTGGGCATGCCCTTTAACCGCACTGCGGTTCCGGGTCTCTATTGCGTGGGCGATAGCACGTTTCCGGGGCAGGGGCTTAACGCAGTGGCCTTTTCAGGCTTTGCCTGCGCGCATCGCATCGCGGTGGATTTGGGGTTATAGCTAGAATAGGTGAGAGGAGGTTGCCGAAGTCGTCACCTCTGCATTCTCTGGATCTTCTGCCTCTGTGGATGCTGCTGCTGGCATCGCGGGCTGCAGCGATTGAATCACCATAACCGCGCAGGGGGCGTGATGCAGCACGTAGTTGCTAACGCTGCCCAGCATCACCTCTGCTAATCCGCGCCGCCCTCGACGCCCCATCACAATCAAATCAGCGCCCCGCTGACTTGCCATGTGGCAAATTCCCTGACCAGGTTCTTGATAGCACGCGATGTACTGGGTAGGAACGCCGTGCTGATTCGCAGTTTGAGATTTTTGCTGCAGTGCTTGCTGCACTTGCTGCTTCCGCTGCTCAAGATATATCTGTTGCGATTGGTATGCCTGAGTAATAAAGTGGGACGACAGTCCCAGTTCTCCGGGCAGCATCATGGGGCTCGTGCTGAGCTCAGGGGTATGGCAATAAACCAGGAGCAGCTCGGCTTGGTGTTTTTCTGCCAGGTCTAGCGCTTGGTCAAAGACTTCTTTTCCCAAGGAAGAATCATCTAATGCCGCGAGAATTTTGTGGATAGCCATGAGCTACTCCTTGCCAATTGGGCAATGGGATGGCGGTGCCATGGGCCTGCGGCAGTGATGTTAAGTGGCAGAATTCGCCCGTGAACCTGGGCGCTCGGGGCGATGGGATGGTTCTGCGATGCCGCGTGCTCTACCCTCACACTACTGCAAGGATGAGCGATCGCCCCTATTTTGCAACAGTTGCTAATATTTGGGCTGACTAGCCTACCCCTTAGAACAGCAGTCGCTCAAGGGCGTTGATATCTGGGATCGTCATAATGTCGCGATCGCGCATAATCAGCCCTTTGCGCTCTAGCTTGCTGAGCACCCTCGTCACGGTTTCACGCGCCAGCCCGCTAAGGCTACTCAGCTCACGGTGAGGCAAGTTGGGAATCTCGAGTCCTTGCTGCCCTACTTTGCCCTGACCATCTGCCAAAAATAGGATAATATCCGCCACGCGCGATACGCTATCTGTTTCACGCAGCCTCAACCGTCGGTTCACTTGGCGCAGCCGCCGTGCCATGAGCTTGGCAAGCTTGATACCGGCCTCCGGCTCGGTTTGCAGTAGCTTTACAAAATCTTGCGCAGGCATATTGCCGATCACCGTTGGCGCAAGCGTGATCACGTCGGTAGAGCGGGGCACTTCATCCAACGGGGCCATTTCACCAAATAGTTCGCCCTTGCCAATAATATTGAGGGTGACTTCTTTGCCGTCTAAGTTATAGGTGCGAATCTTAACCCAGCCTTCCAAAATGAAGTAGACCGAACTACCCCAGTCATTTTCTAGTAAAAGGACTTGGTTGGGCGGATGGCTGCGCGTCACCACCTGGGTTACAGCACGTTCCACAGCAGCATCAGGCAGCCCTTCAAAGAAGGGCGCCGACCGAATCAATGCGCTGTCTTTAGAGTCGCGAAAGCCAAACCGATCGTGCATGAAACCATCGCATCCAAGCGGTTGGGAGGAGCAAGCTAGAAGTCATATTAAACCATAGACCGGGTGAACCGCCTACTTTCCCAGACCGTTTTCGGGGGCGATCGCCCCTCTCCCCCCGGTCTACATCAAGCGGCTTACTCTCTACTTAGTCTAAAATACAAAATTCGCTGGGATACAGCGACAAGATCAGGTCGTCTGCCTGCACCTGCACCAGCCACCGATCGCACAGCGGATCTAAGGATTCGTCCTCTCGACCGCAAATAACGCCCATGCGCCCTGCAGCATACGCAGGGTACAAAATCAAAACGGCATCACCAATGTGGGGGGACGAGGGAATCTCCAAGGAGGTTGCAAAGCAGCGCACAGGACGGATTAATTCAATGCTTAACCAGATCTTAACGTTTAAAGTCGCCTACGCTGAAGCAACTCCGAGAACTAGCAACTGACGAGCCGTAAAGATGGGACTTTTCTCTGCATAGCGCTACTTTTGCCCGATTTGGCATAGTGGGGGCGATCGCCCCTAATCCAAACGTCAATGGCGTAAATGCTACGAAAGGCATAGCATCCACGCCATTTTTGCAGTCACCGACTACATCATTGAGGCCGCCTTTAAACAGATAGGGGATAAGTCCCACCTGCTATTGAAGGTTAGGGTTCAGAACCCTAACCCTGAGCCATGATTTTCACCTGTGATGCATCGACCTCAGTCGCCCCATCCACGCTGCGGGCCACGCTAATGGCTTTGTTGAGATAGTCCTGAGACGGCACTTCGCCCTTGAGCACCACTTTAGAGCTGGTCTGCGCGACCCAGAGACGACCCAGATCCTCTAACGTGGAGTCGTTGTCAAACGCTAGCGCAACGCGCTTAGCCAGACCGCTGTCGTCATACTCGCCATCTAACCCAACGCGCTCGGGGGGAATTCCAGCCGCAGCTGGGGCAGCCGCAGCGGGCGCCTTCGCGGCAGCCGTAGGCGCCTTCGCCGTAGACTTAGCATCATCTTTTTTCTTACTTCCGGGGAACAGTCTGCTTAGCCAACCCATGGTTACTTTCTCCAATGTTATTGATTGTGTAGGACGTACGCAGTGGAACAACGATTCGTGGCTCACTCGGGCAAACCGTTATTTAGAAACCTTAAGACCCCACAAGATGTTGATCTCAAGGCAAACCAGCATACCCCTTGTCGAGGGCTTGCCTTAGATTATGGGATGGTTGATTTAAATTTCAAGGTGAGCAGGGCATAATTTTGAGGATTGAGCAATAATCTCTCGCAAGATTGCCTAAAGCTCTTATTTTTTCCTTACTTTCGGAGGAATTGGCAATTGCTGTGCTGTTCCCTATGGGATTTGACTACCTGATCAGAGCAAAAGGGCGATCGCCCGATATTACGATCTTTGAAGTTTTTCGCGGTTTTTAAAATCCGGTGAAACCCTCGTTCTACACTAGGTTGCAATTGAAAGATACCTTGATGGGTCGGTCTGAGCATAGGGTTCTGGATGCAGAGGTTCTGGATACAGAGGTTTGTGCGCGACCGTGCCATGTGATCATAGGCAATCAATCGTTTGGAGCCGCTATATCAATGTCTCATTCCGTCAAAATTTATGACACCTGCATTGGGTGTACTCAGTGTGTACGCGCCTGCCCCACCGATGTGCTCGAAATGGTGCCTTGGGACGGCTGCAAAGCTGGCCAAATTGCCTCGTCTCCACGCACTGAAGACTGCGTAGGCTGCAAGCGCTGCGAAACAGCCTGCCCCACCGACTTCCTAAGTATTCGGGTTTATTTGGGTGCAGAAACCACGCGCAGCATGGGTCTGGCTTACTAGGCGCTGCCTCAGCACCCAATAAGCATGGCTAATGTTCTACATGAGTGAGGCGTGGTCTGCACACCTTGCTCAGTATTGCTAAAAGTTGATGATGTGGTCCTTGGTAGTCAAAGGGGAAGTTTTTACTTCCCCTTTTTTTTGTTATCACTTGTTTTCATCTATGACTACAGAGAACCTGATGCGCTAATTAGCGCTCATGTCTTTAAGAAACCCTTATAAGATAAGGATTCCTTAGAGCGCCGATCTGAGCCACTTTGTACAGATGGGCTGTAGTGCATTCGCGCAGGAACGCCGCCGCCACTTCATGAGCAGGAATTAGAACGTGCCGTATTGGGCGATCGCCGCTGTTAACCGTTCCAATACTTCAGCTACGGCGATCGCCCCGAGTTCACCCGAGGCTCGTGTCCGCACGCTGAGGCCATTGGTTTCTACTTCTTTAGCCCCAATCACAGCCATTACGGGAATCTTCTGTTTTTCCGCATTGCGGATCATCTTGCCGAGACGTTCGCCGCTAGTATCAACTTCAACCCGAATGCCGAGCGATCGCATCTGCGCTGCCACTGTCTTCGCATAGGGCAAAAACTCCTCCGTCACCGCTAGCAGCCGCACCTGCACCGGAGCCAGCCAAAGCGGAAAATCGCCTGCGTATTCCTCAATTAAAATCCCCACCAGCCGCTCTAGCGAACCAAAGGGCGCGCGGTGAATCATGACTGGGCGCTGGCGTGAGCCATCTTCCGCCACATACTCCAGCTCAAACCGCTCCGGCAGGTTATAGTCCACCTGCACCGTGCCGAGCTGCCACTCCCGCTCCAGCGCATCTTGGAAAATGAAGTCTAGCTTGGGGCCATAGAATGCTGCTTCGCCAATGCCCAGAAAATAATTCAGGCCTAGCGTATCCGCCGCCTGTTGGATGGCACTCTCTGCCTTAGACCACGCCTCATCCGAGCCAATGTACTTGTCTGAGTTGGGGTCACGGAAGCTCAACCGAGCTTTGAAGTTCTTAAGCTGCAAGCTGTTGAATACAGAGAGGATCAAATCCACCACACTCATGAATTCCGCAGCCAGTTGATCCGGCGTGACAAATAGATGGGAATCGTCTACCGTAAACCCACGCACCCGAGTCAGGCCGCCTAGCTCACCCGATTGCTCGTACCGATAAACGGTGCCAAACTCCGATAACCGCATCGGCAAATCTCGATAAGAGCGCAGCTCATTTTTATAAATCTGAATATGAAACGGACAGTTCATTGGCTTCATGGCAAAGCCCTGCTCCGCTAGCCGAGCAGCGTCATCCTCGGCCATCATGGGGAACATGTCTTCCTTATAGTTCTGCCAGTGGCCCGAAACCTTGAACAGGTCTACCCGCGCAATGTGAGGCGTCACCACAGGCAGATAGCCCCGCTTCAACTGTTCCTGCTTCAAAAAATCCTCTAGGGTAGACCGCAGCACAGTGCCTTTGGGCGTCCACAGGGGCAACCCTGGCCCTACCACATCAGAAAACAAAAACAGCCCCAGCTCGCGCCCTAGCTTGCGGTGGTCACGGCGCAACGCTTCTTCTTTGCGGCGCTTGTACTCCGCAAGCTGCTCTGGGGTTTCCCACGCCGTGCCATAGATGCGCTGAAGCTGAGCCTTCGTTTCGTCACCCCGCCAATAGGCTCCGGCTACTGCTTCTAGCTCAATCGCGCTGGGGTTGAGTTCGGCAGTGCTGTCTAGATGAGGCCCAGCACAGAGATCCCACCATTGGTCGCCTAGATGATAGATCGTAATGGGGTCTTTCAAATCCGCTAGAATTTCGAGCTTATAGGGTTCGCCCAGTTCCTTGATTCGCCGCTCGGCCTCATCCCGTGGCACCTCTTCGCGAGTAACGGGCAGTTTTCGGTTGATGATCTTGATCATCTCTTTTTTGATTGCCTTCAAGTCCTTTTCGGTAAAGGGGTCAGGCGCATCAAAGTCGTAATAGAAGCCGTTTTCAATCCAGGGGCCAATGGTCACCTGCGCTTTGGGAAACAGCTTTTGCACCGCCATCGCCATCACATGAGACGTGGTATGGCGAATCTTTTGCAGGGTTTCCGATTCGCTGGTTTTGGGCAGCGAGATAGGCTCAACGGATGCAGCGCTGGAGGGCAGGTCGTTTGGCATGGGATAACAGAAAGTACAGAGATCGGAGTTTGACTTCTCTTTCTTATATTACGGGTTGGATACAAGGTCGTAGTTATCCTTTGGGGATTTTGGCTCATGGCTTGTATGCTCTCACTTGGCACGTGAAGCGCTGGCTAGGGGTTTTGTTTTTGTAGAACCCGTCTACTGCGAGGCTTCCACAAACATGCTGATCTGAACCCCACCCACTCTAGTCAATCCTTGCAATAGACTTGCCCCCTTTTGATCAGCGAGACACGACGGCACTAATTGGACAGAGTAGGACTTCTTGGCAGAAATTACGCGACTCAGCGGTAATTCAGGCAAAGGATCTGGGCGATCGCCCGTCAAAAACTCTCCTGCATGGGGCGAACAACCGTAAAGCCTTCAGCCGCGCCAACGCCCCCCGGCGTAGTCGCTGATGAATTCGGCAAACCAATGTCACAGATCACAACCAATTGTTGCAAAATGTAAATCGCGTTAAGATTAGCGCATACTGTCTTTCGTTACGAATTGTTTAATGGTAGGGCCTAATTTGCCTGAGTCGCAATTGCTAAAAACATTGTTAGAGCCACTGCTGGATGATTTCCAGTATTGGTTTGAGCGATCGCACACTCTGCTCAACGAGCCGGCCCTAGAAGGTTTGAGCGCACAAGAGCAGGCCACACTTTTAGCACGTGTTCAGCAGGCTCGCCAAGAAGTCGCCTCTGCGAAGACACTGTTTCAAGCAACGGGGGGCCAGGTAGGAATTGAGTCGTCGGCTCTCATGCCTTGGCATCAGCTGGTCATGGAGTGCTGGAAGGTTTCAGTCCGGCACCGTTTGGGGTCGTTTAATATGCCCCCAGACTCGCCTCAATAATTCAGCAGAATTAACTGCTGTGGGGTCGCTACTGGCGCGAGAGTCTGCCAGAATGAGAATGCGATCGCAGCAAAAAATCTGGGTTTACCGTTTAATAAAGAAGCGCTGCCTTTCTCATAATCTGCGAGTTTATGCTGAGAGTGCTGGACGCCAACCCGAAGCGGAAATTCAAGTAATGCAGGCTATCTTGATGCAGTAGCAAGTGGGATAAGGTGTTTGGGGTTCGTAGGTTAATTTTTTAGAATAGATGCCAGTTTAGCGAGCGGGCTGGTTGAGTCAAAGAGTTTTTGGATAGGGTTTCAGTGCTGGGGATAGGGACTAATGGGGTTAAGACATGCGCTAGAGACTGCCAAACGCAAAGTTTGCCTAAGCTCTGCATGCAGGATCGGATTTAAGTTGTACTAAGAAAAGGGCGAGGAAAAGCGCAATCATGCTGCAATTACTTTATATTTGTGCGTTTACACTGCTCGCGTTTTTGGCGGTGTCAAACCTAATTCGAAATTTGATGACGCTTGGCGTCGAATCGCAACGACCCCAAACCCAAGGTGGACAAGGGGCTGGTGCTTCTGCACAGCAGTTAAGCCAGCATCCTGAACTAATGGACGAGTCGGGGCGGTTGATTCGAGAACCCTACCTCGTGATGAAGTCGATCTCGGTTGATGATGCGCGGGAGCGGCTTGATGCCCTCTACAATGCTTCGCCAGAAACCCGAGATGCGGCTCAGGATGATGCATAGCAGATGAATCGTGACGCAGGTGACGACAGGCCTTATGCTTCCTGCTTCGATTTTTATATCAGGAGTGCCCTGCAGTCACCAACAGAGCCTGCGATCGCACTTCTAGTGTTTAGTGACATTTATTGCAGCCGATAGTTGATTTGGCGGCGATTGGACACCTCTTGGGCGATCGCCCTCCATAATCTATTCTGTGTAACAGAGCTAGACGTATGAAGCGAATGGGTATGAGGGAAGCTATCTCCTATCCACCACTCTGAAAGCGCGAATGGATGGTGAGGGTTTCAGGGTCAAAGTCTTGCAGCCATCGGATAAACGCTGCGGATACTGCTGTCGTTTGGGACTAGCGCAGCAACAGCGCGAGGTATTGCGATCGCTGCCGAATCACAATGGTGCAGCAGTCATTGCCGTGAATGACAACATAGCGAAACCCCTCTAGCCGCAGCGACGACAGCAGCAGCGATTGCAGCCCTAACGCCTGAAAAATGGTTTGCACCCAGCCCACGTCGTTGTGTTCGGCTGTGATGAAATAGTCTTGAGGTAGGCCACTTAGATCAAACGTCGCCGCGCCTGCAATGGCATCGAGGTAGGATGTCAGCGTAGAGGGCGTCTCTGTAGTGCTAGCGATCGCCCCATATTGAGCATTAACATTCGCGGGCATAAGATCCAGGTCCAACGTATGTGCGATGGCATAGACGGGTCATCGCAGCGCGACACAGCCCAATTCCATTGCACTTATACAAGTCTTTTTTGTTAAGATGCCCCAATTTCAGAGTGCTGGAACAGGCGATTATCCGCCAATATCAGTGGGGCGATCGCTCAGATCGCTATCTGAAACAATCTTCGTTCACCCGTCCCGATCTCAATGGCGGCAATGGGGACGAGCACTGCTGATCCTGGGATGGGTGCTGCTGATCAGCCTGGGGAATCCAGAGCAAGCCCTAGCTGCGCAAACTTTGGCCCACCCGCTTGAGTCGAGAGGGGCGATCGCTCAAGAAAACGCCCGCTCTGGCACCTCCGACTGGCAGCTCACGCAGCCCGCCCCTCAGCATGAAATTGAGGGCTATGCCTCATTGACCAGTGTTAACCAGGGCCAAGAGATTGAGCTATTTGTCAACACCCAAGCGCCCACGTACCAGATCGATATTTTTCGCATGGGCTGGTATGGCGGCGAGGGCGGTCGCCAAGTGGCTGGGCCGATTGAACGACAGCGGGTGAGCCAACCCCGTCCCCGCGTTAACTGGTGGACGCGCGAAGTGGAATGCAACTGGCGATCGCCCTATACCCTCACCATTCCTGATGGCACCGGCGACGACCCTGTCTGGCTCAGTGGGTTCTATCTCGCCAAGCTCACGGCGAGCACGGGCGAGCAAAGCTACATCATTTTTGTGGTGCGAGAAGACGATCGCCCGTCAGACTATCTGTTTCAATCCAGCGTGACCACCTACCAGGCTTACAACAACTGGGGTGGGCGATCGCTCTACACCTGGAATAGCCGCTGGCCCCGCGCCTATAAGGTCTCCTTCAACCGCCCCTACGCCCTCAGCCCCAACCCCGAGGCAGCCTATGGCGTCGGCGCCGGTGAGTTTTTGACCAACATGCAGCCCAGCAGCCGCTATGGAGCCGGGTGGGAATATAATCTGGTGCGCTGGCTAGAGCGCGAAGGTTACGATGTGACCTACGCCACCAACATCGACACGCACCACACCGCTGACGTGCTGCTCAATCACCGCGCCTTCTTAATTGTGGGGCACGACGAATACTGGAGCTGGGAAATGCGTCAGCAGGTGACCGCCGCGCGCGATGCTGGCGTCGGGATTGGCGTCTTTTCTGCCAATACCTGCTATTGGCAAATTCGGCTAGAACCCAGTTCGATCAACGGGGCGAGCGATCGCACGATAGTAGCCTACAAAGAATGGGCTCGCCACGACCCCCTCTGGTATGACCACAACCCAACCAATGATCAGCTTGTAACCACGCGCTGGCGCGACGAGCCCGTCTATTTGCCAGAAGGGCTGCTGTTTGGCGTGATGTATACCGTTGACCCAGTGCGCGGGGATGTGCAGCTCGCAGAGACCGTGCCCGACTGGGTGCTGCACGAGTCAGGCCTGCAGCTAGGCGATCGACTGCCCGGATTGCTGGGTTACGAGGTGGATAAGATCCGCACCATCCACCATCCCAATCTGACGCTCATTGCCCACTCGCCCCACCTGCGCCATGACCGGGTGGAATATTCCGACATGACCTATTACGAATCCGACAGCGGCGCGCTCGTGGTTGCAACAGGCACCATGCAATGGGTGTGGGGGTTGGATAACTTTGGTGCGCCTCAGCTACGGCCTGCGGTGCAGCACCCCGGTGTGCAGCAAATTACCCGCAACCTGCTGTCGCGGTTAGTGGCAGCCAAATCCCGCTAGCAAGAGCCCACGGCTATAGGTGAGAACTCACCGTATCACCAATTTCTGCCTGCCCCGCTTCGCCAAAAATAGCGGCGGCATGGCGATAAAACTTAAATTCCAGCAGGTTGTGAAATGGGTCTTCGAGAAACACTGTGCGGTGCTCTAAGGGCGTATCGGGAAAGCGCAGCTTAGGCGACTGGTAGAACGGGAGTTGATGCAGGTGCGATCGCGCCACCAACGCCTCCCAATCGGCCTCGTCTGTAAACACCAAGCCAAAGTGTCGAGGATAAACTCCCCGCTGGGGCTCTAGTGGATCCCGCGTCACATGGGCCACAATCTGGTGCCCATAGAGGTTTAGAATCAACGCCTGCGCCGTTTCTCGACCGACCGTGCAGCCTAGACCCTCCACATAAAACGCCTTGGTCTGGACGACATTGCCCACGGGAAACGCCAAATGAAAAAGGGTCGGAGACATAATGAAACGTGTGGATGCTTTATTTTGAAATGGTACCGTTGGAGCAGGCAAAGAGCCAGGATCTCACCCTGATCCCAGACGGCTGCCGCGTCTCTACCCAACCTGGCACCCGACCGGCACACGTCAACTACCCAATGAACCATCATGGATGCTCTATTGCCCTGGGGCGTGGCGATCGCCCTCAACTCAATTCTGCTGGCGATCGCCTGGGTTGCGCCTAAGGCGCTCCTCACCCCCCAGGGGCTGCTTCATGCCTGGGTGCTGGGGATTGTGATTTGGGGCACCTTGGGCTGGCGCGGCTATGCGGTGATGCTCACCTATTTTGCACTGGGCACGGCGGTGACCCACATTGGCAAAGCTCGAAAAGAAGCCCTCGGCATTGCGGAGAAGCGATCGGGCGTACGCGGCCCGGAAAATGTGTGGGGCTCTGCGCTGACGGGCGCGCTCTGTGCACTGGGGGCGTATCTATTTGCAGGTCGGATAGAAAACTTGCCGCTGGTGGCAGCGCTCGTGCTGGGCTATGTGGCAAGCCTTAGCACTAAACTGGCAGACACCTGCGGCAGCGAGGTGGGCAAAGCCTATGGCAAACGCACGTTTTTGATTACCACCTTTCAGCCGGTGCCCGCGGGGACAGAAGGGGCAATTAGCCTTGAGGGCACGCTGGCGGGGCTTGTGGGTGGGCTGGCGATCGCCCTAGTCGGCTATGGGCTGGGGCTAATTTCCTCGGTGGGCATTGGGATCTGTCTGGTGGCGGCGTTTATTGCCACCAATATAGAAAGCGTGATTGGCGCTACCTATCAATCCAAATACCGCTGGCTGACCAATGAAATGGTCAATATTATCAACACGGCCATCGGTGCGGCGATCGCCCTTCTGATTGGGCTGTTTTGGCGCTGATGTTTCACTATTAGCTTGGCAGGCGATCGCGCAAATCGGGCCAGTGGCGGATCAGCTCTGCAACCGACCAGGCTTGGGCGATCGCCCCCTGGGGAGCATGAGGCGGGTCGCCGTCAAAAATCTCAGAAATAGAGCCAAGGCAAGCTTGCCGCTGCCAGTGATCGAGCAGAGTATCCGGACTCCAAGGCAGCGGTTCCTCAGGGTAGAACCGCTGCCAGGCACGAATAAAGGGGCCAATCAACCAGCTCCACACCGAGCCTTGATGGTAGGCACTGTCGCGCTGTCGCTGGTTGCCGTTATAGTGGCCCACATACTCGCGGTCGGCTGGGTCTAGCGATCGCAACCCCACCGGTGTTAGCAGCCGCTCCCGCGCCACATGCAGCACCTTTTGTCCCTGCGCAGCAGAAAAGCCGCAATGACGCAACGACAGTGCAATCACCGCATTGGGGCGAATTTGCAGGTTGGGCACATCGTTGGGCGCAATGGTGTCATGAAAGTAGCCCAGTTGAGGGTTCCAGAATTTTTGCAGAGAAGCTTTGACCTGCTCGGCCTGTTGTTGATAGCGGTGCGCCTGCTTCTCAAACTTAGCCGCCTGCTCTGGCGCAGTGCACTGCTGCAGTCGAGTAGCCCAGTCTTGCGCCCAGCACAGGGCTGAATACCACAGCGCGCTGATTTCTATCGGTTTTCCCTGGCGCGGCGTGATTGGTTCCCCATTCACCACCGCATCCATCCAGGTGAGGGCACAGCCGGGTTCATCCCAGGTGACGAGCCCGTCGATGGCATCGACCCGAACGTTGTAATGAGTGCCAGCGACAAAGGCCATGTAAATTTGGCGCACGATGGCATATTGGCTCATCAGAAACTCCCAATCCTGACTGGCTTCTAAATACAGCCCGAGGGTTTCAATCCACCACAGTGCCGCGTCAATGCTGTTGTAAAGGGGACGTTCGCCTGCATCGGGGAAGGTATTGGGAATCAGCCCATCTTGGCAGTGTTTGCCGAGGGTTTCGAGGAGTCCCCGGGCAAGGTCGTAGCGATGACTGGCGATCGCCAATCCTGGCAAGGCAATCAGCGTATCTCGGCCCCAGTCGTCAAACCAGGGATAGCCTGCAATCACCGTTGGCCCCTGAATCGAGACCCGGTGAGCAATGAACTGATCGCCCGCCTGGAGCAACTGTCGCCACATCTGGTCTGGGTTAGAGGGCGACTGGGATAAGGGTTGAGCCGGGGGTGCAGGGCTGAGATGAAAGGTTTGAGCCAGACGGTCAGCTTCGTCGGCGATCGCCCGTTCAACAGTGTCGTCTGTCGGGGGAGAGAAGGGGCGATCGGCATCGCGGCGGCGCACGCGGGCTTCGAGGGTGAGGCGATCGCCCGGTCGCACCATCATCGTCAAGCAGCCGGGACTATAGAGATCTTCGCCATCGAATAAGCCTCTACGGCTCTCTTCAGGATAGAGATAGTTGCGATACCACAGGCCCTCGCGGTGATAAGTGCCTTGGCTCCAGCCCAGCTGCCACGAGATGCCCTCGCTGCCGGGGCGCATTGCCTGAAACAGCGCCCGATGAGACTCCACCAGTTGCGAAAACTCTAGCCCAGGCTGCGCCCGCTGCTGATGGTGAAAACTGCGGTCGACAATCAACGGGCGCAGGTTCAGCACGGCATCATCTTGCCCTTGGTAGTGATAGTGCACAAACACTCGATTGCGAAACTGCACCGGGTCATGGGACAGCAGCCCATAGGGCATGAGGATTTGGCGGGTGAGCTGCCAGGTCGCAGTGCCCCACACCCACGTGGGAACTGGCTGCCGCTGAAACGATTGCAGCAGCCGGTAGCCTTGGGGTTCTACGACGCCACCCTGCCAGTAGTTGGTCGATAATTCAACCGATTGGCTCGACACAATCAGTTCTGCGTCAATGCGCGATAGGAGCAGCGTGCGCTGTCCGGGGGGGGCGATCGCCGCCACCAGCAGCCCGTGATAGGTGCGCGTGTGAGCATCGCACACGGTGCCACTGGCAAAGCCTCCCAGTCCGTTGGTTAACAGCCACTCCCGCGTATCTAAGTCATTCATTGCCTACCCCCATTTCACGCTGAGGATGCCCAGCTTACACCGCCCTGCGCCCATCATCCCTCAGCCTTAACCTCAACCTCATACTCTGGCAAATGACAGCGTACAGAGGGTAGCCGTCTTAAAGCCAGGATTTTGAGTGGTGGGGCAAAGCCCGCATACTCAAAATTTTTCTCACGTATCTAGAACGTTTAGAACTACCGCACAGACGCCGGAGATCCTTATATAAGGAGTAGGAGGAGCAACGATCTAATCCAGATCTAGCACGGCCTGACCAACGCTTAAAGCCCATTACACCATGAAATTTGCACATCACGCGGGAGTTTTCAACGCCCTAGCCTGCTGCCGTAACAGCCTTAGACGGTTGTCAAGAGAATGCCCAAAACGCCACTGAATGCAGAAGCCATGGGGTGTCAGGGGGTGCGATCGCCCAAATTCAAAGTTCTTACTCAAAATCGTTATGACTATGATATAGTCGTAACAGTTCGTAAGAACTTACTGGATGTGACAGATGAAGCACAGCGCTAATCAGCCTGCTATACCTGCACTTCTCTATCGTTAATGACACTATATCTGGAGAGTAATTCCATGACTCTATCTTCTGAGTGTCTTCGGGTTGGACAAACTGCACCCGACTTCACTGCAACCGCAGTTGTTGATCAAGAATTCAAGACCATCAAGCTGTCGGACTAT
>JBGTOF010000266.1:0-7299 GCA_041742695.1 Elainellales cyanobacterium | reverse complement strand
AGGGTTTAGAGATGACCGCTCTCCAAACAGGCTGGAAGAAGATAGCTGTTCTGCATCAACTTCCATAGACTTTGCTCTATCAAAGTCTAGATTTCTATGTATTTGAGTCTATCCTGAAAGACGCGGATTTTTGCGCTCTTTCGCCTGGATTTGAAACGCAATGTCAAATTCGAATCATAAGTTTTTCTTTTGTTTGGTGATTCCTGTCTCTGGTTAATGTGAAGCGGAATATCAATTCAGCGTTTGACCCAATGGTGCGAAGAATGGTGTTGCCTGACGACTGCCACTTAACATACAGTTGACCATTCATCACCATCGCCATCATCCAAGATGGCGATGAGGCAGATGCCCTCATCCGTTAAGAAGACACGTTGGTGCTAAGCGATTGGAATTGCCGGACTGACGACCCCTGGATGGGATTTATCCAAGTCGCTTACCTGTCGTTAAACATGAACCAGATGGAAGATGTCACCCGTTGCGATCGCTCCCTCCATAGGTAACAATCCCATCGCAGACCTCTCCTCCAGATCACCTACATGAGCTCAATCCACTTGCAGTGCAGGTAACTCGGTGGGTGAGGTCGGCTCTAAGGGAGGACTATAGCGAGCGAGGTTGATCCAAATGATTGAAAGCAGTAGACCAACACCGCAACCGATTAAGAAGATCCAACCGTGAGAGGGCTCTAAAACACAGAGCAAGCGGCGATTACTGCCATAGACCTGCACGACCCACCCCTCATCTCTATCTAGCGTTGGCTGGGACTGCCTCGATTCAAACTGATTCATGGTTTTCACTCCGTGCTGATGTGCGTATCGCTTACAGGTAAACGGTCTGTATCGAACAGAACACTAGCCGAAAATTCACTTGTTTAATGTGGGTAACGGCTTCAGAACTCTAGCTGTGCCTTTAAGCTGCGTTTGCTGAGCATAGAAATAAATCTATGCTTCAAGCAAGTAACATTCTTTTAAGTTTATGCACTACTCACCTAATAAGCAGCATTTTCTGCAAAATATTGCCTCAAACTTACCGAATATTTTGATAAGCAAAACTTATGATTTAAGCTGGCTCGGCGATACCGCACCTGGTTCTTATAAGCCCTTGTTGAATTGGGCAGTTACAGAGACATTAACCGTCAGCTAATGCTATTCCAGCTGATGTTCGATTTTTTTCGATTCGTTTTCGCGTGAAGTCTGCATAGCTAGCCCGTCGATTGCCCCTCATTGGTGCGGATGGGGGAGGAATTGCCTCACGGCAAACGGCTCCCAAAATCAGGAGCCGTGGATAACTCAACCGATCGCAGCCTGCCTAGAGCGTGCAATGGAGAAAGGTTTCAATGCAGCGAACAAACATTTCTACCCCCATGCCTAGCGCTGTTTCATCAAAGTCGAAGCGGGGGTGATGATGGGGATAGGCCAGCCCTTTGTCTACATTGGCAGAGCCCAGAAAAAAGTAGCAGCCGGGGACTTCCTGCAAAAAGAAAGACATATCTTCGCCGCCCATGGTCTGGCATTCCGGCACCACACCGATGGGCGTTTCCACTACGTCTTCTGCGACAGAGCGCACCAAATCGGCGATCGCCCCATCGTTTACCACCGGGGGATACAGCTTTTGATAATCCAGCGTAAAGGACGCGCCATAGCTCTGGCAGATGCCAGCCACAATATCCCGAAGCCGCTGCTCAAAGAACTCTGTCAACGCCGGGTCAAAGTAGCGCACGGTGCCCGTGAGGTGAGCAGAATCCGCAATCACATTGTTGGCTCGTCCGGCGTTGAGGGTGCCCACCGTAACCACGCCGGAGGCGATCGGGTCAAGGTTGCGCG
Organism: Elainellales cyanobacterium; assembly: GCA_041742695.1. Taxonomy (GTDB): domain Bacteria; phylum Cyanobacteriota; class Cyanobacteriia; order Elainellales; family Elainellaceae; genus Kaiparowitsia. The sequence continues at coordinate 5,479 of JBGTOF010000266.1, read as the reverse complement.
CCACAATCGTTTGCAGCGCCGATACCACCTGCGAGGCCACCACAATCGCATCTACCGTTTGGTGCGGCAGGGCGCCATGCCCCCCTTTGCCGTGAATGGTGAGGTCAAAGAGTTCGACTGCTGCCATCAGCGCTCCGGCTCGCACCCCAATCATGCCCAGCGGCATGTTGTTCCACAAGTGCAGCCCAATAATGGCATCTGCATCAGGGTTTTTGAGCACGCCCGCCTCGACCATGGGCTTAGCGCCGCCCGGCCCTTCTTCCGCGGGCTGAAAGATAAACTTTACCGTGCCCGAAAGCTGTTCTGCTCGCTGAGCCAGGTAGTGCGCCGTGCCGAGGGCGATCGCCACATGCCCATCATGCCCACAGGCGTGCATCTTCCCCGGATGCTGCGACCGATAAGGCACCTCGTTCAGTTCTTGAATGGGCAGCGCATCCATATCTGCCCGAATTGCCAGCACCTTTCCTGGCTGGCCGCCGCGAATCACCGCGACAATTCCCGTCTCTGCAATCTCCGTTTGGTGCTCAATGCCCCACTCGGTTAGCTTTTGGGTAATAAACTCTGCCGTAACCCGCTCCTGAAACCCCAGCTCAGGGCGCTGGTGAAGCTGCCGTCGCCACTCCACTACCTGCGGCTGCAGCGAACGGATGGCGAGGCGGATGCGCGACGCTTCTACCGGAAGCGGTTTGAGGGAGGTGGCAAGCATAGGTTACGGAGAATAGTGCGATGGAGTAGCGGACTCAAGTCCATGGTTCTAGCCTACACGCCCCGTCCCCAACCGCCATACCCCCGATCAGGCGGTACTCTGCCGGTTCTCCTCAGGATGGCGCCACAGAAGTGAATCTAATGAATCAAGCGCTCTCGTGTTTAAGATATTCGAACACGCTCTTGTCGCCAATGTCTGAGGCAGCAGGCTGGTTAAACTTGCGGGCTGCAAAGACAAGCATCAGCACTGCCCAGGTTCCCAGCAACACTTGCTCTGCCACGAGGGGCAGCAGTCCCACCAGGTGTCCCAGCAGCAAAAAGGGCACCAGCGGCGTTAGCACCTTCGTTTCTAGCCGATTAAAGCAAAAGGCTTCTTTAAAATAGATGCCCGTGAGTGCCGCAAAGGTGAAGCCGACGCCGACTAGCGCCTGGGGCGTTTCGTATAGGGTTTGCACAAAGGGGAGAGGATCAAAATGGGCAGCGGCGATCGCCCCCACTAGCCCTATTACCCAAAACAGTTGCAGCGTCCGGTGCAGGGGTGCCATATAAATGTGAATCGTCCACAGTGCAACGCCCAGCGCAGCCACGAAGAGCGTATAAATCGGGGTGAGCAGCCGCAAAATAGTGGGATCGCTACTGCGCCACAGCACTAGCCCACAGCCCACCGCAAAGGCGATCGCCGCCACCAGCAAGGCACTTCGATAGACCAACACCCCTTGGCGATCGCCGTCTGTAATGGTGTAGTCCCCAAATTGTCCCTGAAACACCACCGGTTGATTTGGTTGATTCATGGATTGATCCATTGCATAGACCCTCGCGCTCTGTCTTTAGGATACGCTGCGAGGCCGGGTACGGGCATAAACGGTATAAAGTCTTTGCCCTACGGCTCTATTCTTTTTGAAGAACATCGGAGAACTCCAAATCTTCTGACGCCAAGACAAAAATAGTAGGCGGCAGATCCGCCGTCCGTTGTTGCAGCGCTCGATAATAGGTTGCGAAACTATCGCTAGGGCTGGCCAGTCCCAGAAAGACCAGATCGGCTTTGGCAGAGGTGGTGCGCAAAATTTGGTCAAAGGAGCGATCTTCCGCCAGGATGATGTGAGGTGTGGCGCCCAAGCGCAGGCGTTGCACCAGTTGAGCGAGATTGTGCTCAGCAGCTTGCTGCGCCGCAGGATTGGGGACAACCAAATTAAGCTGAACATCCGCCCCTCGCCAGCCCTGACTAGTGCGCAGAAGATATGCCAGAATCAGCATCAGGCCACCGTTTGAATGCAGCCCCCCCCACCACACGTCAATGCGGCGAAGCTCAGACGGACGGTGTTGAATGGCGTCATACTGCTCGGGCTGGCTGCGAAAAATGACGACATTGCGTTTGGCGGTGTGGCACTCGGTCACCATTTGGCAAAAGCGATCGCAGCTCTCATCCTCTAAATTCTCTGTATCTCCAATCAGCACGGTGTTGGGCACCAGCGGGCCAATGCCATAGGCCTCGATCAACTGCTTCATGCCCGTGAAGGGCTCTGGCGCCGTGACCAAGCGCACAAACGCCTGAATGCCCTGCCGCTCCAAATAATGTTGCAGCGTTGCTTCCAGGGATTCTTGCTGGGCCACACTGCGCGACCCCGGCGGCAGCACACTGGCAATTGTGATTAGCCCCCGATGGTGGGTCATTTCTGCCGCCAGATTGACCAGATGCCAACGGCGCGTCGGGGCACCCGAAAACACCAGCAGGTGAGGCCGCCAGTTCTTCGCATCCAGCGATCCCTCAATGCGGTGTAGCGCAGTGCGCATAATCGTCATCCACAATCCCTGACGCAAATCGCCCCACGTGCCTTGAATTTCGCGGCGCTCTAGCCATACATAGATGCCAATCACGATGGTCGCGGCCAAGATGGTGGCGATCGCATTAATTAAAAACATCACCGCAATGCAGCCCACCGCCCCCAGCAGCGACAGCACCCACGGCACCCGAAAGGCCGGTCGAAACGAGGGGCTTTGCAAAAACCCTTCTAACCCTGCAGCCACGTTGAGCACCATATACGTGGTCAAAAAGAACATGGTTAAAATAGGCGCGATCACGTTGAGGTCTCCCACGGCCACCGCCGAGAGCACAATCCCCAGCGTGAACAGGGTGCCTAAAAACGGTTCATCGGTGCTGCCTTTGCCCTTGCCCAACCATTTCAACTTTTGGGGCAAAATGCCGTCACGGGCTAAGGCCTGGAGCACCCTCGGCGCACCCAAAATGCTACCGATCGCACTCGACAGCGTGGCCCCCCACACGCCCAGCAAAATGGCATCGCCCCACAGCGCCATCCGTCGCATAATCAGCGGGTCGGCAATCAAGGAAATCGAATCGGCGCGCGCGACTAGCAAAAATGGGATCAGCATATAAATCGCATAGCCGACGCCAATTGCCGCCAGGGTGCCAATCGGAATCGCTCGGCTGGGGTTCTTGAGGTCTCCCGACATGTTGACCCCTGCCATAATGCCCGTCACAGCCGGAAAGAAGACCGCAAGCACCGCCCAAAAGCCAACCGTGCCCGGTGCTTCAGTTGCTGGAACTACACCCGGTTCAACGCCCTGCCCCAAGACCAAAGAGAACAACGAGAGGACGATCGCCGCCATAATCACATACTGCGCTTTGATGGCAATGCTGGCAGATTGCAACGCCAACGCCGTAACCGCCACCGTGGTAATCAAGGCCACAAGCGTCAGGTTAAACCGAGGAAACACCTGCACTAGGCTCTCGGCAAAGCCAATCGTATAGAGCGCCACTGAGAACGCCTGGGCAAAATACAGCGGAATGCCGACGGCGCCACCTGTTTCAATCCCCAGAGAGCGGCTGATCATGTAATAGGCCCCGCCCGCCCGCACCACTTGATCGCTGGCGATCGCAGAGATTGAAAGCCCCGTCAAAAAGGTGATCGCGGTGGAAATAGTCACAATCGCGAGGGTTAGCCACAGCCCCACATGGCCCACCACCCAGCCAAAGCGGAGGTACATAATCACCCCCAAAATAGTCAAAATCGATGGGGTAAAGACACCGCTAAAGGTGCCCAAACCTTGCTCGGCGGAGTGAGGAGACTGAACAAAAATACTAGGTTCAGACGGCTTAGACATTGAGGAAACACTACCTATGCTGCTCATTCATGATGCCGGACAGAGTACAAAATGTGCCATTTCTCATCGAATTCAACATCCCACGCAGGTCAAAGAGGGACTTTGATAGCGTGGATGCAGAGCTTGGCTACCTGCATGCGGTGCCACAATCGAGAGTGGTTTCAGCGGATGGAACTCCAGTGCAGCGTAGGCTTCACAATATTCTATGCATCGGCTAGCGCTTCCAACCCCATAGAGCGCTGGCGGCTAATTCAGTCATGCCACGCCGAGTTGGCAAGTTTAGTGGTTTTGGGGGCTGCTTTCTCAATAAATTGATGCTATCTTCAATCAATTCAGCTGAGCTATCGGCTTAATTCGGTTTATATCCGAAACGGAGGACCCACCTTGGGGCGTACCCTGCCACAGCAGGGGGGAGAACTCTCACTCCTAGTGGGTCATTTGGCATGGGCATCGCCAATGATATGGAGGTTGGACACAATAGAAGAAGCCCCTTCAATGACATTTAGTCATGACCCGTCGCCAAAAATACCCCCTTCGCAAACTAACGGCTGAAGAACACCAAGAACTAGAGCGATTGTCGCGTGCGAGCAGTGAATCAGCGGCATGTGTCGCTCGTGCTAAAGCGCTGCTGGCCGTTTCCCAAGGACACAGCTATACCGGTGCGGCCCAAGCCAGCGGCCGACGCTCAGGGGATGCAGTGTCGCACCTGGTGGAGCGCTTTAATCAGGAGGGGCTTGCCGCGCTAACCCCGCGCCATGGGGGTGGGGCCAAGACGCAGTATAAGGGTGGGCACCGGCAGCAGATCGTTGAGTTGGCCCAACAGGGTCCTAACCTGGAGAGCGATGGCGTCTCCCAATGGTCGTTGTCCACATTACAACGCCGATTAAGGGCTCAAGAAAACGGCGACTTTTCAACCGTCAGTACCTACACCCTTTGGCAGGTACTCCATGATGCTGGCCAGAGTTGGCAGCAAAGCCGGAGTTGGTGCAAAACCGGAACGGCCCTGCGGCGGCGAAAGAGTGGGGACGTTATCGTTACCGACCCGGATACCGAAGCGAAAAAAAACTGATTGAGCATGCCTATCGTCTGGCCGAGAGCCTGGGGATTGCCGTGTGGTGTGAGGATGAAGCCGGGCCGTTCCAAACCGTGCCGGATGCAGCCCCCAGTTGGCACGGTGAAGGCCAACCTCAACGGCAAGACCATGAGTATCTCCGCAATGGCACAGCCAAGCTCCTCACCCTGTTTCATCCCAGCGATGGTCAGGTGCGTGTCCAGGGGGTTGAGCACACGACGAATGCCGTCTTTCACCCTTGGTTAAAAGCCGAACTGACCGCTATTCTGGACACCTTAGCGGACGTCACCGCCTCAGTCTCTCAAGCTGATATCCAACCAATCTGGCACCAGTGGCGAGAAGGCTTAACGGTGACGTTTACCTTACCTGAAGCATTACCCCCGTTGCGCCTCTTGTTAGTGTGGGATAACTTAACAGGACATAAAACGCCTGAGTTGATGCTGTGGCTGTGTGAGCATGGCATTTTGCCCTTGTACACCCCGCTGTCGGGTAGCTGGTTAAACATGGCCGAGTCCATACAGCGCATCCTCAAGCGACGGGCGTTGGATGGTCAGCATCCCGAAACCCCTCAACAGATTATGG
>JBGTOF010000246.1:0-2672 GCA_041742695.1 Elainellales cyanobacterium | reverse complement strand
CCCCACGCCACGACGCGGCCCGATATTCCGCTGCATGCCGTGGTCATGCTCGAAAGCCGGATGGAGGATCCCATTGGGGCGATCGCCCAGCTCAAAGAGAAGGGACATCCCGTTGCCTATGTGGGCGATGTCGTGGGCACTGGCTCCTCGCGTAAATCCGCCACCAACTCCGTCCTCTGGCACATGGGGGATGACATTCCTTGCGTCCCCAACAAGCGCACGGGCGGGGTCTGCCTGGGTGGCAAAATTGCGCCGATCTTTTTCAACACGTTAGAAGACTCTGGTGCGTTGCCCATCGAGTGCGACGTGACCCGCATGAACACCGGGGACGTGATCACCATCTATCCCTATAAGGGCGAAATTACCAACGAGGCCGGGGAGGTCATTTCTACCTTTAGCCTCAAGCCCGACACGATTTTGGATGAAGTGCGCGCCGGGGGTCGCATTCCCCTGTTAATTGGCCGCACCCTGACGGATAAGGTTCGGGCGGCGATGGGGCTTGACCCTAGCCCCGTGTTTACCCGCCCCAGTCTGCCAGCCGACAGCGGCAAAGGCTTTACCCTGGCGCAAAAAATGGTGGGCAAGGCCTGCGGGTTGCCGGGGGTGCGTCCGGGCACCTATTGCGAACCCCTAATGACCACGGTGGGCTCTCAAGACACCACTGGCCCTATGACTCGCGACGAGTTGACGGAACTGGCCTGTTTGGGCTTTGGGGCAGATCTGGTGATGCAGAGCTTCTGCCATACCGCTGCCTACCCCAAGCCGGTGGACATCAAAACCCATCACGACCTGCCAGATTTCATCAATCAGCGCGGTGGCGTATCGCTCCGCCCTGGCGATGGCATCATTCACTCGTGGTTAAACCGAATGCTGCTGCCGGATACTGTGGGCACGGGTGGCGACTCCCATACCCGCTTTCCCTTGGGCATTTCGTTCCCGGCGGGCTCGGGTCTGGTGGCGTTTGCGGCTGCTCTGGGCGTGATGCCGCTGGATATGCCTGAATCGGTGCTGGTGCGGTTTAAGGGCACGCTGCAGCCGGGTGTGACTCTGCGAGATATTGTGAATGCGATCCCCTATGTGGCGATTCAGCAAGGCAAGCTGACGGTCTCGAAGGAGAACAAGAAAAATATCTACTCGGGCAAGATTATTGAAATGGAGGGCTTGCCTGACCTGAAGCTAGAGCAAGCCTTTGAGCTGACGGATGCAACGGCGGAGCGATCGGCGGCGGGCTGCACCATTAAGCTCAGCACCGACACCGTGGCAGAATATCTGCGCTCGAATGTGGCGTTGCTGACCAACATGGTGGCGCGGGGCTATGGCGATGCTCGCACGATTCTGCGACGAGTCGCCAAGATGGAAGAATGGTTGGCCAATCCCTCACTGATGGAGGCAGATGCCGATGCGGAGTATGCCGATGTCATTGAAGTGGATCTAGACCAAGTTACCGAGCCGCTGGTCGCTGCACCCAACGACCCTGACAATATTAAGCTGATGTCGGAATGCGCGGGCGATCCGGTGCATGAGGTGTTTATTGGCTCGTGTATGACCAATATTGGCCACTACCGTGCCGCCGCCAAGGTGATGGAAGGCGCGGGCGAAGCGAAAGCCCGCCTTTGGATTTGCCCGCCTACGCGGATGGATGAAAAGATGCTGCGGGAAGAGGGCTATTACAGCACGTTTGCAGCAGCTGGCGCACGGCTAGAGATGCCGGGCTGCTCGCTCTGCATGGGCAACCAGGCTCGGGTAGGCGATGGCACCACGGTGTTTTCAACCTCTACCCGCAACTTTAATAACCGCATGGGCAAGGGGGCGCAGGTCTATCTAGGCTCTGCCGAACTGGCGGCGGTCTGTGCGCTGCTGGGCAAAATCCCCACTGTGGAAGAGTACTTAACGGTGATGGCCGATCGCATTGATCCGTTTGGGTCAGAACTCTATCGCTACCTTAACTTTGACCAAATTGTGGGTTTTGAAGATGAGGGTCGGGTGATTGCTCTAGAAGACATGCCTAAAATCGAAGACCTTCTAGGGATGCCGACAGCAGGAGCGCGATAGGGCTTGGGCTGGGATATTTTAAGGGCGATCGCCCTTGCTGCTCCTAAATCAACGTGTGCTCAATAGCGGCGTGGCTACCCCACCAATAAACCCTGCTGATCGCGAGGCGATTAGCAGGGTTTAGCATTTGCCAAATTAACGTTGAGTAACGACGTGGAATAACGATATTGCAACCGCGATCGGCTGCAATATCGCTACGGTTAGGCATCTCAAAAATCAAGGCAATGCACTCCAGCACTGCGTGACTAAATGCGTTGCCTTGATTGCACACGCCTAACGCACCAGCACCGTCATATACTGCCCATCGGCAAAGGGCGCGGGAATAATCGGCGTAAACTGGGCGCGATCCGTCGCCACTTTTTTCACATACAGCTCGTTCATCAAATGGATCACCTGATCGCGTGTGCCGATGATCCAAATCTGCGCGTTGCTCTCGCCCTGGTGCGATCGCACCAGCGCCTTAATCTCAGAACTCATGGGTTTTGCCTCGCTAATGAGATGTGTCGAAGAAACGCGCTCAGGGACGTGGTTGACCCAACCACTTGTCAGCATTAGCGAGGCGCTTGATAATCATCAAAGCCTGGCTCCTGCCTACGCCAGGAGTCAGGTCAGCTGGTTAG
>JBGTOF010000241.1:0-3916 GCA_041742695.1 Elainellales cyanobacterium | reverse complement strand
TCGGCAACCAGCGAGGTGGTGCCGATACCAATCATCATCAGTTGCTTGATTAAGTTGTTATCCATGGGTGATCTCTCGTTGTGGGCATGGGCTGGAAATAGGCTGAAATCTAAACTCATGTGTAGCCGCGTGGTGGAGTCTCGGCATACAGATTGTCAAAGTTGGATAGGAACGCAGTCCTTGTTCATTCTGGCAAATTTAGAGCCACAGCTTGCCGCTGCCGCTATTGGGAAACCCCTACACGCTAGGATTGGCTTTCCGCCTGCTCCGCATTCACAACTCGTTTACCGTAGCCCTATTGCTATGGCAGACCACCCACCTTGAGAGCAAATTCTACACGATTAGGACTAATGCACTTCGTGCGGAGTTCTGGGAATTTTGGAGGATGTCTGGGAAGCTGAGCCCTCAGACATCCCTCAGCGACGTTAGTCCTAACAATGTAAGTTAGGGGGGCCAAAGGCGGCACCTACCTCAGGCAGAAGAGGCTCCATGAAAGTTCCTTGGTTCTATTCTCTGACAATTTGCTCTAAACCTAGCGAGATTTACTCAAGCTACGTTTACGGCTGATTGGTGAGGTTATAGGGTAAAACAATGGCGTTGAGTGGTCTTATGGGGTCAACGTAGCGCCTAACAAATATTGGGTTGTGCGTTTGATGTCATGGGTTTGGGAGGCGAGGGCCATACCACGCCCCAAACTGCCCTAAACCTATGCTCCCCTAAGGCCACTTGAAGGCCGCCAAATTACGATAGAACCGCAGAGAGCAGAGATTGATGGAAGTTGAATACTTGAAAGTGCGTGTTGAACCCGAACTGAGAGAAACCTATATTCAAAAAGATGCTGAGATTTGGACCACAACGCTGTCTCAATATCCTGGCTATCTCGGAAAGGAAGTGTGGATTAGCGCTGATGAGCCGTCTCTGGTGATTATGGTTGTGCGCTGGGAGACGTTTGAGCTATGGCAGGCCATTCCTCAGACTGTGTTGGAGGAGACGGAATCACGCTTTGCGGCGGCGGTGGGGGGCGAGTATGAACTAGTCGAATCTTCTCGCTACCAAATTCGTAAATTCATGCCTGGCTGCTAGGTCGGCAATCGGTCTGACGCATTACAGAGCAGCAGCATAGCGCCCTGATGTAACCCTCACCCTGTGAGGATTGCATCAGGGCGTTTGGGATTGGGCGCAGTTGGATTGGGACAGTCTATGGATTGGTGCAGCCTATGGATGGAGGGCGGAGACGGGTCAATCTATGGTTGAAGTTCTGTTGAGGTTCTATTTCTATGGGGTGCCCAGCAGCCATCTAAGTTTGTGTTTAGACTGGTGAAGTACGTCATTGCTGCTGCGCTGAGATGAACGAATGCCCTCGCTGTCGCCAACCGGTTGATTCTCGGGCGATCGCCTGCCCATTCTGCCGGATGGAGCTAAAAGCACATGGGCATCCCGGCATTTTGCTCTATCGAGCAGACGCTGATCAGTATCTCTGTGAGTCCTGCACCTACCACTTGGACGACACCTGCACTTTTCCGCAACGCCCCCAAGCCAAAGACTGCACCCTGTATCGTGACCATGCCCAGGCAACCCATGCCCCTATCTATCGTCCGGCGCGCGCCCGTTCGTTGAAGGTATGGCTCAGCCGCAATGGGCTATGGCTGGTGCTATTGGGGTTGGTGTGTGTGAGTGTGGCGATCGCCCTACTGGGATAGGTCTGAGCTGTGAGCCAAGCAGCACCCAAAACTCCTTACACCGATTTACCATGAACCGCGCCCTTGTTTCGACACTTGGCATGGCCCTAGCTGCCCTTAGCTTCAGCCTGCCTCGCCCTACGTCAGCCATTCAGCTCGCTGATGGAACCGTCTATTTTGAGCAACCGCCCCGCTTGGTGGAGTTGGTTAGCAACCGCCTAACGGCCTTTTCATCCGGGGCGACGTATTATGTCACGGTAGAACTGCCCGCCGGAGCTGGCGAACCGCTGCAACGATTGTCGCTGGTGCGGCCCAATCGTCCTAGAGGGCCTCAGCAGATTACCTTCCGCACGGATGACACAGTGGCGTTTGAAGGGACTCGGGGCGATCGCGGCGACGAGATCGCCGTGGCAAAAACCCTAACCGATGACCATAACCAAACGATAGATGTCGTGTTTGACTCGCCCGTTGATCCTGGCACCACGGTGACTGTAGGACTGCGACCCCGCCGAAACCCCAGAGCAGGCGGCATTTATCAGTTCCGGGTGTTTGCTTTTCCCGAAGGCGATCAAGCCCATGGACAGCCTCTAGGAACCGGGCGCATTAATATTCAGGATGCGCGCGATCGCTTCTTTATTCACTGATGTTGATTCGCTTTAGCTAGCCTCAGGGGAGAGGTGAGAGATGGGCTCAATGTATTGGCTTTCGATCAAGAACGCCCCCCGATTAAACCGCACGCCCCAATAGCCCCCGGGGCGGCGATCGAGCACCGTGCCTTCTTCACCTAGGGTGATGACGCCGGGCGGGCGCAGCATCGGCATTGGCTCTGCTGTTTTGATATAGGCTGGCAGCGCAATCACACGAACGCGATCGCCCACTGCAAATTCCTTTTCATCTGGCGTGACGTCTTCACTCATGGCTTGACTCTCCCTTCGACCTGAACGAACAATGGCGCTAGTCTGGCGGTGCTAGAGCATTTAGCCAAAGCGATAGCCAAAGCCGCGGACGGTCGTGAGGTATTCAGGACGGCTAGGGTCCTTCTCTAACTTCTCGCGCAGCCAGCGGATGTGAACATCCACTGTCTTGCTGTCGCCCATAAAGTCAGGCCCCCAGATGCGCTCGATCAGCTGCTCTCGCGACCACACGCGGCGAGGGTGGCTCATAAACAATTCCAGAATGCGAAACTCCTTTGGCGACAGGTTGATTTCATCGCCCCGCACCATGACCCGGCATTCCTGCTGATAGAGCGTAATGTCGTTGAACCGTAGGGTTGACTCAAAGCTGGGGGGCTGGCTGTGGCGATGCCGTCGCAGCAGCGCCCGACAGCGAGCAATCAGCTCTTTCATGCCAAAAGGCTTGGTGAGGTAGTCGTCGGCCCCCACTTCTAGACCCACACCGCGATCGGTCTCGCTGCCTTTTGCGCTCAGCATCAAAATGGGCACGCTGTCGCCTTGGTGGCGCACCAATCGGCACAGATCGAGCCCATTCACGTAGGGCAGCATCAAATCTAGGATGATCAAGTCAATGCCGGGTGTGCTAGAGCCATCGCTGTCATCCGGCTGCGTCAGAATATCGAGGGCCATGCGCCCATCTTCAGCCACCTGCACGTCGTAACCTTCTTCACTTAACGCCAGCATAATCGTGTCGCGGATGAGTTCTTCATCTTCGACGACTAGAACCCTCCCCAGTGTTTGGTCAGACTGAGGCGGTTTGGTTGCTTCTAAGGTCAACATACAGGGTGTCTCCTCTCCAGGAGTTAAAAAGCAGGTTAAGAGCCCGATTCACGCTTATAGTATCAAACTCTTGAGCTGCATTGGTTTGGAGACAGCATATTTAGGATTATCTTTCGTTTCTGATGAACAGTTTAAATCGGCAGGCTTGTTTTAACCCTTGGGGCTGACGCAGTTGGCCGTCGTTTGGGGAAGCTCAGTCTCCCCAACAGCGGCCACCGTTCCCACAATGCCGCATGAAGTGCGTCAGTCCAAGACCGTGTATTTTTACAGAGAATCCTCATAGGGAATCCACAGGGAGGGAGGTACGATGAACACGGCTACTGGCAGCAGGGGTCGATGCCCATGCGGCACAGCAGCAAATCGCTGACAGCATTGGCGATCGCAAACTCGCTATAGAAGCTGGCAGAAAAGTCATAGGCCTGCATCTCTGTCACAATAGCAATGACCAGATTGCCCACATCGTTCTCGCCTTCAAGCCGCTGCCGGGTATAAACCTGAGCGGCC
>JBGTOF010000236.1:0-2576 GCA_041742695.1 Elainellales cyanobacterium | reverse complement strand
CTGCTGCCACAGATGGCCTAGCAGCCCCTCATTGCAGGGCAGTGTAGTGCCCACCCGAGCATTGAGGATGGATGATGGGGCGATCGCCTCCACAGCTAGTTTCCCTTCCAGAGCCCTATGCCCATCAAAATTGGAGGATGTCTGATCCCCGGCCATACAAGCGGCATCGAGGCTTGCGTCAGCCGCCACCCCATACACCGCAGCACAGACAACCTGAGTGGAATTTTCAACACTGGGCAGCCAAGCTTGCCCTAGCTCCCAACCTGTTAACTGGCAGAGTTCACCGAGCCAGCCCGCCAATGCTTCGTCAACATTACCCTCAATATTCAGCGTCCCAATTAGCCGCTGCAACGCTTCTACAGCGCCTGCAGACTGTGCATTGCGGGCAATACCATTGCCCGCGCCTTGGGATACAGCAGCCTCAATAGATGAGCAAGAATGATTCAGGAACATACTATCTTGAGGAAGACGGTCAGCCATTGTGTCAGCCATTCAAGTAAACCAGCCAGCCAAGCCCAAATGTATCCACTCGTATCCAGCAACCTTTGCGATAGAAACTCTTGCCGTAGACACTAGCAGCGTGCACTAGCGATGGATCAAGCTCACGAAGCGGCACTGGAGTTGCGATATCCGATCGAATTGTGGTCTCTTCACACCATCGGTTCAATCCAGTCAATCCAGCATTTGATCCGGCTCTTTCCCCTCTGCTTAACCTTTATAGAATCAGCTCTCAGACAAAGCATGGTAGTGACACAACACTTACACTGTTCAACTCCACCGTTCAACCGCTCGATGCTCTGCAAAATCGCCCATGGGTCTGAGAGGTTCAAGCAGTCTTACCCGCACACTTTCCGTAGCCATTTGTATGCGATCGCCCTCTCCCATCAGTCGTCACCGCCCCACAGCCTAATTTGCCAAAAGCATGCCTTATAACGACCACAAAGGCAGTTGCTGAAATCAATGCACCCTTAATCAAAGAGTCGCACCCCATCCGCACCACTATGCGTCCTGCTCTATCCCTGATGATTTGGTGATCATAAACAACTGCACGCCTTCACGCCCGATTCCTTCCAACATTTGCGATGCGATTACTCGCAGCGGGAGCAGATGTAAGAGCACGCACCTCACAACCCTGCCAGCATTAGGAGTTAGGAGAAGACTTAATGCCCTGCCAGCAGAGCCCCTTGCCCGTCCTACGAAGTTGCAGCTTCAGTCTTTCTTGATACGGAAGATTCCCTAGACTGCCGTATACACGGAGTCCATGGCCTGCCGTACTATCGGCGAGTGGCCTAAACAGTACAGAGCAAGGGTCTGACTTAATTTATTTTCCCGAATTTATAAATTTAAGCTCAGCCATAGACCTGAGCAGGCATGAGATACAAGCTGTGTTAAACAGCTTTTGCAGCGACCGCCTAACTATCATCGAAGTCGTTAGATAAACTGAGCGAATGTTGCCCGATAGAGATATTCCCTAAACTTGCAACATATGGATGTATTAATCAATACTTAAAACTTTAAAAGATATTCAGTTTTTATCACCGCCGAAAGCATAACGCTAAGCCTCATCGATTGGGATAGTTAGGTCATGATTGAGAACCATCGGCTAGATAGCACAGATCACTACACTCGATTGACCGAGCCAAGGTAGCGCTCTAAAACCGGGGAGAAGACTTCATAAATCAGGGTAATAGGCCGACCATGATGCCAGAACAAGTAATGCCGTCCCCAGAACGGGCCAGGCTGACCGAAAGCGCGCTCTAGGGTTGCGTTCTTGCCATAGTGAATGCCCTGAACGTCGCGGTAGAGTTCGGTTCGCAGGCGAGTCAGGTTCAACCAAATGGGAAGCGCCCGATTTTGCAGATAATCATCCACGTGGCTGGCCTCCCACCAGGAGGTAGCGTAGGCAAGACGCTGCCCAGAAGCGGTACGCAGCCATACTTGCCGTCGCAGCCGTGGCCCAGGTACTACCTGCAATTGCTCAGGCGCGCTGTCGGTATCCATCCCAATTAAAGCCATGTCGATCACATCAACCTCAGTGGCCTCTCCGGTGAGCAACTGCAGGTGCCGAGTAGGAGAACCATCACCCAATAGCAGCATTTGCCAGGCTGGGGCAAGCTGGTCGTGGGACAAACCCCGCTGCACCACATCATCACTGCCCTGCCAAAGTGGATCGAGGGCATACCAGTCGCAGGCTTTATTAAAGGACTCAGAGCTAGAGATAGCGGAAGCCAAGGGCGTTACAATTCTTTACTGCGTCTACTTAGCATCATAGTATGGCACTACAGTTTATGGGCGAATAACGGCGATCGCCCCTGACTTTAACCCTGCCTGCCTAATCGGGCTATCTCCAGCATCTGCAACCCGCAAAATGCAGTGTGGATCTTGTGTCCTAGCAACGTTTCTGGAGTTCTGCCGATCATGGCAAACCACGCACGACGCGCATCAGTCCCAGAAAAAATTAGGATAATGATCCTTAAAAACTGCCTCTTCTTTGGAACTTACAACTGACTGTAAAAGCTAAGGGCGTTGCAGGTCAAGCCCGCAACGCCCTTAGCTTTTACAGATTGCAAACCACC
>JBGTOF010000230.1:0-2205 GCA_041742695.1 Elainellales cyanobacterium | reverse complement strand
ATCTACAGCATCATTGAATTCGGATGATCTGCTTAGATATCTAGATCTTGCAAGTTTAACCGGGGGCCATAGGTTTCGATAAACTCACGGCGGGGCGCAACGCGATCGCCCATCAGCACCGTAAAGATGCGATCGGCTTCTGCTGCATCCTCAATTTCTACCCGCTTTAGGGTCCGACTATCGGGATTCATCGTCGTGTCCCACAACTGCTGGGGCATCATTTCCCCCAAACCCTTAAATCGCTGAATATCGAACTTGGCATTGTCTGGGAATCGGGCAGTCACCTGATCTCGCTCTCGGTCGCTATAGCAGTAAAAATGACTGCGGCCTCGTTCTACTTTATAGAGCGGCGGACACGCAATGTAGACGAATCCTTGGTCTACCATAGGGCGTTGATAGCGATAGAAAAATGTGAGCAGCAGCGTACGAATGTGCGCTCCGTCTACGTCCGCATCTGTCATGATGATGATGCGGTGATAGCGCAACTGCGTCGACTGAAATTCCTCACCCTTGATCCCCAATCCCAACGCTGTGATCAACGCTTGAATCTCGGTGTTTTTGTAGATCTTGGCATCGTCTGTTTTTTCGATGTTGAGGATCTTGCCCCGCAGTGGCAGGATGGCCTGAAAACGGCGATCGCGCCCCTGTTTGGCTGAACCACCGGCTGAATCGCCTTCTACGATAAAGATTTCTGACTCACTAGGGTCTCGTGACGCACAATCGGCCAGTTTTCCCGGTAGCGTTGACGACTCCAGCACTGACTTGCGCCGCACCAACTCGCGCGCTTTACGAGCTGCTTCTGCAGCCCGAAATGCCTCAATCGCCTTTTCTAAAATGGCATCGGCCACGCCAGGGCGAAAGTCTAAGTATTCGGTCAGCGTTTCGCCTACCACCGAATCAACAATGCCTCGGACTTCAGTATTGCCGAGTTTGGTTTTGGTTTGCCCCTCAAACTCGGGGTCAGGCACCTTCACCGAGATCACAGCAGTCAAGCCTTCGCGGATATTTTCGCCTGCTAGGTTTGACTCGCCTTCCTTAAGCTTATTGCGCTTGCGGGCAATAGCGTTCATGGTGCGGGTTAACACCGCCTTCAACCCTTCGAGGTGGGTGCCGCCATCGATGGTGCGAATGTTGTTAGCAAACCCCAAGAGGTTATCTGTATAGGCATCAGAGCACCACTGCAGGGCTACTTCTACCTGAATGTTGTTGCGCTCTCCATGCACATACACGATTTCCTCGTGGATGGGCTGCTTATCATGGTTGATGTAGGAAATATATTCCCGAATGCCGCCTTCGTAAAAATACGTTTCGACCTTGGGCTCATTGGATTTGAGCAGCTCCAGTCGGGCATCGGTAAACTGAATTCGCACGCCGCCATTGAGAAACGCGAGTTCGCGCATGCGACCTGCCAGCGTCACATAGTCGAACTCAATGCCGGTGCTAAAAATTTGGGTATCGGGCATAAAGGTGACCGTCGTGCCGGTACGCTCATCTGAGAGCTCTTCTACCCTCATCTCACCGGCGGTTAACCCGCGCTCAAACCGCATAGAATGCTGCTGGCGATCGCGCGAAACGACCACTTCTACCCACGCAGACAGGGCATTCACAACCGAAATGCCCACCCCGTGGAGGCCCCCCGACACTTTATAGCCGCCATCTCCAAACTTGCCGCCTGCGTGCAGCACCGTCATCACGGTTTCTAAGGCTGACTTTCCAGTTTTAGGATGGATGCCTGTGGGAATTCCTCGGCCATCATCGACAACCGTCACAGAGCCATCGGCATTTAGCGTGACGTCAATGGTGGTGCAATGGCCTGCTAACGCTTCATCAACAGAGTTGTCGATGACCTCATATACCAAGTGGTGCAACCCTCGAGGCCCGGTGCTGCCAATGTACATACCGGGGCGCTTGCGCACGGCCTCCAACCCTTCGAGGACGCGGATCTGGTCAGCACCGTAACTGGATGTCATGGATAGAAACTCCTATATTTGCCCTGAGGCTGAGAAGCCCAACAAAACAAGAAATATATCCTAAATTATAGCACAAAAGGCTTAGAAGCCATTGTAGAGGGGTTTAGAATAACGTTTGATTGGGGAGTGCAATGTGTGGAATGGACGCCTTCCGGCAAGACTTGAATTTCGGGATTGAAGTTGGGGTTTAGGGAGAGGCGATCGCCCCAGTCTGCATCTTGCTCCCTACTCTTCA
>JBGTOF010000200.1:0-2442 GCA_041742695.1 Elainellales cyanobacterium | reverse complement strand
GCTGAAGGTCGAAGTGCTTGATGGCGACATCGTACGGCAATACCTGACGAAGGGCCTCGGCTTTAGCAAAGAAGATCGCGACGAAAACATCCGCCGCATTGGCTTTGTGGCCCACCTGCTCACGCGCAATGGGGTTGTGGTACTGGTATCTGCCATTTCTCCCTATGAGAAGGCCCGTGCCGAAGTGCGCCAAACCATTGGCGATTTTGTTGAAGTGTTTGTCAATGCACCGCTCGCCGTGTGCGAGCAGCGGGATGTGAAAGGGCTCTACAAAAAAGCGCGCGCAGGAGAAATCAAGCACTTCACAGGGATTGATGACCCCTATGAAGTGCCCACCCATCCTGATGTTGAGTGCCATACCGATCAAGAAACTCTAGAGGAAAGCGTTGCAATGGTGCTGCGCCATCTCGAAACTGCGGGCTATGTGCCAACCGCCGCGGTGCCAAACCCGTCTCTGCCTTAACCCTCAGTTCGAGGTAAGGGTTTAGAGCAGCCTAGAATGTACAAGGTTTCACATCCCTTAATGTTAAAAACATTAAGGGGTTGAGACCATACCTCAGGTTGGTAGAATAACCTCAACCGAGTCAAGGCGTCGGATCAGACTAGCCGTTGCGATGGCGCGATGGCTAGCTAGCTTAGTAGCTTACTGGGCAGCATCCAGATGCTGCATCACACTGGAGAGGTCTAGGTAGGCTTCCACGATGTCTGCCAAGTTGTCGAGCATAACCTCGCGCTGCTCTCGGTAGTTGGCGACCCCTGTGGGCAGTGATTTTAGACCCCGCTGTTGGCGCAATCGGTTTAGCCACGATCGTCTCCAAGCGCCATTGTCAAACACGCCGTGCAGATAAGTGCCCCAAAGGGCCTGGGTCGAATCCACCACGCCTAGGTTGCGATCGTCATACATTGGGTGGAAGGTGACCCCTTCCGCTGCTTCATCTTCGGCTAGGTGGCTGCGCCCTTGGTGAATTTCATAGCCACTAATAGGAAGCCCTGACTGGGGAAAGTTGGAGGAGGCCTGCCGCTGGCGCGTGATTTTTTGCCCAGTAATCACCGACTTGAGGGGAATCAGCCCCAGCCCTTTGTAGCGTCCTTCGTGTCCCTCTAATCCTTCTGGATCGGCGAGCATTTTTCCCATCATTTGATAGCCCCCGCAGATGCCCATGACGGTGCCGCCTGCCATGGCGTAGTTCTGAATGGCCTCAGCCATGCCAGTTTTCTGCAGCATGACCAAGTCGGCAATGGTGGTTTTGGAGCCGGGCAAAATCACCGCATCAGGATAACCCAAGGTGTCCTTTAAACCCACATAGCGCAGGTTGACGCTGGGCTCTGCTTCGAGCGGGTCAAAATCGGTGAAGTTGGAAATGCGCGGAAGGCGAATAACGGCAATGGTAAGGTCGGTGTGGGTGTTAACCGTAGGCCGCTCCAGTAAAGACAGCGAATCTTCTGCCGGAAAGGGTGAATCAATCCACGGGATGACGCCAATGACCGGGATGCCGGTTCGTTCTTCTAACCACTCGACGCCGGGTTGCAGGAGCGATCGCTGGCCTCGAAATTTATTGATGATGATGCCCTTGATCAGCGCGCGCTCATCGGGCTCTAGCAACTCTAAGGTGCCAACAATCTGAGCAAAGGCGCCGCCCCGATCGATATCTACCACCAACAGTGTAGGAGCATTGAGGTGCTTCGCCACCCGCATGTTGGTGAGGTCACGGTGTTTGATGTTGACTTCTACCGGACTGCCTGCCCCCTCACAGACGACGATGTCAAATTCATCGCCTAGGCGGCTCAGAGATTCTTCAATGGCTTGCCAGCCGGTCTCAAAGAACTGCTCGTAGTAGTCAGCTGCGCTAATCTTTCCAATGGGTCGCCCTTTGAGCACCACTTGTGAGGTCATGTCGCCTTGGGGCTTAAGGAGGATGGGGTTCATCTCGATGCGGGGGGCAATGCCTGCGGCCCACGCCTGAACGGCTTGGGCGTGGCCGATCTCGCCCCCGTTAGCGGTGACATAGGCATTATTGGCCATGTTTTGCCCCTTAAACGGCGCAACCTTCCATCCTTGGCGGTTCAAAATCCGACAAATTGCTGCGGTCAGAAGCGATTTTCCGGCGTGGGAGGTCGTCCCGACAACCATGATGGCTTTCATCCATTTCCTCCGAGGGGGCGGTGAGCAAGCGGGCGTGAGTGGATCAACAGGAAAACTGTTGCGTGAAGCAATAATGCAGGAAGGACAAGACTGAGGATGTGCCTATTTTAGCCAGCTTAGTCGATATCTCCACTGGGCTAACCAGTTAAGCAGGCGATCGCCCCAGGTTGCTACTAAGACAGGGCGACGCTGCCAGCGATCGAGGAGTTGCCGACCGAGAGGCGTGAGCCGAAAGCTGTCGGTTAACCCCTGACCATCCACCTCGCGCCGCAGCATCCCCACCTGAATCAGCCAGAGCA
>JBGTOF010000138.1:0-13128 GCA_041742695.1 Elainellales cyanobacterium | reverse complement strand
GACATCTCTAAGGTAGAACTCTATTCTCTGCGGCGGCAGATAGGCATTGTGCCGCAGGATACGTTGCTATTCGACGGCAGCATTCAAGACAACATCGCGATGAATGCTCCGGATGCCGCCGGGGAAGAGATCATTGCCGCTGCCAAAACCGCCGCTGCCCATGACTTTATTATGGAGCTGCCCAACGGCTACAACACGCGCGTGGGCGAACGGGGCGCATCGCTCTCGGGCGGGCAGCGACAGAGAATTGCGATCGCCCGCACGGTGATGCAAAACCCCAACCTGTTGATTTTGGACGAAGCCACCAGCGCCCTCGACTATGACTCAGAGCGACAGGTCTGCCTCAAACTGGCAGATGCATTTGAAGGCCGGACTGTCTTCTTTATCACCCACCGCCTCAGCACCATCCGCAATGCCGACCGCATTCTCATGATGGATCAAGGTTCCGTGGTCGAAACCGGCACCCACGAAGAATTGATGCAGATGCGCGGTCGCTACTATTGTCTATATCAGCAGCAAGAATCGCAGATGTAGGGATCCATATGATCAGGTAACAGGTAAGACATGCGTCAAACGTTAGATTATTGACCCACTATAAATATCTAGACCATCCAATCAACATCGCCGCTGTTTTTGCCCCCGATGCCCAAATCTCATCCCCCTAACCCTCCTCAAGCCCAATCGCCAGCACTCCACACCCCACATTCACACCATGGCTATTAAAAACGGACAGAACGGAACAACTAACGGCAACGGCAGCGGCAAGCCCGCTACACTGGTGCCCCTACAGGTAGCACCACCTCAGCAGGCAGAGCAGCAGGCCCAGACTCCAACCGCCAAGTATGATCAAGCCATTATTTTGCAGCAGCCCGCACGATGGTCGCGGGCGATTGTGTGGGGCATTGTGGGGGTGACGACGTTTTCGGTATTGTGGGCGGCGATCGCCCGCATCGAAGAAGCCGTACCCGCTCAAGGCTTGCTAGAGCCGCAGGAATCCGTGCAAGCGGTGCAGGCGCCGCTGAATGGCGTAGTTCAAGAAATTTTGGTAGAAGATGGCCAGCGCGTTAGCCAGGGCGATGTGCTGATTCGGTTTGACCCCCGTGCCGCTGCGGCTCAGCAAGAGTCGCTAGAGTCTATTCGCGAGTCGCTGCAGTTAGAAAACGCCTTTTACCGTAATGTGCTAACGGGTGTCACCGACCCTAGCTTAGAGCCCACCAATGTTTCCTCGCAGATTTTGGCACTGACGACTAACCGTGCCGCCCTAGGGCGAGAAAACCAGCTTTATCGAGCCCAATTGGGTCTAGAGCCGGGTGCATCGCTGAGTGCTGGCGAAATTGCGCGCCTCCAAGCGGGGCAGCTAGAGTCAGACTCGCGGGCCTCAGCCGCACGGCTAGAGGTAGCGCAGCTTCAGCAGCAGCAGACCCAAGTGAATGACCAGTTGACAACCGCTCGACAAACGTTAGGCATTGATCAAGAAATTCTCGATCGCATTGTGCCTCTGGCGGAAGATGGAGGCATTGCTCAAGTACAGGTCATGCGCCAGCGGCAAGAAACCCTCACCAAGCAGGGAGAAGTGACGCGACTGGAGCAAGAGCGGGGCCGCATCGACCTAGCGATCGCCCAAGCCCAGCAGCGACTGACCAATACGATGGCGATGACCAGCAACGATCTGCTGACGCGCATGGCCGGCAACGAAGAAAAGATTGCCAACATCGATAGCCAGCTCAACAAAACCATCGTCGAAAACGAAAAGCGCATCTCCGAGATCAACAGCCAGCTGAGCCAGACAAACTTGACTCTGTCCTATCAAGAACTGCGCGCCCCCATTGATGGTGTTGTGTTTGATCTGCAAGCAAAGGGAATTGGCTTTGTCGCCAACACCAGCGAACCCATCGTTAAAATTGTGCCCAGCAATGCTCTCGTGGCCGAGGTCTATATCACCAACCGCGACATTGGCTTTCTCGAAGAAGGGATGCCAGTGGATGTGCGGGTTGATTCTTTTCCCTTTAGTGAGTTCGGTGATATTAAGGGCACCCTGGTCAGCATTGGCTCTGATGCGCTGCCCCCCGATCAGATTTACCAGTTTTACCGCTTCCCCGCTAAGGTAGAGCTGGAGCGCCAGTTCATCCGCGTCAACAACCGCGAGATTCCCCTCCAATCGGGCATGTCCATCTCGACTAACATTATCGTGCGCAACCGCACCGTGATGAGCCTGTTTACCGATCGGTTTGCACGGGGAATTGACAGCCTCAAGGGCGTCCGCTAATGCTGCATGCAAATTCTTTCAGTTACGCTCAAAAACTTTAAAGCCCACAGCGATCGCCATGTGGCGTTTCAGCTCGGGACGAATGCCATCTGCGGCGAAAACGGCGCGGGCAAAACCAGCATTCTGGAGGCGATCGCCTGGGTGTTGTTCAATCACCGGGGCGCTTATAAGGTCGAGGATTTGATTCGGGATGGGGCCAATAGCGCTCAGGCCACAGTGGCGTTTGTCTCTCGCCGAGATGCCCGCACCTATGAAGTGCAGCGCTGCACTACCCGTGGTTACATTCTCTACGATCCGCAACTGGGGCAACGACTGGACTACAAGCACATCGAAGAAGAGATTCTGCCGTGGCTGCGGCAGCACCTCGGCGTTGCGCCCGGCACAGATTTAGCTCGACTGTTTGCCAACACCATTGGTGTGCCCCAAGGCACCTTCACCGCCGACTTCCAAAAAACGCCAGAAGATCGCAAAAAGGTGTTTGATAGCATCCTCAAAGTCGAGGAGTATAAGCAAACCAGTCAGGCGCTACTCTCGCTAGAGCGCTATGGCAAAGCTCAGTCGGAGCAGTTGAGTCGCGACATTGCCACCTATGAGGAGGAGCTGACCCAGCTTGATCCAACCCAAACCCGACAGCACACCCTCCAGCATGAAATTCAGCAAGACGAGCACAGGTTGGCAACGCTAACCAGCCAGCTCACCGCCCTGCAATCTGAAAAAGATCGAGTGCTGTCGATCGCCCAGCAGGTGCAGCAGCTCGACGCAGAGCGCACCGCTAAAGCCGCCCAGCGGACTGCTCAACAGGGGGCGATCGCCCGATTGCAGCAGTCAGTCGAGCATGCCGCCCACGCAGTGGAAATCTGCCAGAAAAACGCTGGGGATCATCAGCAGTATCTGACCCTAGACGCAACGCTCAAAACCCTGCGGCAGCAGCTTAAACAACGGCAAGCGATCGCAGCTCAGCGAGATCAGCAGCACACAACCCTCACCCAACAGCATACCGCCCTCACCCGCCTGACGGTGCAGCTAGAGTCGGTGCAGCAGGCGGCAGACGCGCTGAAAGCGCTGACGCCTCACGTGCAGAAACAGGGCGAATTGGAGCAGCAGGTCGCCGCACATACCGCTGAGCTACAGCAGTTTGCTAATCAGCGCGTAGAGGTGCAGACCCTTGCCAAGCAGCAAGCGACTCACCAAAAGCAGCAGACCACCCTTGCTAAAACCCTGACTCAGTTGCAATCGCTCGCCCCCGTGTTAGACCACATTCCTCCGTTAGAACAGCAGCGCGATCGCCTGCAAACCCAGCTCAGCCGCATCGCCGCCGCTCAGCAGTTTGAAGGCGAGCTGCGACTATTGGTGCAGCAATCGACAGAACTGCGCGATCGCCATGACATCCAAGTGCAGGACGTGCGCGATCGCCTGCAGTCCCTCCAGCAAAGCGCTCCGCCGCTGACGGTAGAAGCGATCGCCGCCATCGAAACCGCACTGACCGAGGGGCAGGCGCTGACTGACGATGTATTGGATGCGCTGGCCTACATTCTCGATGACTTAGCGGAGCAAACCGCCGAAGCGGAACTCCAGGCCCAGCTCAAAACGACCCAGCAGCAGTTGCGCGACGCTTACCGCCAACAGGCCGATTATCAGCGGCTGGAAGAGGTAGAGGGGCAGTACCAGACCCTAGCCCACGAGCAGCAGCAGCTTGAGGCACGCCTTGACGCCCTGCGGTTGGAGCTAGAGCAGGAACCGCAGGCGCAGGCTGCACTGGCAGAGGTGCAGGGGGCGATCGCCCGCCTTGATAATCCCCGAGGGCGCGCCCAAGTGCTCGAACAGCAGGTGCAGCAGGGGTCCACGCTTCAAGCGCAGCAGCAACAGGCCCAGCAGGCGGTGACTCAAGCCGAACAAGCCCTGGCGACCCTAGCCGCCCAACTGGCCGCGTTTGACACGCTAGAGCACGAGATTGACCAACAGCAGCAGCAGCAGGCCCTCTATCAACCCGGTTATCTAGCGGTGCTGCAGCAGCAACAGGCGGCGCAGCAGCATTCTGCTTTGGTAGAGGAACTGCAGCGGGCGATCGCCCAGCAGCAGCAGCTGGACGCCGACTCTGCCACGCTTGAACAGCGCTATCAGGCGATCGCCGCCACCTATGATCCCCAACAGGGGCAGCAGATTGAAACGCAGTATGGGGAAGTGCGCAGCCAGTGCGATCGCCTGACAGGTGCCCTGCCCCAGCAGCGTAAGCTCTTGGCAGAACTCGAGCAGCGGGTGCAAGCACTCCAAGCCATTGCTGAAAAGTGCGATCGCGCTCAGGAGTCGCTCAAACAGCGAGATCGGGTGAAGCGGTTTATTTCCTTTGCGCGTAAAGCTTACAAAGAAGCCGGGCCGCGTATTACCGAGCGCTACCTCACAACGATTTCTAAAGAGGCAGATCGCCTGTTTCGCGAACTAATGAACCGCCCCAACGTAGCGCTCGAGTGGAGCCGCGACTACGAAATTATCGTCAGTGAAGGCGCGCACAAACGGCGCTTCATTAACCTATCGGGTGGGGAGCAGATGTGCTCGGCTTTGGCGGTGAGGCTGGCACTGCTGCGAACCCTAGCAGATATCGATGTGGCCTTTTTTGATGAGCCCACGACCAATATGGATCGGCCGCGACGTCAAAGTTTGGCAGAGGCGATCGCCAACATCAAAACCTTTCAGCAAATCTTCGTGATCAGCCATGACGACACCTTCGAGCAAGTCACCGAAAACGTCATCTTGATTCAGCGTGAATAGCAGGCGGCGTTGGCTGAGCCAAGAACAGCGGGGCGATCGCCCGCCAAGCCACCTTGCCCCAACCTGACGACCGTTCGACAAAAACCTACTGTCTTTCGCCTGTGATACGGGCAGAAGACGTTAGGCTTTTGCACTCTGCTCATCAACCACTTAGGCTACCGGGAGATAAGAGCCAACACATCTGCCTGGCGCAGAGCCGCTTCTGCTTGAGCCCGGTTCATCCCTGGAGCTACCGCAGAGCTATAGAGCAGTTGAATGATGGCGCGGTCAATAGGCGCATACTGGGTTGTCTCTGTCCAACCCTGATAGAAGATGCTGTGGGGATAGGCCTGAGAATCTTGCATGAGCCCCAGCACCTGAGTTAACTCTTCGCGGATAAGGTGCGATCGCTGTTGCTGGGATACCCCCGTCGTACTTACCAAAATCCGGGCGCTATTGATGTGGTTGCTGCTGTCCCAAGTTGTCCAGAAAAAACCCAAATTGCGGGGACGGTAGTTTCGGTCTAGGCTGCGAAACTGAGACTCGGGTGCAAAGGTGATGGTGGTATTGGGATTGGCGTTGGTGAAGCTGAGCCGCACTGAGTGACCAATCAACTCGTTTAACTCATTCACCACATCGGTCAAGGTTTGAAGATCTTGATCCGTGGGGTTGCCATAAACTGCGATGCGGAGATCTTGATTCCATCGGCGAACTCTGGCATTGGCGCTGCCAAACTCACTCCCCAAGGCCACCTCCTGAAAGTAGCGCACTACTTGGTCTTGGTTCAAAGTTTGAGCGGGTTCACGGGGTGGGAGCAGTCGAGACAGCAAGCCTGAAATGGGATTCGATGCTGCTTCGGGCTGAGGCGCGGGCACAGGAGCAGGGTCTACAGAAAAATCTAGTTCAGGCGCGGGTGCAACGGGCGCAGCGGATCGGCTTGGTCGATTAAATCGAGGAATGCCACCCTGAGGAGAGGGTGTTGTCGTGGGCTGAGCCGGAGTCGGCTGCGGTGCAGCGGCAAGCGTGGTCTGAGATTGCAAGGCGTCACTCCGCACCCAGCCCCCCCGCCGGTCTTCAAACCGCAGGTAGTACCAGGTATAGCCATCGTTGCCCGCCCGTTGATCGAGCACTTGCCCACGATCGCCCGCATTTCCTGTGAAGAGAACCCGCTCCTGAATTGAGGGCTGCGATCGCACCTCTACCTGCCCGGCATCGCGGGGTGCGAGCTGCACCACAAGCTGAGACTGGGGAATGGCCTGTGCCAACTCAAGCGGCTGGAATTGTGCGAGGCTTGCCTGAGCCGATTGGGTGGAGGAGGTGGAACTGGGGAGGAAAGACGAGGCGATTGCTTGGGGCACGGTGTAACACAGCCCCGCAAACACCAGTGCTTTCAACACCACCAGTCCAGTTATCCGCCGCCGCGGCGCCGTCCGCACACTTGATTTAACCTTGCCCATAATGAAACGCCAAACCTGCGCCTGTTGAAGTGAGTTCGTTGACTGGCTCATAATCGTCAGTGTTCCCCCGATCGAACGACCCTCTACCTTCCATCGGGTGATTTTTATAATCAGGACTGAATCAGCCGTGAACCAGAATTTTTACAGCGCTCCGATTCTAGCAGAACGCATGTACTAAAATATGGTGGAACTTCGAGCTGCTATAGAGCGTCGTCACCGCGCTACGCCACACTTTATCGCAGAATTGCATTGGCTACACTCGCACTAGTTCCATGCTGTCGGGTATGCTCGCGCGAATCAAATTCAGGGATAATCAGTGAATTCACGCATTCCATTATGGCTCTCTATACCAGTTCTCAGATCATTCGGAGGTAAGGTGTAAATTGAGTAGTTAGTCTTTACTAAATCTCTTTCTAAAACGTATAAACTTCTGAGTGTAGTAGCGTCCGATAAACCATTATTTTTCTATCCACATAATCTTTCTATAACTCCCATGTCCATTAGTCTCTGCATGATTGTTAAAAACGAAGCGCATCAGCTGGCCGCCTGTTTCGATAGTGCGCGCTCATGGGTGGATGAATGGATTGTGGTAGATACTGGATCAACGGATGAAACTCGGGCGATCGCCCAATCCCATAACGCAACGGTATACTCCTATAACTGGAATGATGACTTTGCAGCAGCCCGAAACGAATCCATTAGCCACGCAACTGGGGACTGGATCTTGGTGCTTGACGCAGACGAACGACTGAATGCTGCTGCGATTCCTCAGTTGAACCAGGCGATCCTGTCTGAGAACACGCTCGTGGTGAATCTGGTGCGTCATGAAGTGGGGGCCACGCAATCTCCCTATTCCCTAGTGTCGCGGTTGTTTCGCAACCATCCTGCGCTCCAGTTCACCCACCCTTACCATGCCCAGATCGATGAGAGCGTGCTGGCGCTGGTGCAACACGAGCCCCGCTGGCAGATTGTGGAATTGCCCGACATCGCCATTCTGCACGAGGGCTATCGGCCTGATGTGATTCAGCAACGGCAAAAGGCCCAGATGGCGCGAGCCTCGATGGAGTCTTATCTGCGCGAGCACCCCGATGACCCCTATGAATGCAGCAAGCTGGGGGCGCTGTATGTGCAGTTCGAGGAGGTGCAGGCGGGGATACGCGTGCTGAAGCACGGATTGGCGGTGCTGTCGTCTGCCGATGCCCAAACTGCTGCCATTAAGTATGAACTGCATTATCACTTGGGCATTGCCTACAGCCGGTTGCAGCAGCCCGAGTTGGCACTGTCGCACTATCGCGTGGCCACGCAGCAGCCGATTTTGCCGCCGTTGAAATTGGGCGCGTATAACAACTTGGGGCGCTTGCTTAAGGAATCTGGCGAGCTGGCCGAGGCTGCGATCGCCTTTGAAGCTTGTGTGGCGATCGCCCCTGATTTTGCCCTGGGCTTTTTCAACTTGGGCACCACGCTGCGCGCCCTCAACCGTCTGCCCGAGGCGATCGCTCAGTATCAGCGGGCGATTCAGCTCCAGCCAGACTATGCCGATGCCCACCAAAATTTGGGAGTAGCGCTGCTCAAACTGGGGCGCACGCAAGACGCACAATTCGCCTTTAAGCGGGCGATCGCCCTGCACATGCCCGAGCGTCCTGAGGTGGCAGAGGGGTTGCGCCGTGAACTGCGCCGCATGGGCTTTGAACTTTAGAGCACGCTAGGTAACTCGATGGACTTGTTTGAACAGCACTGCCAGCAGGCCACCGACCGCGACGCTCCCCTTGCGGCACGGATGCGCCCGCGCACCCTAGCGGATTACATCGGGCAAGACCACATCCTGGGGCCGGGGCGGCTGCTACGTCGCGCCATTCAGGCCGATCAGCTCTCGTCCCTGATTTTTTACGGCCCACCCGGCACAGGAAAAACCACCCTGGCAATGGTGATTGCCAATACGACGCGCGCCCACTTTATTTCGATCAATGCGGTGCTGGCAGGGGTTAAGGATATTCGAGAGGCGATCGCCACTGCGCAAGAGCAGCGCGGCATGTATGATCGCCGCACAATCTTGTTTGTGGATGAGGTGCATCGCTTTAATAAGTCGCAACAGGATGCCCTGTTGCCCTGGGTTGAGAATGGCACAGTGATTCTAATTGGGGCCACCACCGAGAACCCCTATTTTGAAGTGAATAAGGCGTTGGTGAGTCGGTCGCGCGTATTCCAGCTGAAACCGCTAACGGAATCGGATCTGAATCATGTGTTGAACCAGGCGTTGATGGATGGCGATCGCGGCTATGGATCGCTCAAGATACAGATTGAAGATGCAGCGCGGAATCATTTGGTGAACGTCGCGAATGGAGATGCGCGAGCGTTGCTGAATGCGCTAGAGCTGGCAGTGGAGACCACCCAACCCAATGAGCAAGACCATTTGATTATCCCGTTGGCGGTCGCAGAAGAATCGATTCAGCAACGGGCGGTGCTCTACGACAAGGAAGGAGATGCCCACTTTGACACCATCAGTGCCTTTATTAAAAGCGTGCGGGGTTCTGATCCTGATGCGGTGCTCTACTGGCTAGCGCGCATGGTCTATGCCGGAGAAGATCCGCGTTTCATCTTTCGGCGGATGGTGATTTTGGCCAGTGAGGATGTGGGGTTGGCAGACCCGAATGCGGTGGTGGTGGTGACGGGCTGCGCGGCGGCCTTTGACCGAGTGGGCATGCCCGAGGGGCGCTATCCCTTGGCGCAGGCGGCGTTGTATCTCGCCACGTGTCCCAAATCTAACAGCACGATGGGCTTTTTTGATGCGCTGGCGGCGGTGCAGCAGGAGCGCGAAGCCGATGTGCCGCTGCACCTGCGGGATGCAACCCGCGATAAGCACAGTTTTGGGCATGGTCAGGGGTATCTGTATCCCCACTCCTATCGGGAGCACTGGGTTGAGCAGCAGTATTTGCCGAGCAGTTTGCAGGGACAGATATTTTATCAACCCTCGGCGCAGGGCTATGAGGCGCAGATTCAGCTGCAGGTGGCGCGGCGGCGCGAGGCGCAACTGGCGGCGCTGGTCGAGGGCGTGGGCGTGGCACTGCCAGAAGGGCTGACCTTTAGCCCGACGGATACGGCAATCGAGCGCTGGCTGCAACGGGCGCTGGGGCAAGCGGGCGATCGCCTGGCAGATTTGCGCGATCGCCTGTTTGACTTAGCGCCTCCCCAGCGGCATCATGTGGTGCTCGACCTTAATGCGGGCAGCGGGCTGCTCACTTGGGAGGCGGTGCGTCGGGTGCCTGAAGGGGCCGTGTATGCCTGGGTGCATCAGGCCGCTGACCAACAGGCATTGGAGGAGCAAGCAATGCTGTTGCCAGAATTATCGCGACCTGTTGTGGTCTATGGTGCGGCAGTTGAGATGGAGTCGGGGCTACGGGCCTCCACCTCCGCAACCCCGACAGCAATGGGAGATACGCCGATCGCTTTCGACCGGATTGTGGGACGTAATTACTTTTCAACCCATAGCCCCACAGCGGGCGATCGCCCCGCGCGTTTGACTCAGATATTACACCTGCTGCAACCGGATGGTGTGCTGCTGCTCGCAGAGACTATTCCCCGCTATAGCCAGCGCCTGTATGCCTTTTTAGATGCAACACAGTTGGAACCAACGCTCTATCAAACGCTTCAACAGGCCGAAGATGCAATCTATGACGCATCTGAGAACTCGGACGAGACCCATGTGATGACGTGGGATGAAAGCGCTTGGCAACGCTGTATGAAAACCGCCGGGGTATCCGCACAGATTACAATGATCCACACCACGACAGATTTGCTAATTTCCCCAGGGTTGATTCAGCGTTGGTTTACGCGGGTGGCCGATTCTCAGAAAGACGATCACGCGGCTCGTCCCAGCTATGCCGATTATTTAGCACCCGCTCTAACGGAGTCGCAGTTGGCACAGGTGCAGGCTGCGTTAACTCAGCGCCTCGCGCATCAGACTGTGTCGTGGGCAGGGGCGATCGCCCTGATACGAGTTCACCGCTAAATCAACCCGAACACCTGATGCATAAACACCAAAAAGACTAAATTGCTTGATAAAAAAACTATTCTGCGTCGTTTCCAATAGCAACTAGGCTTTCCAAATCCCAGTTCTAGGGGGGTTGATTGAGAGCTTGGGAAAACCGCCTAACGTTGCCCATCACCTGCCGCAGACAACTTTTGCATCATAACTGATTAACTTTTGGCGGTCGTTGTGCACGGGCTTTGTTATAGCGGTTCTCACTGGCATGAGGTGTATTGAGATACCTGGAACGCTTATGAAACAAGGCTTTTGGGGATCAGGATGTACCTCATCAAATAGAAAACCGCTGTATACGGTTTTCTTCTCTGTTGCCAACTTTGCTCTGGCTTTGGGATAAATAGGGACAGATAGCTCGTTTCAGTTTTTCACATAATTTTGCGATGACTGTTGAGAATATTCCGTCGGATCAAAATGCTTCTATATATTACAGTGTGGGGACAAGCTCAACTGAGTTAGTTCTTCAACCGCGCTGTTCCCGTCGTCAAGCAATGCGAGCAGCTTGGTTGGGTTTGGTAGGGTTTGAGGTTTTTCTTCTGCCGCTGACCATTTTACCAACCTTCCTTGTCATGGTTTTCATTTTGATGACGTTAAGCTTGACTACGCCAGTATTTCTTAATCACTGGATTACCAAGGTTTTTATTTTTTTGCTTTGGGCAGCGTGCTTAGCAACGATCGCTCTTTTAACAGGAAAAGCGGTTCGGGAAAGTGGCTACACGACGTTTATCTTCGATTGCATTCAGAAGCATTTTGCAATTCATACAGTGAATCTCCTTGGGCGGAAGTCTGTGAGAAAGATTGCCTTTGAACAGATTCGAGATACTAAGTTTCAAGAATACGAAAGTGATGGGGTTTCGATCGCGATCTGTCTTCTTCTAGAGAAGCGCAAAATTCTAGGATTCACCCAACAAGAGATCATCACCTTGAGCAGCTTCTCTTCGGAAGAATACAAAACCGTTGCGAATTTAACAGCATTAAAACATCACAAAGAGCTTTTATACCTCGTCAGAAAAACCTTAGGCTTATCTACTCATGAGATTGATGAGTGGCTGAGGGATTTTCGG
Organism: Elainellales cyanobacterium; assembly: GCA_041742695.1. GTDB lineage: Bacteria > Cyanobacteriota > Cyanobacteriia > Elainellales > Elainellaceae > Kaiparowitsia. The sequence continues at coordinate 1,557 of JBGTOF010000138.1, read as the reverse complement.
ATTCCAACGGAGGTAGAACTTCAGCAGGAAAAGACACAGGCAATATTGAAGGCGAAGGATACTGTGAGAACATTCGGGAAAGTCACGAAGACGATATTTTCTGGTGAGCAAGCAAAACAGGCAGAGCTTGAAGTGTGGCGACAGAAAACCCGATATTTGCCTGAAGATCCCGATGTATGGGAGCAATTTGCACTGCTGTTAGCATTGCAGAAAAATGTATCGAGAGATGAGGTAGTGAGTGCCTACCGGCGAGCAGAAGCGTTATACCGGGGTCGGGGGGATATCACAAATGCAATGAAGATTACTCAAACTTTAAAGCGGATGGGTTAGTTCTCTGGGGTAGTCCCATTTTTGAAGTCCAGCGTAATTGTTACTTCGCATTTGCCCTTCACAAACTGTTATAACCGCCGTATAACGGTGAAGTTGTGCGGCGGCATATTAACTTAAACTCCACCAAAAACTTTGTGCTGCCCGCACCAACACTATGTTGGTGCGGGCAGCACTTACTAGGTATGACAACAATAGTGCAACAAACTCTATTGTTCTATTGGCTCAAAAACTTGCTTATTTTTTGAGGCTGTTGACACAAAGCCTAAAGACTCTGTTTCTTGAAATGGAGTTTTACATTGCAGATCTAAACTGCTCAACTGCTTCGGTGTAGCGAATGGGCAGCACATATTCCAAGTTCTCATTGGGGCGCGCAATGATGTGAGTTGACAGCACAGAGCCGCCATTAACCCGCTTGACCGACTCAATGCCTGCGGCCATCGAGGCCTGAACTTCGGAAACATTGCCCCGGACGATGACGGTGACTCGACCACTGCCGATTTTTTCGTAGCCGACTAAGGTAACCTGAGCCGCTTTCACCATAGCATCCGCCGCTTCGACAACCGCCGGAAAACCGAGGGTTTCAATCATTCCAACAGCAATTGACATAAAGATACGTTTAACCTTTTTGATGGTTGATAACACTCAAGTATCCGTCACTGATTCCATTTGAACAATCTACCTGATGGGTTAATACGGTGACCAACCCATAGTCATCAAGTGTCCTTTGTTGCCTGTTTTATAGAATTCCGTGCGTGTCAACTAAGTACGGTGGTAGTAGCTCTAAGAACCACACACCAAGGCTTTCGCACCCAATAGCGTTGCGCAGCACTATCCATAAAATTTAGGCTACGGTGTCAAATAAAATCTTGATTTCTCAAAAGTGCATCCAATCATTAAGTGTACCGCTGTTCGGTCACGATATGGAATCGAGAGCGAAAGTCTTTCTAAGCTTCACGTTTCTCTCTCCCTACTTTCCACTGGCACACTGGATATCAACGACTAGACAGTAAGCTTTACGGCGATCGCCCCCTAGCTTATTGAGAATAAAACGACACAATTGAGAATCGACATTCTTTAATTCTATGGGAACCAATAATTTCTGGAACCCTGGAGGCAGCGTTAACTCAGCACCTTGCGCATCAGACTGTGTTGTGAGCAGGGGCGATCGCCCTGATGCGAGTTCACCACTAAATCAATTTGAGTTCCGGATAAGCTCAAGCCTTTGAT
>JBGTOF010000134.1:0-4373 GCA_041742695.1 Elainellales cyanobacterium | reverse complement strand
AGAAACTGCTATGAATGGCGAGTGGCTAGAAGCGCCGGGTGTGGCGTTTTTTGAGAAGCTGGAACAAACTCTGGGTCGGTTGCCCATCCTCGCTGAAGATCTGGGCGTGATTACGCCCGATGTAGAAGCCCTGCGGGATCGATTTCAGTTTCCGGGGATGAAGATCCTGCAATTTGCCTTTGGCGGCGACCTAGATAATCCGTTTTTGCCGTTCAACTTTGAGCGCAACTTTGTGGTGTATACCGGAACCCACGACAACGATACGACGCTGGGCTGGTATGACCAACTGCCTGAGCATGAGCGGCAAAACCTAGCGCAGTATCTCGGTCTGTGGTCGCCAGACACCGTTCATTGGGATCTAATTCGTCTGGCAATGAGTTCGGTGGCAAACCAGGCGATCGCCCCGCTGCAGGATGTGCTGGGGCTCGGCGGCGACTGCCGCATGAATTTTCCGGGCAAGCCCGAAGGCAACTGGGGCTGGCGTTTAAAGCCAGGGCAGCTGAATGGAGACTTGAGCGATCGCCTTTATCACCTCACCAGAATCTACGGACGCAACCCTCAATCCCGCAATGTTGAGGGCAATCCGCATCATCCCGACAATGCCTCATGGGACTAGTAGAACTGAAGGCTCGGCTCAAGCTTTGAAGGATGGCAACTAATCTAATAGGTTGATTGAGGCAGTCAGCGCTATGCGATGCGCGGTGCCCCATGATTCCTCACGCGCTCAGAGACTCGCAGGGGCATGGGAACCGGCGAGCAGAGTTGAGCTTATCTCAAACCGGCTATTGCGACGTGACGGGTGTGTATAGAGCAGGCGTCATACCAGCGGTCAGTGCAGCCGACACTTTGAGCAACTGCACTGCGCAAGCTTTAAGCTCAGGCTGACGAGAATCAGGGCAGTCAACAGGATGGGTGAGGGCATTGACCTCGGCATTGTCAGCCCAGAGAAAGCCCCAGTGCATTGGCGCAAATACGGTGCCAGGGGCAATGCCCCGAGTCACTTTGACTGGAAACTGGGCAGAGCCTCGGCGCGATCGCACCTCCACCACATCTCCCCCTTCAATGCCCAAGGCGGCAGCATCACGCGGGTGAATCTCTAGAAATGGCTCGGGATGCATCTGGCGAATTTTTTCGATGTGGCCAGTGCGGGTTTGGGTATGCCAGTGGCCGTATAGCCTGCCGTTAGTGAAAATAAATGGAAAGTCGGGATCGGGCGGTTCTGCTAACCCCCGTGCGTGCAGCGCCCCAAAGTGTGCTCGGCCATCGGCGGTGGCAAAGCGACGATCGGTATAGAGTCGAGTGGACGTGGGGGCTTCGGGGTCGGAGCGGGTTGCGGGTGCGGGCCACTGCTGGGGGCCGTCTGTCTTCAAGCGCTCATGGGTGATGTGGGTCATGGCGCAGGGGCGATCGCGCGTAAGCTGCACAAATTCGGCAAACACGTCAGCACTAGTGCGGAACGAGAAGTGCTCAGTAAAGCCTAAGCGACGACCCACGTCAGCAAAAATTTCCCAATCGGGGCGGGCCTCACCCAGCGGTTCTTGAAACCCCTGACTTAGAGTAACCACCCGCTCGCTATTGGTCATACAGCCCGTTTTTTCGCTCCACTGGGCGGCAGGCAGCAGCAAGTGAGCGTAGGAGCTGGTTTCAGTGGGGTAGTAGGCATCTTGATACACCGTGAAGGGCGATCGCCCCAAGGCTGCTTTTACCCGCTCTAGATCCGGCAGGCTAACGACCGGATTGGTTGCAGCAATCCACAAAAACTGAATATCGCCTGTTTCCAACCCCTCAATCGTGTCCCAAATGGTGCGACCCATGTGGGGCGAGATCTGCCCAGGGGGCAAGTTCCAGAAGGCTTCGACAGCTTGGCGATGCTCGGTATTTTTGACAGAGCGATAGCCAGGAAGCAGATGCGCCAAACCTCCGGCCTCGCGCCCACCCATTGCATTGGGTTGCCCTGTGAGCGAAAACGGCCCTGCCCCCGGCTTGCCAATCATCCCCGTCATCAGGTGCAGGTTAATGAGCGATCGCACCTTGGCCGTGCCCTCGCTCGACTGATTCACCCCCATCGACCAGAGCGACAGTGTGGCACGCGATTCAGCCCAATAGCGGGCCGCAGTTTCTAGATCTGCCACCTCAATGCCGCAGCGCTGCGCCACCACATCGGGGGGATAGTGCTGCAAAATGCCCCGATAGTCTTCAAAGCCGTGAGTGTGCTGCTGAATGAACGCATCATCGACCACACCCCACTGCAGCAGCAGGTGGCCAATGCCGTTGAGCAAATCAATATCCGTACCCGGGCGAAGCGCCAAGTGCAGGTCAGCAGCCCCCGCCGTAGGGGTAAACCGGGGATCGGCCACAATCATCTTGACGTGGGGATTGGCCTTGTGGTGCTTGCGCAGGCGGTTGAAAATGATGGGATGGCACTCAGCAGTGTTGGTGCCAATCAAAAAGGCGCAGTCGGTCAGTTCTAAATCGTCGTAGCAACAGGGCGGGCCATCGGCCCCCAGGCTCTGGATATAACCCGACACGGCAGACGACATACACAGCCGCGAATTGGCGTCAAAGTTGTTAGTGCCCAGGCAGCCCTTCACCAGCTTCTGGGCTACGTAATAGTCTTCAGTCTGAAATTGCCCAGAGCCGTAGACGGCGATCGCATCCTTGCCAAACGTATGCTGGGCCGCTTGAATGCACGTCGCCACCCGATCCAGTGCCTCATCCCAACTGATGGGGCGAAAGGGTTGCTTTAGCGTCTCTCGATAGAGGGGTTGCAGCAGCCGATTTTGGTGGATGGCATCTAACACCGTTGCCCCCTTAACGCACACCATCCCTTGGCTAGACGGATGGGCGCGATCGCCCCGAATCTTCCAGCCGGGGGTGCCATCACGCTGCGCTGTCGGCATGGCCTCTAGGCCACACCCCACACCGCAATAGGGGCACACGGTTTTAATACAGTCCACGGTCATAGGAAATTTAGTACGTCGGGCTAAGATGCGATGGCTGAGCTGGGATGGGAAAACGGCAAACGGATGAAGATTCGAATCAGCTAGGTTCTCAGTCTTAAGTTGTTTAGTTGAGATTGTTTAGTTGAAATGGCGAGATGGGAAATAAATCTAGCCTTCGCCGACTCTGGCTACTAAGGTGGCTTCTGGGAAACTTTCTCCCTAATGGTGGGCAGTGCCCACCCTACGGTGGCTACAGTCGCTGGATAAAGCAAGGATCTTCTTTTCTAGAAATCTCCTAAGTTCTCACAAATTGCCCTGACTATGGCAAATCCGTTGAGATCCCCAGGAAAATCTACTTTGAGGACTTATGTGTACTTAGTAGCCGTCTCTAGGGATAGACAAACAGCCGCTCGCCCATTCCCAGAGTCATGCTGGGATTCCGCACCCCTGTCGTCTAGTCGTCGTCGTGAGCAAAGCGATGGAAGAGGAAATCTAGCACGTAGTTACGCAGCTCGTAGAATTTGGGATCTTCCATGAGTCGGGCGCGATCGCGCGGGCGGGAAAAGGGAATCTCCAACACTTCGCCGATCGTCGCAGAGGGGCCGTTGGTCATCATCACCAAGCGATCGGCTAAGAACAGCGCCTCATCGATGTCGTGGGTGATCATGAGCACCGTCACCTGATTGTCAGTCCAGATTTTGAGCAGCTCCTCTTGCAGTTCTTCTTTGGTGATGGCGTCGAGGGCTCCAAAGGGTTCGTCAAGGATCAACACCTTAGGGCAGATGGAGAGGGCACGGGCGATCGCCACCCGCTGTTTCATCCCGCCTGAGAGCTGCGCTGGACGCTTGCTGGCGGCTTCGGTCAGACCCACCATCGCTAGGGCATCGTGGACAATCTGCAATTTCTCAGCCTTGGGCTTTTTAGGAGAAACCGCATCCACGGCCAAATACACATTGTCGAAGGCACTCTTCCACGGCAGCAGCGCGTAGTTTTGGAACACCATCATGCGGTCGGGGCCGGGTTCAGCAATGCGCTGAGACTCGAGCAGCACCTCGCCTTCAGTGGGGCTGAGAAAGCCCGCCACCATGTTGAGCAGGGTCGATTTGCCACAGCCCGAATGCCCAATTAGGCAGATGAAATCGCCCTCGTTCACAGTGAGGTTAATGTTCTCCAGAATGGGAAACTCACCCTTGGAGGTGACAAAGGTTTTGGAAACATCGCGAATCTCCAAAAAACTGTGCTGAGTGGTCGGCTGGGAGGTTTTTACCTCGGTCTGAGTCATGGTGATAGCTTGCATGGGGTTTAGGAGTAAGGGGTAGAAGAAATAGGGAGAATAGCCGGGGCGGCGGCAGTCGCGGTGCGGTGCCTCGCGGGGGCTATTCGTCCCTATGCAGCAACGGGAGTTCCTTGATTGAGCTTGATTTCTTCAAC
>JBGTOF010000113.1:0-13666 GCA_041742695.1 Elainellales cyanobacterium | reverse complement strand
CCAGAAACGAGGCCTTTCAGGCACTCGTGCGCGATATGGCAATGCAAATTGCGGCATGCCCCAATGTGGAATATGTCAGCGTTGATGCCATTCCGTCAGATGTGGTAGAGCGCGAGAAAACCGTTGAGTCTGGCAAAGACGACCTCGGCAGCAAGCCTGCCGCCGTGCGTGAGAAGATTGTAGCCGGACGAATTGATAAGCGACTTAAAGAGCTGTCGTTGCTCGATCAACCGTTTATTCGTGACCAAAGCATCAGCGTTGAAGAATTGCTGAAGCAAACCATCGCTCAACTGGGTGAAAACATTCGGATACGGCGCTTTGTACGCTTTGTCATGGGCGAAGGCATCGAGAAGGAAGAGGCTGACTTTGCAGCTGAGGTAGCAGCCCAGACGGGCAAAGCGTCCTAGCGGCTGCATAGGCCGTGATGCGGGCTGCATCGGCTAAGGTAGGGGCAGATCAACCGATGCGTTGGTCTGCCTTTATTGCATGGTTGTTAGTTGCAGGGTTGATGGTGCGTTTAGGGCCTAGGGCGATCGCTCGTCCAGTCAGGCCATTTCAACGGTGTGGAATGCTGCTAGCGTCTTGCATACCTTTAGGGTTTAGCGTGATCAGAACCTATGGCTGGAACTGTTGAGCAAATTGAGCAAGATATTGCCAGATTAGAGCAGGCCATTGAGGCGATCGCCCAAGAGTTTGAGCAGCATTATCGAGGCTACTTAACCGATTTGGGCTATGCCCTTAGCCGTCAGCTCATTTCAGCGGTATTCCATATCTGCACGCAGGACTATCCCGATCAGTTTTTGGCGCTGACGCTGGCCCAGCGGCAAGACTTGCAGCAGCAGGTGCGCGCGTTAGTAACCCGCAGCCAAGAAGCCTTGCTGGCCTGTTTGCAGCCGCTTCCATTCGCCGAAGATAAGCCCGTGTCTGCAGAAATCGATGCAGACACGGGCGCAGAAATCGGCGCAGATGGCGATGAGCACCCCCCAGACGCTAGATCAGCGTCTGAGATGGCCTCGACCCCATCCGCATCAGAGACGCTAGCCTCTGCTACTTCAGAGGGGCGATCGCCCCTAGTGGAGTCCTTTACGGTCGCCCCCCAATCTGAAATGGAAGCGACTCAAGACGAAGAATTTCGGTTAGAACTAAGCCTAGACGCATCTGACTTTTTGGCGGCTGAAGATCCTGACGTGCGTAGAGGCATACCGCCCACGGTAGAAGCCTCTGCGGCAGCGGTCGCGTTTGAAATGGTGTCTCAGCTGATGGAGGCAGTAGAACCAGAGCAGCCCACCTGTCTGGATCAACTGACGGCCTGGCAGAGTCGGGTAGAGGCCAGCGTTGCAGAAGAGATGCAAGCCCTCTCTCAAGCGGCCAACCATCTGTTGCAGCAGGTGCAGATTTTGCCCAATCGCCTAATTGAGCCCATTTTGGATATTGCGACCCAGTCAGAGGGGATGGCGGAGCCCATTGCCAGCCCTCCCAATCTGATGCAGTTAACCCTCGAAGCAAAACCGGGTAAGGGCAAAAAATCTAACGTGCTGAAAATTGTGGTGGTGCGGCTGCGGCTGTCAGAAATTGAATTTGGCAATGCTGATTTAGGACGCTGGCGATCGCACCTCCGTACCCTCAATGGCAAGCTCACCAAGCTGGGTCGTGACTACCGTCGCAAGCGCAAGGCTTGGGCGATCGCCCAGGCTGAGCTGGCCTGGCGCGCTAGCTGGTATGACGAATAACCCGACCTCTGATCCCCAAACGGCCATGGACTGGGTGCGGCTGCAAAAGGCACTCGCGGTTGAGGCTGAGCAAGGATTTAACGACCTGCTGGGGCGGCAGTATCGCTTTAGCGAGTTTTTGAGCCTGAGTCTTAGCCAATTGCCCGCGGTCTTGCGCCCAGATGAGCAGCAGCGGTTGAAAGAAATGGCAGGCCAGTATGGGCAGTATGACGAGATGACCTTTGCCCAGCGGCAGCACCTCATCGCCGAAACCCGCCGCACCCTGCACCAGACCCGCCGCGCCGTGGAAGAGCGGCTGCAGGCGGCACGGTCTGACGGTGCTGCTGGTGGGGCAACCTCCTCAAGCAAGCCGCCCCGCACGGTGCCCCTGGTGCAGGGCGATCGCCGCATTGAGCTAGATCACACGACGACCTACCTCGCGGGAGTCGGGGCCAAAAACAGCGATCGCCTCGCCAAGTTGGGGCTATCGTCTGTGCGGGATTTGCTGTTCTACTACCCGAGAGACTACATCGACTATGCGCGCCAGGTGAATATTCGCCAGATGCAGGCCGGAGAAACCGTCACCCTGATTGGCACCGTCAAGCGCTGCACCTGCTTCAACAGCCCGCGCAACACCAAGCTGACCATTCTAGAGTTAGTGATTCGCGATGCGACGGGGCAACTGCGGTTGAGCCGCTTTTATGCGGGGCAGCGGTTTTGCAATCGCGGTTGGCAAGAACAGCAGCGGCGGCTATATCCCCCCGGTGCCGTGGTGGCCGCGTCGGGCCTGGTCAAAGAAAGCAAATATGGCATGACGCTGGACGATCCCCAAATTGAGGTGATTGACCACTCCAATGCCTCCATTGAGTCCATGACGGTGGGGCGAGTGGTGCCGGTATATCCCTTGACGGACGGTGTTCCCGCAGATGTGGTGCGGCGGGCGATCGCCGCTGCCCTACCTGCCGCCACTCGCCTGCCAGAACCCCTGCCCGAGGGCCTGCGAGAAAAATACGAGTTGATTGGAATTCAACAGGCGATCGCCCATATCCACTTTCCACCTGAGGCCACCGCCCTTGCCGCGGCCCGCCGCCGCCTCGTATTCGACGAATTCTTCTACCTCCAGCTAGGGCTGTTGCGGCGGCGACAGAATCAGCGCCAGCAGCACACCAGCGCCGTCCTCGCGCCCACGGGAGAGCTGATCGACCAATTCCATGGCCAACTGCCCTTCACCTTTACCCAAGCCCAGCAGCGCGTCGTCAACGAAATCTTGACCGATTTGCAGACCCCGTCGCCCATGAACCGCCTTGTGCAGGGCGATGTGGGGTCAGGCAAAACCGTGGTGGCGGTGGTGGCCATTCTCGCGGCGATTCAGGCGGGCTACCAAGCCGCGTTGATGGCCCCAACTGAGGTGCTGGCAGAACAGCACTACCGCAAAATTGTGTCGTGGTTTAACCAATTGCATTTGCCAGTGGAGTTACTGACCGGCTCTACCAAAGCCGCTAAGCGTCGCCAACTGTTATCCGAATTAGCAACGGGGGAACTGCCACTGCTGGTCGGCACTCATGCGCTGATCGAAGATCCCGTGCAGTTTCAGCAGTTGGGACTCGTGGTGATTGACGAGCAGCATCGATTTGGCGTGCAGCAGCGGGCACGGCTGCAGCAAAAGGGCGACAATCCCCATGTGCTCACCATGACGGCGACGCCCATTCCCCGCACGCTGGCGCTGACGATGCATGGCGATCTGGATGTGAGCCAGATTGATGAATTGCCACCGGGGCGGCAGGCGATTCAAACCACGATGATGACGGGCAAAGAGCGATCGCACGCCTACGACCTCATGCGGCGCGAAATTGCGCAGGGGCGGCAGGTGTATGTAGTGCTACCGCTGGTCGAAGAGTCTGAAAAGCTCGATCTCAAATCTGCCATTGATGAGCACCAGCGACTCCAAGACGTGATTTTTCCAGAATTTCAGGTGGGGCTGCTGCATGGGCGCTTGACCTCAGCCGAAAAGGACGAGGCCATTACCCAATTTCGGGATGGCCTGACGCAAATCCTCGTGTCTACCACGGTGGTAGAAGTGGGGGTGGATGTGCCCAATGCCACTGTGATGATGATTGAACATGCCGAGCGGTTTGGTCTGTCGCAATTGCACCAGTTGCGGGGGCGGGTCGGACGGGGTGGGGCTAAATCCTATTGCCTGCTGATGAGCAGCAGCAAAACCGAAACGGCGCTGCAGCGGCTTAAGGTGCTAGAGCAGTCGCAGGATGGCTTCTTTATTGCAGAAATGGATATGCGGTTTCGGGGGCCAGGCGAGGTGCTGGGTACGCGCCAGTCGGGCCTGCCGGATTTTGCTCTGGCCAGCTTAGTCAATGACCAGGCCGTGCTGCAACTGGCGCGAGAGGCGGCTGAGGCCGTGATGCAGGCAAATCCTGCCCTGACGGGCTGGGATGCCATGCAAGCAGAGCTGCGCTATCGCTATGAAAAGCTCATGGGAGGCACAATCCTCACATGAGGACCACTCTGCCGCTAACCAATTTTCACATCAAGCTGTTGGCCGCAGTGCTAATGGTGATTGACCACACTGGCTTGGTGCTGTTCGACAACAGTGCCCCGATGCGGTTTATTGGACGGTTTAGTTTTCCGCTGTTTGCCTGGCTGCTGGTGCAGGGCGAGGCTCACACGGGACGGTTTGGCCGCTATGCGCTACGGCTACTGCTATTTGGGCTGATCTCTCAACCCATCTATCACCTGACCTTTGGCACGACCGGGCTAGAGTTAAATATTTTGTTCACGTTGCTGCTGGGGTTACTGTGCCTGCGGGGGGCACGGCGCTACCCTCAGAGCCAGTGGGCTATCTGGTTGGTGGGTGCAGCGATCGCCCAACTGCTCAATGTTAACTATGGGGCCTATGGCATTGGGGCGATCGCCTTAACTCGCTACTATCGCCGCGATGGCCTCTGGTGGCTCGCGTGGATTGGGCTACACCTGCTGTCATTTTATGAGTATGGCCCTAGCCAATTTCCAGCAGTGGCGTCTCCTGTGTTCTTTGAGTTGACCAATCACCAACCCGGTGCTAAAGCTCGCTGGTTCTACTGGTTCTATCCGGTGCACCTGCTGGCGATTTGGCTGATCGAACGATACAGCTGGCCCTAGGGATGAAAACTCACTGGACGAGTCGAGACGGGTCAAGTTAGCTAGACCGCTACTAAGGTGGGGCAGGGATCAGGATCCCCTACACCCAATCCATCAATCCGCGCGTCAGACCCGGTGGAGCAGGGCTCAGGGTACAGTGTGCTTCCGAGCTTCACAAAATTACCCGTGCAAATTGTGGCGCGTTTTCTATACTGAGTGCCAACACCCTGGGCCGTGATTCTCTCGACGCTAGTTCGGCTAGGGCTAGGACGTCTGGAGCCTTGCCCGAGGAATGACGCCTGAGGTGAGGAAGATCGATGACATGAACTGTATCTAATCTTGGGCTCGTTTTGGGCTCCTAGAGCACCTTATGCCAAGCTGGATGACCGATGTTGACTCCTAGGGCGATCGCCCCAACCACTCGACAGTCTCGACAGTTTACAGATTCCTTATCGATCACTGTCAGGATGAGGCCTACTCACCTGCATGAGTCGAACCTGCGTCCCGAGGGGTAATGTTTAAGCCCTAGAAAGGTTGCAGGCTAATGTTCTTAGACCAGTTCAGGGGGAGAATCTTGCTCAAGATTCCGGGCAGTCTGGCAAACTGAACGGAAATAAACATAAACACTCGGAAAGCGGGAGGATTCGGCAAGTTTCTAAAGATATATATCGAGAATAGGTAAATCTTGTTATGATATCGCGTGATATTTGTGTGGTGTGGTGTGAGAGGAATACGGATGTTGAATCCTGTTGATTTGAATGGGAAACCCTTCCATTTCATCGGCATTGGTGGCATAGGCATGTCTGCGCTGGCCTATGTGTTGGCCAAGCGAAATTTGCCAGTGTCAGGGTCAGATCTACATCTCAATGATGTGATGAAGCGGCTGCAGCAGCAGGGAGCGCAAATCTTTTTGGGGCAACAAGCAGAGAATTTAGAGTATTACCGCTCACCCGAGACGAGGAACTCTAAGCCGGGGAATGGGGCGATCGCCCCTAGCGTTTCTTCTAACCCAGCATCGCATTTGACGACAGGCAGTGTTCTCCCTCCACAGATAGAGCCTGCACACCTGCCTCAGGTGATCTGCTCCACTGCTATCAACCCCAATAACCCCGAGTATCAAGCAGCGCTTGCCTTAGGCTGCTCGGTGTTTCACCGCTCAGATTTGCTGGCTGCGCTGATGCACCAGTATCAGGGCATTGCCGTGGCAGGCACGCACGGCAAAACAACGACCAGCAGCATGATTGGTTACCTGCTGTATAAGGCAGGGCTAGATCCCACTATTGTGGTCGGCGGCGAGGTCAATGCTTGGGGCGGCAACGCTAGGGTAGGGCAGGGACCCCACCTAGTGGCCGAAGCAGATGAATCGGATGGGTCGCTGGTTAAGCTCAAGTCGCACATTGGCATCATCACCAACATTGAGCTAGACCACCCTGATCACTACGCCACCCTTGAAGAGGTAATCCAGACCTTTGAAGCATTTGCCGCTAATTGTCATACGCTGATTGGCTGCATCGACAGCGATGCGGTGCAGAGCCGTTTAACGCCTCAGATTACCTACAGTCTGCATCCCGAAGCCGACGCCGACTACTGGGCGGATCAAATTGTGCATCATGTAGATGGCACCACTGGCCGCATCTGGGAGCGGGGCACGCTGCTGGGGCACCTGCGATTGACCCTGTTGGGTCGGCATAATGTCAGCAATGCGCTGGCGGCGATCGCCGTAGGGCGGCAGCTAGGGCTAGCCTTCGAGCAAATTGCCGACATTCTTTCCACATTTGAGGGGGCTCGTCGCCGATTTGAGCGCCGGGGCGAATATCATCGCATTTTGTTTGTGGATGACTACGGCCACCATCCCAGCGAGTTGCAGGCCACCATCGGCGCAGCTCGGCTCAAAATTGATGCGCCTGATTCCTGCCACCAGCGCTTGGTCGCCGTATTTCAGCCCCATCGCTACAGCCGCACGCTCACCTTCCTAGATGAGTTTGCTGAGTCATTTGGGGATGCCGATTTGGTGGTAACCACCGACATCTACAGCGCTGGAGAGGCCAATCCCGGCACTATCAGCGGGGGGCATCTGGCCGAGGCGATCGCCCACAATCATCCCCATGCGGTCTACCAGCCCGAGCTCAGCGACGTGCTGGACTATCTCAAACACACCTTAACTTCAGGAGATTTGGTGTTGTTTTTGGGTGCAGGAAGCCTCAACCGGGTGATTCCAGAGTTGATGGCTCATTTTCAAACGCTGGAAGATGATTGTCCGGTTGCGGTCTCCAGCATCGGTTAGCGTTCGGGGTTTGCCCCAAAGGTTGCATCTGCTCACCCAGCCGGGCATCCTGAGCAGGAGCGATGACAGTCCTGATTGCATCAGCATCAATTCAGACAGTTGGCATATATCCATCGGCACTACTTTTAGCAAATAGATAGATAGACTGAGTCCACGGTTTGATGCGATGGTCGATATATGGGGTAGCAGCCGCCAGTGCTCCATTGTTATCACGGCAACCTATTGCGGTTACCCCAAGCATGGTTTAATCCTTGCAGTGGCTTCAGGGGTTGTATCTAGCCATTCTGTTTTTAACTAAATTTCGGTGTTCCCGGTTATGACACTCTCGAAAGACCCCTCGCCCACCCGCGACTCGCTACCGACGATCCACTCGTTGAACCGAGTTGATAGATCCTGCCATGGTTCTGTGTTAGGCGCGGGGCGATCGCCCATTCTTCTGCCCGAGACAGGGTTGACCATTCAACCTCAGATGGCGCTCAGTAGCTATACGTCTTACCGAGTAGGAGGTGCTGCCGAGTGGTTAACGATGCCTCGCACCTTATCCCAGCTGCAAGACGCCGTCACCTGGGCCACCACCCAAGGAGAGCCAATTACTCTACTGGGCGCAGGGTCAAACTTATTGGTGAGCGATCGCGGTCTGCCAGGTTTGGTCATTTGCACCCGCCACTTTCGATCAACGCAGTTTGATGCAGAGACTGGACGCCTCACCGCCGCCGCCGGAGAACCTCTGCCCCGATTGGCTTGGCAGGCCGCTGAGCGCGGTTGGCAAGGCCTAGAGTGGGCCGTAGGCATTCCCGGTACAGCCGGTGGTGCCGTAGTCATGAATGCCGGAGCACACCAGTCCTGCATGGCCAACCTCCTGGTCGAAGCTCATATCCTCACCGTGCGGGGCACGCTTGAGACTATTCGCCCAGACCAAATGGGGTATGCCTATCGCACCTCGCAGTTGCAGGGAGACCCCACTCGTCTGGTTGCCCAAGCCGTGTTCCAACTTCAACCCGGTGCTGACCCCAACACCGTGGCCAACATCACCCGCCATCATAAAGACCATCGTCAAAAGACCCAACCCTACAACCTCCCGAGTTGTGGAAGCGTCTTTCGTAACCCCAGCCCCAAAACCGCTGGCTGGCTGATCGAACAAACTGGTCTAAAGGGGTATCAGATTGGCGGAGCCCAAGTGGCACAGCGCCATGCCAACTTTATTCTGAACTGCGGCAACGCTAGCGCAGGCGACATCTTCCGACTCATGCACCATGTCCAAGAGCAAGTAGAACAGCAATGGAATCTGCTCTTACACCCTGAAGTCAAGATTCTGGGCGACTTTCAGGTGAGCTAGTAGCAGCCATAATTAGGGCGCATTGTTGAGCAGTTGACAGGCTCAATCTTAGAAGTTGAGGAAAAGTGCTAAGGTTTTAGCAGTGCATTCAGCCATGGTAGCCAGTGACAGTCTGGGCACACTACTATTGCTAAGGGCGCGGAACCCCATAGTTTTGAACACAGGTAAAGTTGGAAGCAGATACAGAGTGTGCTTTCAGCTCTAAGTCAGGGGTTTAACCCTGGTCATAATATTCCAACCCTACACAACTCATACGAGCGATATCGAGATATGACGCAAGGTAAAGGATTCGGCGGCTTTGGTCTGGGCAAAATGAAAGAGCTGACCGAGGCCTTCAAAAAAGCCCAGCAGGTTCAAGAAGGTGCCAAGCAGCTTCAGGAAGAACTGGAGCAAATGGAAATTGAGGGCATTGCAGGTGGTGGTTTAGTGAAGGTCATTTTCAGCGGCAACCAAGAGCCTCGTCGCGTAGAGATTTCTCCCGATGCGCTCGGTGAAGGTGCGGATGTGCTGTCGGATCTGGTGCTTGCAGCCGCTAAGGATGCCTATGTTAAATCCACAAACACGATGCGCGAACGGATGGAAGATTTGACAGGTGGACTTGGCCTCAATCTTCCTGGCATGTAGTCCGCATGTTGCGGATAGAGACACATTCTAGATCTGTCTTTTGGTAAGGCCCGTGCTATGCGCGGGCTTTTACGTTTTTGGGGTGACGGTTTTGATGCGGCGGTATTTTGGCTCTACTATTGCAACCGATCGGCTGTAATACAAGTGAATCGGTTGCTCATTTCAGGTTTATCTGGTTCTCTGGAGGTTCCCGTGGCTAAGGCTTATGCAGATATTGATCTGGCTCCCTTTATTGACCACACGTTGTTAGTGGTGACGGCGACGCCTAGACACATTGCCCAGTGGTGCGACGAAGCGGATCGCTTCAAGTTTGCCTCGGTGTGTGTGGCTCCAGTGCATGTGCGTCAAGCGGTTGAACTGCTCCGCACTAGCAATACGCTGGTGTCCACTGTGATTGGCTTTCCTACCGGCGCTACCACCTCTGCCGTTAAGCTTTATGAAGCGCAAGAGGCGATTGATTGCGGAGCCGCAGAGCTAGATGTGGTGATTAATTTGGGTTGGCTAAAGCAGGGAATGTTGGATGATGTGCATCGAGACTTGGCGGCCATTTGTGATCAGGGTCGCCCGGTGAAGGCGATTGTGGAAACGCCGCTGCTGACCGAGGCCGAAAAACAGATTGTGGTGGATATCTGTGTGGATGCAGGTGCGTCCTTTGTTAAAACCTGCACTGGATGGAATGGCGGGGTGACTGTGGCAGATGTGGCGCTGCTAAAAGCCGCTGCAAAAGACCGGGTCGGTATTAAAGCGTCGGGTGGGATTCGAACGATGGAACAGGCGATGGATATGGTATTGGCGGGGGCCTCTCGGCTGGGCACTTCCTATGGGGCTGCGATTATGCGCCCAGTCGATATGCTAGAAGAAGAGGAGGGTCATGAGGTGGACGAGCCTCAGGACTAAATCAATGCAGGGAGCAGCATGGCAGGAACCTATAAGGCCACTGGAATTAACCTGAAAGGGATGCCGTTGGGCGAGAGCGATCGCCTTCTGACGGTGCTAACGCTGGAATATGGGCTGATTCGGGCGGTAGCTCCCGGGGCGCGCAAGTATGAATCTAGCCTGCGGGGCCGCAGCGGCCTGTTTGTAGTAAATCAACTCTTGCTGGTTCAGGGCAAGTCGCTTGATAAAATTATTCAGGCCGAAACCCAAGAGTCGTTTCCGGGGTTGAGTCTAGATTTGCGTAAATTGACAGCCGCACAATATCTGGCAGAACTGGCGCTGTGTCAGGCGTTGAGTGATCAGCCGCAGGCCATGCTGTTTCACCACTTGTTGCATTATCTCAGTCGGCTAGACCAACAGCCTGCCGATGAGGCGCTCCCCTGTTTAGTGCAGGGTATCTATCAACTGCTGACGCTGGCGGGGGTGGCCCCTCGGGTGCATGTCTGCTGCCTTACTCAAGCAGCGGTGGAGCCTGATCTGGCGGATGAGCATTGGGCGATCGCCTTTCGGTCAGACTTGGGTGGGCTTGTGAGTCTCGAGCCGGATTCTCGTCCCATGCGTCATTCGGTAAGGAGTGCTGCGTCGCAGTCGACCTATGGTTCAGTCAGTGCTCCACCAGCTTCCGCTATTCGGCCAAGACACGGTGCTCATCGGTCACATTATGGGGCTACGGTGCCTGCGGCGTCAGGGCGGGATAGCGGAAATCCCTCTCTCTCTAGGGGTGGGAGCGATCGCACATCCGATTCTCCTGATATGGTGGTATTAACGGCTAAAGACGTTTGCTTGCTGCAGGCGCTGTCGATTCAGTCTGCAGAATCTGCGATCGATCGCACGGCATTTTCGCCTGCTGAGTCTACTACCGAAACTCAGCAAGAAGCAGTCACGTCGCTGAATTATGAGGCATCGCTAGCAACATGGTTAACCGTCGAACGGGTGCTCCGTTACCACGCACAACATCATCTGGAGCGCACCATTCAGTCTGCTGCGCTGATTGAGGCCTGCTTTGCAGAGTCCTAACTCTGAACTCCAAGTTAAAGAAAACTCTGAGTTAACCAACTCGCCTACGTATGATTTTGAAATTTCGGTTCAACTCGCCTTTGTGTAATATCTAATGCAACGGTTCGACCTCCATTCCCATGTGCCGATGCCAACCCAACTCGACGGGGTTGGCACTCCTCAACAGCCTCCGCGGGAGGATGCGTCGCACAAGGAGTCGGCGGCTCAGGACGGGCAAGATCCTACTCGCAGCAGCTATCGATTAGAGCAGTGGGATCATGCAGCGACTTCGGACGATATGACGCCTATCCCTAACGGTGATTCTCCGAAGCCTGCTGCTACCTCAGATTCACCTCCTGTAAAGCGCGAGCACCGGGGCATAGAGTCGGCGTCAGCAAACGCAGCGAAACCAGAAACGGGCGATCGCCCATCCTCTAATCGGGACTCAGAGACCCTAAATCAGATATCTACCGAACCCAAGGCCAACAAGACTGAGGCCAGCGAGACTAGCAAGACTGAGGCCGGTCATGGGAATGGCGCCAATCACTGGCATGATCTAGAGAATGGTGAGATGGGCGATCGCTCATCCCAAGGGTTTTTGCCTGTTTTACGGAACCGCAACTTTCTGACGTTATGGGCTGGGCAAGTCTTCTCGCAACTGGCGGATAAGGTGTACCTGGTTCTGATGATTATTATCATCACCAGCCAGTTTCAATCTGCAGGGCAAACAGTCAGCGGCTGGGTGTCATCCATCATGGTGGCGTCCACCATTCCAGCGATGCTGTTTGGGTCGATTGCAGGCGTGTATGTCGATTATTGGTCAAAGCAGGCCGTGCTGGTATCGACCAATCTTATGCGCGGGGCATTGGTGCTAGCTTTACCCGTGCTGCTCTGGCTCAGCCACGGCTGGTCTCCCATTGCCAATATCCCGATTGGATTTATCGTACTGCTGGTGGTCACCTTCTTGGTGTCTACTTTGACACAATTTTTTGCCCCAGCCGAGCAGGCGGTCATTCCGTTATTGGTCGAACGGCAACATTTGCTGTCAGCCAATTCTCTGTATACCACCACCATGATGGCCTCAGTAATTGTAGGCTTTGCCGTAGGTGAGCCGCTGCTGATGCTAGCAGATGGGGCGATCGCCCAAGGCATCGCGGGGGTAGATATCGGCAAAGAGCTATTAGTCGGCGGCAGTTATATCGCCGCTGGGTTATTGCTGTTGCTGATTCGGCCCCCTCGACGAGAGGCTAGCACGCATCAAAACTCGCCACCCGTTTGGGAAAATATTCGCGATGGGTTGCGCTATCTAAAGCAGCAACCCACTGTACGAGCTGCGATTTTGCAACTCATTATGCTGTCATCGATCTTTGCTGCGCTGGCGGTGCTGGCCGTGCGCCTAGCCGAGGTGATGCCTGCCCTCAAATCATCCCAATTTGGCTTTTTATTAGCGGCAGGGGGTGCAGGGATGGCCGTGGGGGCATTCTTGATTGGCCACTACGGACACAGCATCGCTCGCAGCCGTCTCAGCGTTTATGGCTCAATTGGGATGGGGCTTGCCTTGGGGGGGATGTCAGTCATGACGCATTATCTAATTCCCACACTGCTGCTATTGGTAAGCTTTGGGGCTTGCGCGGCGCTAGTCGGGGTGCCCATGCAAACGGCGATTCAAGAAGAAACCCCACCCGACATGCGGGGAAAGGTATTTGGACTACAAAACAATGCTATCAATATTGCCCTCAGCCTACCCCTAGCGCTCGCAGGCCTAGCAGAGACGTTGTTTGGGCTACAGCTAGTGTTTTTAGTGTTGGCGGGCGTGGCGATCGCCAGTGGGTTACTCACCTGGAGTCTTGCTAGCCGCTCAATGCCCAGCAGTTAGCGGCTACTCATGCATTTAACAGATTGAAGCGATCCCCTCCCAGTATCCGAATCGGTTAAATAGTGATTAAATTCTGATATTCATAGAAATTGTTATCAGATCACAACACGAAATTGAATGCATATTGCTTGGCTTGGCAAAAAATCCCCCTTTTGCGGCAATGTTACCTACAGTCGAGAGGTTACTAATTCACTACTAGAGCGCGGCTATCAGGTAAGCTTTTTGCACTTTGCGCACGAAGACGCCGCTTCTGCTGAGACTGCAGATCCCCTAGAAGTGTCGATTCCCTGTCTTTACAAATCGCAAATCTATACCATTCCATCGCCGCGTTCCACCAAGGTTTTAACCGAGGCGCTGCAGCGCCTCAAACCCGACCTGGTTCACGCTT
Organism: Elainellales cyanobacterium; assembly: GCA_041742695.1. Lineage (GTDB taxonomy): Bacteria > Cyanobacteriota > Cyanobacteriia > Elainellales > Elainellaceae > Kaiparowitsia. The sequence continues at coordinate 385 of JBGTOF010000113.1, read as the reverse complement.
CACTCACCCTCTCCCCTCTCGACTTTATGTTGCCCGAGATCTGCGAAGAACTGGGGCTGCCGCTGGTGGCTACATTTCACCCCCCGTTTGATCGCAAACGCCGCAATTTTACCTCGGGAACCCAGCACTTGATGTATCAGCTGTATGCGCCGTTTCTAGCGCATTACCAGCAAGTCATCGTGTTCTCTCATCTGCAAAAAAACCTGTTGATTCGGCTAGGTGTACCAGAATCACGCCTGTCGGTGATCCCCAACGGAGTCGATGTCAATCGGTATATCCCCGGGAGGTCTGCGATCAAAGCCGAGCTAGATGCCGATCGCCTCTTTGTTTATCAGGGGCGCATTGCAACTGAGAAAAATGTAGAAGCCCTACTCAAAGCCTGGAA
>JBGTOF010000101.1:0-9670 GCA_041742695.1 Elainellales cyanobacterium | reverse complement strand
AATTCTCAGGCAATTCATTACGCATCAATACTACTCCCTTGTGGGCTACTTGGGCTTTTCAGCAACATTTAAACCTTATTCCGGGCTGATAATTTGCTATAAGCCACTTATTGGTGGCTAAAAAGATGCTATCATTTTTGCGAGAGGACAGCAAGGGATTAGAAATCCTCTCTCGCACCACTGCTGTCCGAGCATTTAGCCACGCTCAGACCCCCAAAAAAGAGGGCGAAATCGTTATGCTACAAAGCCTTAACACTATTCCAGAGCCAGAGACCACTGTTAACCCTGTCGGCTCAGAACGGACAGCAGCGGTTGGACTAGCCGTCGGCAACCATGCCATCAAGCTCTCCACCGCTCAGAAGGACTACGTAATCCGTTCTCAGTCCCTTAGCTACCACCCAGACCTGGTTTCAGGCACTGATTCACTACTGCTAGGCGAGGCCGTCGCCACCGATATCTTCAGCGGCAAGCTGGCAGTGGGCGAAAATCTGGATACCTACAACGGCGTTCAGACGCTGGGGCATGGGCTGAAGGGCGAGCTGTACGCCCGCTATGCCCTGATCGCGATCGCCCATGCTGTCGAAAATGGAGCCGCTGTTAATCTGGCTGTCTCATTGCCGACCAGTCAGATGCGCCCGCTGATAGAGCCGCTGCGAGGGGTGCATACGGTGTGGGTTAATGGTCATCGAAAAGAATTTCAGATCAACCACATCGCCTTTCTGCCCGAAGGTCTGGGCGCAGCGACCCGGATGCGGGAGCTGAAAATGCAGCGCAGTACGCAGCCCGTCCCTAGCTTTGCGGCTCTAGACTTCGGCGGTGGCAATTGCTCTGTTGTCGGCCTAGACGCCGACGGCAAGGTTGCAGGCTTTGCGCAAACTACACCCGGCGTGATGTCACTGTATGGCAGCATCGCCGCTGCCGTTGCTGCTGAGAGCGGGGGTATTGCCCCAACAGACGACGCTATTCGTCTCGGTGTTGAAGCTCAGACCTACCGGGTCGGCGGCTACGGGCAGAAGGATTTCCGCATTATCTACGAGGAGCTGCTGCCGCAGTGGATCAGCTCTCAGCTCAGCGAAGTCCGGGCCAAGGCTGGTGACATTCTCGACAAGTCGGCAGTCAAGGTGGTGTGCGGCGGGGGCGCAAAGTTACCCGGACTGATGGTTCATCTGCCCAGCGACTATGCTCAGGCGGCAAATCCCCAGCAGCTAGAGAGTCAAGGCTTGCTAGAGTTCGCCCGGAGGATTTGTGTCGATGCCGAATAGCGCAGAACGCCGGGTGACGGTAAACGGCAGCGTCTATCCAAAGCTCAAAGAGTGGGCAGAGCGGGACGGCTTGACGGTCGCAGATGTGGCAAACGCCATTCTGTTACAGACTATTTGCCCCTATGGATCAACGTCTAGCCAAGTGAGCACCGCCGCCGCCCCCATGCGCCCCAGCTTTCCAGATCCCTATCAGACTGCTGCCGCCGTCAACGACTGGTAGGCAATACTCCGACATCTACCCATCAGGAGCCATCCGACCGATGAATCCATCCGATATCCGCGCCGCACTGGAACAGCTCGCCGATAAACGCCTATGCATAGAAGCCGAGAAATTGTGGTCGATAAGCTCATCTCTTCAGATTCTACTAACGAGTTTTCAGGCATTTCAGACACTGCTAAGCCCAAATCAGAGTTTTCAATGAGCAAAAATACTTAGAGCTAAAACCATTGATAGTAAAGCGTTTCAGCCTTAACGACCAAAATTTCTCCAGCTCTATACGCAAGCGATCTCAGAATACCAAGGAAGGAGCCGCACGTTTTTGCAACACGACCCCGCGTCGAGGGTCTGGCAACGCTTGAAAGGCTTCTACAATAGCTAACGTGCTCATTCTAGGGCAGGACTCAATTATTGATGACCCCCTCTACTCTAGGGACTTTCGCACTGCTTTTTCTGGAATGAAATCACTCTGCCTTAGGTAATCATAGGCTCATAACAGTACAGCGACGCTAAACAGTGCAAAACGTAGATAGGGGCAGCAAAGGCCGCCCCTACGGATTTCAGGAAGCAAATTGTATTGCTCGCCAGATTTGAACTGCAGCAACCAGAGGAACCGGATTCCTAGGCAAGCCACCAAAAACGATTGACGTTTACCTTGTGAGAACCCGGTCTGTCTCAGTTTCTTATGCGGCTGCGATGGCTGCTTCAGCAGAATTGAGAGTCAGCACGAAATCGTTGAAGTCGAAGTCCGTGAGGTCTTCAAATCTCCAAACGTTGCCTTCGCGCTGAATCATGCTCATGCCCAGCGATGCGTCATCAATGGTGACGAGGTTCTGCAGGTCGCCGTTTACCAGCAGGGCAGGCGCGTAGTACGTGCCGCCGCCGAGCAGCACATCGGTGTCAGTCGTCGTCAGGTTTTCGACGAAGAGTTCCAGCCCCGAAATCAGGTTCTGGCGCACTGCGTCTTCGTAACCCGCTTCGCCGGGGAGCAGTCCACCAACAGCGCCTTCAGCATCCGTTTCGTAGAACTGGAGAAGGTTGTCGAAGGCGGCTTCTCGACTGAGGATAAGGTTGGCGGTGACCTCGCCATCGAAACCGGTCAGGTCGAGCAGTTCCTTAACAGGCATCACCTGATTGTCGCTGAAGTCGAAGCTGGCCAGAATTGGCTCGTGGTCGCTGGCGCGGTTATCGGTCTCGGCGAACTCAGCGTTGACGTAGACTAAGTCGAACTCGGCTCCTGTAAACAGACTGTCGCTGACCAGGATATGGTCGAGTACCTGGGAATTGCCCTGGAAGATGAAGCTATAGCGCTCATCGGGATCAACGGTGTTGACCAGATTGTTGAGCATAGCGGCTGTGCCCGTGGACTGGATGCCGAATCCATTGTCAGTGCTCTCGACGGTGCCCGCTAGGATCTCCAGCGGCGAGATGAACTCGAACTCGTTCAAGTCACCGAGGACAACCACGTTCGCGTCGGCATCTTCAGCAAAGATGTCATCGGCAAAGGTGTTCACCGCCTGAGCCTGAACTCGGCGCTCATTCAAGCTGCCGTTGACGTCGGGATCTTCCTGCCGCTGCTCGAAGGGCTGCTCTACTCCCAGAATCGGCGCACTACCGCCCTTGGACGAGAAGTGGTTATTAACGATGGCGATCACTTCGCCGTTGAACGCAAAGGTCGCCGCTAGAGGCAGACGCGCTCCGGCGAAGGGAGACCCGGCCGCCTGGTCACCGACGGGCTTCACCGAACCGTCTACCAGACCCACCCGCTCTGGGTTGTACAGGAACGCAGTGCGGATGTTGCCGCCCGGTTGGCCACCACTCGCTCCATCCGTGATGAAGGTATTGTCAATGAACTCGTACTGGGGGCCGCCCGCTGCCGCGATCTCCGCTACCAGCAATTGCAGGGTTTCATCCGCCGCCACGGTGCCGTCATCGACGGAGCCACTGTTATCCTGAATCTCTTGCAGACCGATGATGTCAGGAGCGTTCAGGTTGTTGACGATTTGCTCGGAGATCGCCGTAAATCGTCCGTCAGCGATGTCCGTGTCGCCGTCACTATCATTGGGGTCGAGGTTCAGCACGTTGTAGGAGGCAACGGTCAGGGTGTCGTCGCCCTTCACGATTGTGCTGACTTTGGGCATCAGGTCAGATGCTATGGGCGTGAACGGTTCCGTGGGGTTGATCTGGAAATTACCGAACTCGTAGGAGATGACCCCGGTGACATCGCCCAGCATCGCACCCGTATCCACTTGGGGGAACTCGAAGTCGGGCAGGATGTCGCTGTCCGCATCGATCTGCACCCGCTCAGGGTTGAAGTCGTCGGGGCTGATGTTGAGGGTGCCGCGATCGCTGATGCCCGTGGCGCTGTCTCCCCCGTCAACCACCGCAAAGATTTCGCCAAAGCGGTTGGTGCCCGTGATCGCCACTGCATCTTGAGCGGTGACGCGCATGGCCTCCAGCGACTCGAAGAAGTCGATCCCGTCAGTTTCCGGATCAAAGCTGGCGAAGGCGTCATCGTCGATGCTGACATTGGGCGGAATGCGTCCCTCCGCACCGAGGATGACCGCTGCTGGCAGGTCGTTGCCAGAGGACAGACCTGCGATCATGGGGCTGCCACTGATTTGCGTGGTGGACAGGTTGCCCGTAGCAATACCACCAGGGGTGAACTCGGAGACGGTACCCGTCACGTTCAGCTCGTCGCCGACAGCCACACTAGGAGCATCCCCTGTGAAAACAAACAGCGCATCGGAAGTGGCGATGTCACCGTCACCCTCAGCATCTTGCAGATAGAGCCCGTTGGACTCGACAGCGGTGACGATGCCCACAGTGGTCACCGTCTCCCCTACTAAGGGCGAAATGTGACCAGCCCCCTGAATGTCGAAGATGGACGTGGTGCCAGTACCGCCATCGCCCCCATCGCCCCCATCGCCGTCGGAGTAAACGGTGAGGGTGCTGCTGACTTCATTCGCGACGATGAGCAGGTTGTTACCGTTGGGACTGTCGATATCAGAAATGAAGGTGAGGCCTTCTGGGGCAATGTCCTCGTCGCTGCGGACGTACTGCACGAACTGTGCTTCAGCGGGATTAGTGATGTCGTAGATTAGAACGCCGCCGCCAGCGCGCTCTAGGCTCACAAAGGCGTAGGTCTTGTCACCAATCTGGCCAACGGTGAGGCCTTCGGGTTCGGCCCCTTTGTCATCGGAGCGCTCGTCGAACTCTTCGGGGTCACCGCTGTTGGCATTGAACAGTTCGGGGGTGAGCTGGGCGGTGATGTTGGCGATGTCATCACCACTATCGAAGACCAGGTTGCCGTTCTCATCCCAAATGCTGAAAGAGCGTCCGCCGTAGCTAAAGAGCTGGTCAAAGTCGCCATCGCCGTCAATGTCGCCGAGAGTATTGGTGATCTTGAGGCGACCCAGGTTTTCGTCCTGCTTCAGTTCTGCCGCATTGGGGAAGGCTTCGGGGTCGAGAACAATGTCGTCATCGCCGATGCGGCTCTCTTCATTGAAGATTTTGCCTTCTTCTAAGATGACGTTGCCGTCTTCGTCCTCCAAATCACCGTCGGGACGGATGCGGGCATCACCTTCGTTGGCGGTGACGTAGTAGGTCACGCCGTTCACCTCGTAGCTGGCAATGGAGTCGGGCTGGTACAAGCCAAACACAGGCCAGTTGCGGATGTTGATACCGTCATCGCGGTTGCTGGCGTCGAGCTGATTGCCAGCGCCGAAGTCGATGACACCCAGCTCAACCCCTTCAGCTCCAGGCACTAAGCCGAAGTCGTTGTCGTTCAGCACCACCAGACGACCATCGGGCAGGTAGGCTAACCCTTCAGGCTTATCGGAAGGTAAGTAGCCGAGGGAAGGTAAGTTGGTGACTTTGATCTTGTTGACCGGGTTGATACCTAGGGCTGCGAGGCTGTCAGCGGTCTGCTGCTCTAGGGTTTCACCGCCAAAGTCTTCGCCGAGCACGTTCGTTGCGCCCTTCAGAGCCACCTCAAAAATGAACTTCTGCGCGGTGGGTTCTAGGGAAGAATCTCGCTCTATCACGAAGAACTTGCCGTCGCCCGCGTAGACCGCATCGCCGATCTTGTCCACATTGTTGCCGATGTCGGGCTTTTGTAGCAGGTAAACGTACTCTGCGACGGGTTCTCCGCTGGTGGGGTCGATGCCCAACATGCGAATGACGGTGGAGTTGTCGCCCGTGTCGCGATCAGGATTGCTGAGGGGCGTTTGGATAAAGGCATACAGAATACCTTCGTCGGTGTCCAGGGCCATGCCCTCAAAACCACGATTGGTGAGACGGTTGGAGTATTCAGTGGGTAGGGTTTCGGTGCCAAAGGTGCCGGAGGCAAAATTCGCGCCGGGGTTAGCGGCATTGGCCTGGTCCACGGTGCCTTCGGGGACGAAGCGGCTGATCAGGGTGCCGTTGGTGTCGAAGTGATAAATGGCGGGACGGTACTCATCCACGGTCCAGTAGGTGCCATCGGGGGCGCGGACAATGCCCTCCATATCAGCGCCGAGAGGATCGTAGTCGGTACCGTACTCGTCAAACCCATCGAGGAAGTCGAGGTCAACGAATGCGCCAGTGGCATCTACAGCCCGCTCATCCACACCGGGAATATTGGGCAGTCCGGTGATGGGAGTGCCGTCTTCGCGGGTCAAGAACAGTTCGTCGGTGATGGTGACTGCGCCCGTGCTCTCGTTGAGTTCTAAGAACTGAATGCGGGCCTGATAGTCGGGCAGTAGAAAGGGCCGATTGCCATCAGTAACATCGCCATTGGGGCCGCGATCAGGCACCGCCAAGAACTTCAGGTTGCCGTTCTCCGCTACGCCGTCATAGAACAGCCCCGAGAAGCCGCCTAATTCGATGGTTTCGCCTGTCGCTGTGACAAGGGGATCACCACCATTGGTAATGGGTCCGCGATCACTGATCTCATAGCTGGTCAATTCCGGCTGGCCCTTGCTGAAGTCCTTGACGCCCAGGGGCAGGATGGCTTGAACGGTGGCGCTTTCGATATCGACGACGGCGATCGCGTTGTTCTCCTGCAACGTTACCCAAGCGGTAGAGCCATCGGGGGAGACGGCGATGTACTCCGGCTCCAGATCTTCCGCAACGGTGGCATCTAAACCGAACAGCTTGACGCCCTCCGCCTGGAGTTCTGCTTTTTGGCCATTGAAAGCCGCGAAGTCAGCGGTGGCGATCGTGGCGTTCTCCGCGCCGTTGCTGAGGTCGATGATGCTGATGGAGCCTTCCGGATCGATGGAGTAGTCAGCGTTCGGCTCGCCCTCATTGGCGACGAGCACCTTGCTGCCGTCGGGAGTGAAGGTCACCATATCGGGCACCGCACCGACTTTCACCCGCGCCAAGAATTGCCCATCGGTGGTGAGGAAGACGACCGCACCGTCGTCCGTGGAGGTGCGGGCTTCGACTGACAAGGCCACGACGCCGTTCTTGACCGCCACGCTATTCACGCCGCCGCCAAACACGCTCAGGTCAATCAGCTCACTCAGCACCGGCTTAGCGGGGTCACTCAGGTCAACGGCTTGGAGAACGCTGCCCCCAGAGACCACAAACAGGGTGGCAGAAGCCGGATCAAAGGAGTTGATTTCTGCCCCTTCTGCCAAAAGCAGGCGGCCAATCTCAGAGAATGGCCCCTCAAAGCCATCGGAGAAGTCAGGTTCCTCAGGCTTCCCAATCGGCGGCACAGGGCCATCGATGACGGTGTCGTTTCGGAAGAAGAGGTTTTGAATCCGCTCGTCTTCCGAAACGACAGTATCTTCTATCATGAAGGCGGGAGTCGCCGGATCGTCATCGGCGGGAAAGAACGCCGCTAAGTATTCAGCGAAGGCATCCTGTTCAAAACCCAGTTCGGCGAAATCGGCCAGGTCTTGGTCAAAATCGCCTTGCTCAATCAGGTCCACCCGGTCCGTTTGGGGAATGGGGTACTCGCTGCCGCCATTCGCTAAGAAGTTGAGCGTCACCAAGCGGTACGTGCGCGTCGGGTCACCCTGAATAGCCCCATTCTGAACTAGAACTTCGGTGTCATTGCCAGCGTCGTCAACGAGGGTCAGCGATCGCACCCGATTCCCCGGCTCAAAGGCAATATCAAAGCTGAACTGAATGCCCGCCACCTGAGCAAAGCTGCCGAAGTCAGAGTTGATATTTTCTGCGGTCGCTCCACTGACAGCGTGCTCCAGAATCGCCTTCAGTTCTGCAACGGTAGTAGTCACGATGCTGAGACCATTGTTGAACGCCAGCACACTCTCAACATCGGTTTGAGTAATGCCCCCTGCCGGCTTATTAAAGTTGGGACTCCCTTCGGGCGGGAGTCGAACGGGCTCGGTTCCCCCCGGCGGCGTCACCACCGCACCAATGCTTTCCCGAATACCCCCACCATTCTTGATAGAAATGTCAACCTCTTCATCGAACAGACGGGCATACCAGAGATTCGCTTCAGCGGTCAGGTTGCCCAGGTTGGTTTCTTGGTTGCGGACGCCATCTAAGCCGCCGCCAGAGCGACGACCATTGAGAAAGACGTCGGTAATCCCGAAGACATTGCGCTCTTTTTCCTCAATCACGCCGTTGAGCGCGGCGATGACTTCGGTAATAATCGGGTCCGTTAGCCCTTCGGCATCGAGCGCGGCCACGCCTTCATCATCGGTGGCGTAAGCACCGCTGATGATCGGATCAATGCTGTCTAAAATGAGAATGCCGTTAGCGTCAAAATCAACAACGAGCTGACCCACGTAGAGATATTGGCCGTCCGTGGTAACGATCGCGATCGGGTTGCCGTCTGCCCCTGCTTGGATGATGGGATAGGGGCCACTGGCTTCGTCGCCATCGCGCAGGCGATCAGTTTCATCGGCCAAAATCGTATCGGAACCGCCGCCAATGATGATGTCAACGCCCGTCAAGCGGGGCGCTAACTCATTAACCTCAATGTCGAGCACCTGCGTGTGAGCTAGCAAGATAACCTTGTTCAGGTCGGGGTTATTCGCTAGCAACTCATCGACTTCGGCCTGAATGATGGCCGCGAGTTTATCGTAATCCTCAGGGTCAGCGGGGCTAACCGCCACGTCATCGCCCGGAGAAGAAACCGTCGGCAATGTCGGCGTTGTCGCTCCGACGATACCGATTTTCTCACCGCCTACCGTCGTGATGGCACTTTTGGCAATCTTACCCGGAATTTCTGAGACATCCTGCCCATCTTCAACTACCAGGTCAGCCAGATTAGGATCTGCGGCAAAGTCGAGGTTGGCGCTCAAGTAGGGAAATGCTGCCCCTTGGTAGCCCTCTTCCCCAATGCCAGGACCCGTAATGTTTGGGTTCGCCGCTAAAAGTGCTGCAATGGGCCTCGTGCCTTGATCAAACTCGTGGTTACCGAAGGCGACGGCCTCAAATCCCAAAGCAGAGTTAATCAGGATATCGGCAATGCCAGGAACGCCCTCAAACTCGCCCGCTGCATTCTCAAATCCGTAGACTTCAGTACTTGCGGAATAGAAGAGGCCCGGCAGCCAAAGGTCACCGGAGGAGAGGATCAGCGTATTTTCAAAATCATCCTCTAGGGCATTGAGGACGGCACTAAGATTAGGGGCATCAACGAGGGCAGGTGCTGCACCCTCTTGGTCTGTGACGTGTAGCAGCTGCAAACTAAACTCAGCCATAATTCCTCTTGAGTAAGCAAAAAACAGCACAAGAAACTGGGCCAGCCGATGGCTGAGACCTCAGCCGATGCGATTGGCAACAGTTCTAAGTGAGCGCGCTGCAAAGAATAACTGTTCTCGGAGAAAACCAGAAAATCCTCCCAGACCAGACATTCGGCCCGATATCCCACCAACTCGTTCGCAGCTCTTTCAGACGCTGAAGAAGACTGACGAGAGCTACTTCCACGGTCGCCGCAAGACGTAATTTAGCTACGCATGATTTGAACTGTTCGGGGATGACTTTCCCAGATGCAAATGAAGTAACGGTAAAGCTAGCCTTAAGCGATCGTATAAATACGGAGACTTCATCAAGGCTTCATGTCTGAAAATCACTTTGAAGCGATGATTCTCGCTTGCGTATAGAGCTGGAGAAATTTTGGTCGTTAAGGCTGAAACGCTTTACTGTCAATGGTTTTAGCTCTAAGTATTTTTGCTCATTGAAAACTCTGATTTGGGCTTAGCAGTGTCTGAAATGCCTGAAAACTCGT
>JBGTOF010000085.1:0-21655 GCA_041742695.1 Elainellales cyanobacterium | reverse complement strand
TGGAAAATCGTTATTGTAGCCAAGGCGACTCAGAGTGTTGCGAAGGCGATCGGACAAAAAGGTGGCGATCGCCCGATAGAAGTGCGATGAAAACGCCACATCCTGCGACAGCTTAGCGGTGAGCTGAGAGCGGGGAATGGCCCACACCAGCGAGTCTTCGACGGCGCGCACGGTGGCGGTGGGCGATCGCGCGTCGATAAACGAAATTTCACCCAGCACTTCTCCCGTTGAGATGCGGGCAAGTTCGTTGCCGCCCAGTCCTTCCACAGATACCGAAAATATGCCGCTGAGCACAATGTAAAGCGCGTTGATCGGGTTTCCTTCCAAAATCAGGTCTTGACCGGCGGCCACAGCCTGGTGTTTGCCCACGCTCAGCAGCCATTCAAAATCGCGATCGCTGATGGCAGCTAGCAGATACAGTGCTTTTCTCATAAATGCATCCTGTCACGTAGACGGCGCAGCGATCGCTGAGGGGACGCGATGGCTTGCAGCTAGGGATTAAAGGTTTACCAAACTCGTGATCTGTCTAGCGGTGCAACTGCTACCAGGATACGCGATATCGCCCAATTGCAACCGAGAGCTTGATCAGGACAGTTGTTGCTGTAAACCCTCAAGCCAGCGCGTTAAGCGCTGTATTTCATCGGGTTCTGCGATGGGCAGGGTCAAGATTGTACACTTTGGTCAGTTTTATTCAGTTGTGTTGTTCATAATTCAGATGACCATGATTCGGAACGCGATGTATATTCGACCCAGCCAAGAACTCACCCATGCCGGAGCCCTAGTGGTGTTGCAGGGGGCGATCGCCCAGGCCGAGGCTATGGGGGTGCCTCAGTGCATTGCAGTCGTAGACACAGGCGGCAACCTGCTGGCCTACATTCGCATGGATGGGGCCAAGGTGCTGAGCCAAATTTCTGCCACACAGAAGGCCATTACCGCGGCTTCATCGCGAGTGCCGACGGGTGGCGTGGCTGAAGATGTAGAGCTTAAGCTCGCCTTAGCAACCGGTGGACAGTTGACGAACCTCAAAGGTGGGGTGCCGATTGTGCTAGAGGGTGACGTGGTGGGCGCGGTGGGCGTCGGCTCTGGCACAGGGTCGCAAGATGTAGAGGTCGCGAAGGCGGGCATTGCAGCGCTGCAGGCGGCATTGCAGCAGCCTGTTTAAAAGAAGAACTGGATTCAAAGTCCCCCTTTTCAAGGGGGATTTAGGGGGATCTCTCAGGATGTGGCCGATGACAGCAAGATCTGTATACTCAATACTCAGCAGCCTGTTCTGGGAGAAAGAGTTGGGGGATGAGGGAAAAACTCTGTCCGCAAGGGTTTCAAGACTTGTGCATACACAGTGCCTGTCTTGAAAGAAGGATGCCGGGTGAGTGATTCCTTGAGTTCGACGTTAGTTCTATTCCAAATGAATTCTCATGACTGATTTAGATTGGCTGTTGGTCAATGCTAGCTTGAGCGATTGCCCTGGTCGTTGGTGTGTGGGCATTGCAGAGGGGGCGATCGCCCTCCTTAGCGAAGGCGATGGCAGCTCCAGCTCCTCTACTACGGCACGTCAGCAGTGGAATCTAGACGGACGACTGCTTTCACCCGGCTTGATCGACGCCCACACCCATCTCGACAAAGCTCTCACCGCTGACCGCAGTGGCGATGTGTTTGCGAGCGGCGGGTTAGCCGACGCCATTCAGGCCATCCGCGAGATGAAGGCCAGCTTTACCCCTGAAGACATTATTCAGCGGGCAACCCAGGCTTTGCAGTGGAGCGTGGCGGCAGGCACTACGGCAGTCCGCACCAATGTGGAAGCCGATCCCTTTTTGGATCTGCAGGCAGTCACGGCGCTGCAAACCGTGCAGCAGCAGATGGCCCAGCAGATCGATGTGCAGCTGGTTGCCTTTCCGCAAGAGGGCTGGTTTGCTACCGCCGATACGCTAGAAATTGGCGTGGCAGACTATATGGAGCGATCGCTCCAAGCAGGGGCTGAAGTCATTGGCGGCAACATCAACCAAGGGCTGTGGCGCTCTAGTCCCGAGGCTCAGGTCGATGCGCTGTTTGACCTGGCCCATTGCTATGACTGCGACATTGACGTGCATCTCGACAACTGGGACGATGCCTCGGCCTTTACGCTGCCTTACCTAGCCCAAAAAACCATTGACCACGGTTGGCAGGGGCGCGTGACCGTCGCGCATATTGCGTCGCTGGCCTGTGTGTCTGACGCGGAGGCTGAGGCGGCGATCGCCTTAGTCAACGCGGCCCGTATCACCGTAGCGGTGCTGCCCACGCGCATTCGGCTCACTCGGGTGGCGGCGCTGCTAGAGGCGGGGGTGAACGTCGTCTGCGGCACCGACAACCTGCGCGACCCCTTTGTGCGCCACGGCAAGGCAGACCCGCTGGCGGCGCTGCTGCTCTTGGCACAGCTCATCGGCTATGGGGGCGATCGCCAACTAACCCAGCTTTGGCAGACCATTACCACCAATCCCGCTGCCATGATGCGCCTGCCGAACTATGGCCTCAATGTGGGCTGCCCAGCCGACCTGGTCGTGCTGGATGCAGAGACCATTCCCACCGCGATTCTGCACCAGGCCGATCGCCTAGCCGTGTTTAAGCGAGGAGCGCTGCAAACCAGCGCCGCCGCCATCTCCAGTAGCGCCCGATAATCGTGCCGCCGCTCGATTAATCATGGACTCTCGACCTTTTGCCCAATTTGAGGCTCTTGCCCGGCCAACAGCCGTTGAATGTTGGCGCGATGGGTAATCAGCACGTATCCCCCAGCCACTAGCCCCACCAGCACAAACGGCAGCGGTTGCCCCAGCAGCAGCATCGCCACGGGAGCCGCCAGCGCCGCCGCAATGGACCCCAACGAGACAATCCGGGCGATCGCCAACACGCTGAGAAACACAGCCGCCACTGCCAGCCCCACCTGCCAGTTCAGCGCAAACAGCACCCCCAGCCCAGTCGCAGCCGACTTGCCGCCCTTAAAGCCAATCCACGGAGATTTGCTATGGCCTACCACCGCCAGCAAGGCCGCCAGCGCCGCCATCCACGGTTGCCATGCCTCTATCCGAACCGCAGCAGCAGCGGCAGCGGCCACAAACCCGGCTGAGCCAAAGAGCCACCGCACTAGCGTCACAGCTGCAACGCCCTTGAGCACATCCACCAGCAAAACCAGCAGCGCTGGCCCTTTGCCCAGGGTGCGCAACACATTGGTCGCCCCGGTTGATTTAGAGCCATGCTCGCGAATGTCGATGCCCTTGAGCAGCCTTCCGATCCAATAGCCCGTAGGAATCGACCCCAGCAGGTAGCTCCCCAATACCGCAAGCACCAGCAGCATCCACAGGTTCACGCGCGCTCCTCACCATTGTCTAAACGTGTCTAAACGGGGCCTGCTCCTACGATACAGGACGGAGAACCCAAAACAGGCTAGAGCTGGGCAAGCTTCTCGCGCGCATACTCAGCCAGAGCGATAGAGGTATCTGTGCCAAAATCTACCCGAAATTCTCCAATCTGTTCAGGCGTTAATAGGGGAAACAGCGCCAGATCTTGAAAGGCTTTTTTGAAGCGAATGCGGAGAGGGCGATCGTCCATAGAGGCGTTGGCGCGCAAACGTAAAAATGGGCTTATCCTACCGTTCTACTTACCCTTCATTCCTGATCGTTAAATTCATCGTGAGCCTAAGCTAATGAAAGATACTTAAAAATTTCTACCTAGCAAGGGCCGATGAACGTCGCAACCTGGAACGTAAACTCAATTCGCACTCGACTGGCCCACGTCACCCAATGGCTGACCGACAATCCCGTTGATGTGTTGTGCCTGCAAGAAACAAAGGTGGTGGATGATGATTTTCCGCGATCGCCCTTCACCGACCTAGGTTACGAGGTCTACATCTATGGGCAAAAGTCGTATAACGGTGTGGCGCTGCTGAGCCGTGCGCCCTTAACGGATGTGCGCTATGGCTTTGGCAGCGTGCTGGGTGAGGCGATTGGGACCGAATGGGATGCCCAAAAGCGCGTTATTTCAGGTCGGTTGGCGGATGTGCGGATCGTGAATTTGTATGTGCCCAACGGCTCCTCAGTGAGCAGCGACAAATACCCCTATAAGCTAGCCTGGCTCGGCATTCTGCGCGACTATTTGCATACGCTTCTCGTCAATGAGTCCGATGTGCTGATGTGCGGCGACTTCAACATTGCCCTAGAAGACCGCGATATCCACGACCCCAAGGGACGCGAGAAACAGGTGATGGCGACCGATGCCGAGCGCAACGCCCTGCGAGCAGTGCTGGATCTGGGCTTTGCCGATGCCTTTCGCAAGTTCAACCAAGAAGACGGGCAGTTTAGCTGGTGGGACTACCGCGCCGCCGCCTTTCGCCGCAACTTGGGCTGGCGCATCGACCACCATTACCTGTCGCCTAGCCTCTATGAGCGCGCCCAGAGCTGCACCATTGACACCGCACCCCGCACCCTAGAAAAACCCAGCGATCATGTCCCTGTGACGGTGCAGCTTTGAGTTGTCTTCATTGAGCCAGGCTGTTGTGTGGGGCATGACCTCAGAAGCCCAGCCCAGCTTTGATGGGAGAACGGTGCTGCTGACGTTGCCTAGGTATGAACCCAACTGATCAGTACACACCGCCAAGTCACAACGCTTAAGATCAGAAGGAGGAATAACCTTAAGCAGACTTAGAACGGACGTAGGATCACCCATGTGTGGACGATTTACCCTGACGACATCAGGAGAGCAATTGGCTGTGGCTTTTCGGCTAGAAGAGGTGCGATCACTCCAACCTCGCTACAACATCGCGCCCACTGAGCCCGTGCTAGCGGTTGTGAGTGGAGAGGCCGCCAACGCTCGGCAGGTGCGGGCCTTTCAGTGGGGATTAGTGCCCAGCTGGGCCAAAGATGCCAAAATGGCCGCGCGGTTAATCAACGCGCGAGCAGAAACCGTTCAAGAAAAACCCTCATTTCGTACCGCTCTGAAGCGGCGACGCTGTCTGATTGTGGCCGATGGCTTTTATGAATGGCAAAAGACTGCCAGCGGTAAGCAGCCCTATTTCTTCTATCAGCCCTATCAGCCAGAGTCAGCCAACGATAGCGATCCTGCCAAATCATCAACATCCCATCCTGCACGTCAGCCCTTTGGCTTTGCCGGATTGTGGGAGCATTGGGAGACGGGCGATGGGTCGGTGCTAGAATCTTGCACCATTATCACCACTGATGCCAATGCTGATATGCAGCCTATCCACAACCGCATGCCCGTGATTTTGTCCCCTGGTGACTATGACCTCTGGCTCGACCCAGATCTACAGGATGGGCAAGCCGTGCGATCGCTCCTGAACCCGGGTATCCCTGGGGAAATTGCCCGCTATCCCGTCAGCACCGTAGTCAACAATGCCCGCCATGACAGCCCAGACTGTCTAGAACCACTGCCACAGTAATTGGCTTAATCAATCTATCGGTTGCAATAAGCGTAGGGACTCCGGCCACAGCCGCCCAGGAGTGAACGGCATAGCTCACGGCGGAAGTTTGCAAGAGCAGACGGGGATAGCCAGCCGCCGATCCTCTCTAGGATATTTCGGCCTAACCCTGCCGCACCTTGACAGAGCTGGGTTAGATCAACGGATGGTTCTGAATTTGTAGGCTTCGAAATTTTGTATTTTGACGCACAATGAACAGTTTTCTGCTGCAGATGTGGATTTAATACATTGGCAAGCTGCTTCAGATGTTCAACGTAGGTTCTTTGTGGGTATAGGGGGCTGAGTCTAGTAAATGCCATAGTAGACAAACTAAGCAATGTGGCAGCAACACGGCAGAGGCTAACGCGCCATACAAATTTTGAAGCCACCAAACAGCGGCTCTGCCTAAGGCAGCAAAGCAAACCGTCGCATTTAACTCCGTCCCTTGCAGTCAGACTATCCAGCAGGCAGCGTGCGGGTATCACGCCAAATCTACGAACTAACGCACTGCATGAAGGCTAAGGAATTCACCCCTCGGCTAGATTCCGCAGAAGGCCATCATTCAGCGCGTTCGAGAGCTGGCATTCCTCCTAGGTCAGACTGTCCCATAGGTTAGACCGCTCGAGGTTGTGAAACGCTAGCTGCCGTGGGTTTCATAACACTTGATCACATCAACCAGTGCTCCAAGCGCCATATTTTAAGAAAAGGACAAACCTGTATGAGTTCCAACGAATTGCGTTTTCAGGCAATTTGCCAAGTAACCGAGCGCAAAAGCTTGCCTCCCAAAGTGCCTAGCCGTTTGGAAGATCTCTGGGCCACGGATGTGTTTACGCTGAGTAAGATGCAGGCCTGTCTCCCTAAAGATGTGTTTCGCTCTCTCAAAAAAACGCTGCAAACAGGCGGTGAGCTAGATATCTCAGTGGCCGGGATTGTGGCTGCCGCGATGAAGGATTGGGCGATCTCTAAAGGGGCACTGTATTATGCCCACGTGTTTTACCCCATGACCAACATCACGGCTGAAAAGCATGATGGCTTTATCTCGGTGCAGTCGGATGGAACGGCGCTCACTGAGTTTACGGGCAAGGTGCTCGTGCAGGGTGAACCCGATGGTTCCTCATTCCCCAATGGCGGTATTCGCTCTACGTTTGAAGCACGGGGCTATACCGCCTGGGATGTCACCAGTCCGGCCTATGTTATGGAGACCGACAACGGGGTGACGCTCTGCATCCCCACGGTTTTTATCTCTTGGAGTGGCGAAGCGCTCGATAAGAAAACACCGCTGCTGCGGTCAAATGCAGCGATGAGCAAGGCCGCCACACGATTGCTCAAGCTGCTCGGCCATACAGATGTTGCCACGGTGAATTCTAGCTGTGGCGCTGAACAAGAATACTTCTTAGTCGATTCTCATTTTGCCAACAGCCGTCCTGACCTGCTGCTCACAGGTCGCACCCTGTTTGGGCATCCGGCGGCCAAAGGTCAACAGTTTGACGACCACTACTTTGGGGCCATTCCTGAACGGGTGCAGGTCTTCATGCAAGATGTGGAGGAGAAGATGTATCGCCTCGGCATTCCTGCAAAAACGCGCCACAACGAGGTAGCACCGGGGCAGTTTGAGATTGCGCCATTTTTTGAAGCGGCGAATGTAGCCAGCGACCATCAGCAGCTCACGATGACGATTCTCCGCAATACGGCGAAGAAGCATGGGTTTGTGTGCCTGCTGCACGAGAAGCCTTTTGCCGGCATTAACGGCTCGGGCAAGCATGTCAACTGGTCGGTTGGCAATGCCACTCAGGGGAATTTGCTTGACCCGGGTGATACGCCTCACTCGAATTTGCAGTTTCTGCTGTTTTGCGGGGCGGTGATTCGGGGGGTGCATAAGTATGGGCCGCTGATGCGGGCGGTGGTGGCCACGGCCAGCAATGACCACCGACTGGGTGCTAACGAGGCACCGCCTGCCATTATTTCGGTTTATCTAGGCTCGCAGTTAGAGGATGTGTTTGAGCAGATCAAGAAGGGCGATGTTCAGTCTTCTCGCCAAGCAGGGCTAATGAATTTGGGCGTGGACACACTGCCGGTGTTCCCTAAAGATCCGGGCGATCGCAACCGCACCTCACCCTTTGCCTTTACGGGCAATCGATTTGAGTTTCGGGCGGTGGGGTCAAACCAGTCCGTGTCAGGGCCGTTAGTGGCAATGAACACGATTCTGACCGATTCCATCACCTGGATTGCCGACCATCTTGAAAGCGAGCTAGGCCAGGGCAAATCACTGAATGCTGCTGCCTATGCCGTGCTCAAAGATGTGATGGAGAAGCACAGCGCTGTCGTATTTGGGGGCGACGGCTATTCGTCAGAATGGCACCGCATCGCAGTGGAAGAGCGCGGCTTGTTGAATTTGCCGACGACGGCAGATGCCTTGCCCATGCTCAAAGACGAGAGCATTGAAGAGCTGTTTGTGAGGACTGGGGTGCTGTCTGCCAAAGAGCTAGAGAGCCGATTTGAAACCTATGCTGAGCAGTATATTCAGGTCATTGAGATGGAGGCCAAGCTGGTCATGAGTTTGGCAAAAACCTTGATCTATCCAGCGGCGATGCGGTACCTGTCAGAAATATCGGGGGCGATCGCTAACATGAAGGCCATTGGTCTTTCGGCGGAAACCACCTGCTTAGAACATGTGGCAACGCTCACCACTTCATTGATGGAAGCCGTTAGCAAACTCAGCAGCGGCCTGGAGAGTCACGATTTTGCCAGCACCGAAGACCACATGCAGCACTGTGCCAAAGTGTTGCGCCCCATGATGGATCAGGTGCGGGTGTATGCGGATTCCCTCGAAGATGAGATCGCAGACGACTTGTGGCCCCTGCCCAAGTACCAAGAGATGCTGTTTATCAAGTAAATCTGGAGGTTGACTGAAGCGTGGTGCGGCGATGCTGCACCACGCTTTTGCGTGTCTAGGCAGGCCTTGCCTTTGGCAGGAAACCGCCGCTTGTGGGTCGCTAGCGGGTTTGAAAAATATTTTGCACCATTGTGCGATCGCACCTCTCCGCCGCTTGATCGAGCTCCTCCACCTCACCGCTGTCGAGCTGCCAGCCCAGCGCGCCTAGGTTATCCTCTGCCTGAGTCACCGACTTCGCCCCAGGAATCGGAATTGTGCCCTTGCAGATGCACCAGTTGAGGGAGACCTGCGCCAGAGTTTTATCCCGCGATTGGGCGATCGCCCCTAGCGTATCCAGCACTGGCTGAATGCCCGGCAGCATACGCCGAAACAGCCAGCCCCGCAGCCCACTTGGCAGCGGCTGACCCGGCCCATATTTCCCCGTCAGCAACCCCAGGCAGAGCGGACTGTAAGCAATGAGCCGAATTCCCAACTCCGCGCACACCGCCGTCACATCCAGCTCTGTGACCGGGTAAGTCGAGAGCAGCGAATACTGCACCTGTAGCGTGGCAATAGGCACCCCCCGCTGCGCCAACCGTTGATGCACCCGTCGCAGCCGCTTTGGCCCAAAGTTCGACAGGCCAATCCCCCCCACCTG
This sequence comes from Elainellales cyanobacterium, assembly GCA_041742695.1. GTDB lineage: Bacteria > Cyanobacteriota > Cyanobacteriia > Elainellales > Elainellaceae > Kaiparowitsia. Next base: position 12,685 of record JBGTOF010000085.1, on the reverse strand, counting down.
GCCCTGCTCATACAGATCCGCTAATCCATCTAGCAGCGCCCCTTCTTGCCAAGGAGCATAATTGCCCGTAGACCAGTGCAGCTGTGCCAAATCTACGGGTCGCTGCAGCCGCTCTGCCGACGCCCCACAGGCTCGCCGCATGGCGCCCCGCGTCAGCCGCCAGGGATAGGCCGCCAGCTTCGTCGCTAAGCATATCTGCTCTTGGTTCGGCCCCTGGTAGTCGGCGGCAAATTGCCCCAGCAGCGACTCGCTCCGCCCATTCAGACGCCCTGTCCCATAGGAATCACCCGTATCAAACAGCGTGACGCCCCCGCTCACACATCGGTTAAAGACCGCCTGCAGTTCTGGATCCATGCTGGGGTCATAGCCCCACAGCAAACGATTGCCCCAAGCCCACGTGCCGCAGCCCATCGTTGGCAAAAACAGCCCCGGTTTGGCAGAGACTTCAGTTGCAACAGCCATGCTTGTTCTCCTTTTCCCATAGATATCGGGCAGGTTCAAACCTTAGATAGCGTTTGAAAGGGTGGAGCGGTTCAAAGACCTGATTCAAGGATTGATAACCGTGATCAATGACCGTGATGGCCTTCGCTCTACGCTTGGCGGTCAAGCGTGCCCCCACTACCCGTCATTAACAGCGTACAGGCTGCACGAAGGGCCTAGACCATGGAAACCGCAGAGATTTAACCCACGTCGTACCGCACTTTATGTCAACAAGGCCTGACATAAGTAGGAGCTTTTTTTCAGGATTTTGGGGCGATCGCACTGAGGATCTCAACAGGCCGGGATATACCCCTGCTGCCGGATAACACCCGTAGAACCCCAGTCTCAACCTGTCCTTAGGAGTAAAAGCCCCCATGTTCACCATCCGATTTCAAACTGTCAACTATCGCCCAGATCGCATCATCACGCTGCGCAATAGCACCGACGGCTGGGCCAAAGACTTGCCGGGCATTTATGTCAATGGCGAATGGCGATTTGAGCTGCCCGAGTTTCGCTATCCGGCTGGCCTCGCCTTTAAGTTTGTGCTCGAGCGCACCTACTGGATGAACGGCCCTAATTTATTCATCCAACCCCAGACAGGCGGTGATTATCTTTATCAAGAACCCGCCATTGAGTTTCCGCCGCTTCTGGAAATGGTGGTAGAAAACGGCCACGTTCCGCAGATGTTCTTTCCGCCCAACCTAGACGAAGACCATCTATTCGACGTGATCGTGGTTGGGTCAGGCATTGGCGGCGGCATCTTGGCCGATCAGCTTTCCAACCGCGATATGGATGTGCTGGTGCTGGAAGCAGGCAGTTATCTCTTTCCTACCCATACGGCCAATCTGCCCCGCCAACACCGCATTGGTCAGTTCGATAAACATGTCTGGAGCCTCTATGAAGGCTTTAAAGTCACTAACTTTGTCAACGGGGGCGGCTCCCAGTTTGATGGCGGCCAAGCCTTTAGTTTAGGTGGGCGATCGCTCTTCTGGGGTGGGCTCATCCCCCGCATGACCACGTGGGAAATGGAATCGTGGCCCCGCAGCATGCGCTGGTTTTTAGAAGATGGCGGCTATCAACAAGCCGAAGACCTGATGAATCGCGTACCCCTGCCGCCCACTCCTTACCGCCGTCGAGTCAAACGGTTTTTGCAACAGCACCTTGAACAGTTCACCCATTTTGACGCGCCCATGGCGGTGCAATATTCCAACAGTCAAGATCTCAGCACAATTCCCACCGGAATGTTTTCTACAGCAGATTTGCTCATGGAATCCATGCTAACCAATGGGCCCCAGGGCAATCAAAACTTGTCTCTTAACCTCAACCATCCGGTCGTGCGAGTCGAAACCGCAGGAACCTCTGCTACGCGCGTTGTCGCCTATGACCTCATCGCTCAGCAAGAGCGCAGCTATCAGGCAAAACAGGTCGTTCTTGCAGCTGGAACCGTCGAAAGCGCCAAAATTGCCCAACTCAGTGGTCTCAACGACCCCAACAACAAAATTGGCGTGGGCATTACCGACCATCCTATCTACTTTACGCACTTTGTCCTCCCGGCTACGGCCGACTTGTACGACCCTGCCTCATCGAGCAAAGTGCTGTGCCAGCATCGTGAGGGGCCAAATCCGTTTAACATCGTGCTGGAGTTTGGGGCTGATTTCAATCAGGGTCGCTATGTGGATCTGGCGCTGCTCGAACGGCATCGGCAAGAACGGGGGAACGTCATGCTGTGTGAAATCGTGTTTTTGCTAGATGCACCCTTGATGGAGCAAAACACCGTGCAGCAGCAGGGGCCATCCTATGTCAAACCAGTGGTGCAAATGCAGCCTAGCCCCGTTGGCGGCGCGCTCTATGCCGAGATGAATCAGATTAAAGACCAACTCATAGCCGCCCTGGGCGGAGAACCCCTCGCAGGCAACGATCTGAGCCTTAAGCCCGCTGGCTTGGGCGGCGTAGCTCATGAAGTGGGCACACTCCGCATGAGCAGCGAAACGCCAGATGGAATGACGCTGAATGATGGTGTGGTGGACACTAACCTCAAGTTTTTGGCCTACGATAACCTCTATGCTTGCGATCTGTCGGTGTTTCCCTCGTCCCCCGCAGCAAACCCGACACTAACCCTAGCGGCAATGGCGATTCGGCTGGCAACTCATCTAAAGCAAACGGTTGTCTAGGTGAGGGCGATCGCCTTCAGCGCTAATTGGCGTTGATCACGTCAGTTCGGGGCAAAAGGGTTTTGGGGTTTTGTGACGACACACAGTGCCCCAAAACCCTGGATAATCAGAGATCTTTTGTTTCGTTGCACCTTTCTGCCCCCCGGACACTAGAGGCTCAGGTTAATCCCAATTCTGCAAACTGTTGGTTATTGGCAGGGCTGGGAGGCCGAAGACAGCGCATGGTCGGAGTTGGCAAGCAGCATGACATCACCCGTATCACTGCGGTACCAGCCCTGCGCTTCGACCAGATTAGATGCAGGGCTGAGCGAGTCACCCGACACCGATGCAGTTGAAGGTGGGGTTGACTCGGCGCTAACAGTTGGCTCGGTTGTTAGCTGCGCCCAGTCTACGATGACTGAGTCAGGACGCTGCAGATCGGCAGGGTTGGGGGGCAAGCCACCTCGTCCTGTCTGAACAAACTGATTTTGGCGCTGCTCGTGGCTGCCGCAGCCCTGAGCGACTTGATTGGTGGCGTCAAGGAGGTTAATAGGCAGCTCTGCAAGTCCTCGGCTGGGGTCGTCGCCGGGTGTGGTGATGGTGACAATACCCTGAGGACCTTCGTCTGAGCTAGCGCTGATGTCGCTGGTGCGGTTGAGCCGCAGTTGTTCAGTCGTTAACCCAGTCTGCACGGCCATGCCAAATACACCAAGCGCTTGGAGTCTAATTTCGCCACCGCGCCCCTGCTGAGCGTTGGCGATGAGGTCGCTATTCTCTTGGGGCACTGCCGCTAAAAAGCCATTGCCCGCGTTGACAAAAATGCTGCCGCCATTGGCCTGCTGTAGGGCTTCAGCGCTGATTAGGCTGTTGTTTCGCAGCGTGAGTGCATTGGCAATATTGAGGGTAATATTGGCCCCGGATGTGGCCCCAGTGCCGCCAGTTTGGGCTGAGAGCGTTCCCTGATTCAGAATTAAGTTGGTAGCGGCGAGGGTCAAATTGCCCGCTTGCCCTTGGGGATTGCTGACGGTAACGGTGGCACCCTGTCTAACTGCGATTTCGGGGCTGATGAGCCGCAGGTTGCCTGCGACTCCGGCGCTAGTGGTGGCGGCAATGGAGATCTGACTTTGATCGCCCTGGATTTGGAGCGATCGCCCCGCCTGAATCTGCATGTTGCCGGCTCGGCCTGCGCTCACTTGAGCCGTGATAGATCCGTCGTTCAGCTGCATTTGGTCAGTGATGATGCGAATATTGCCGCCATCGCTGCTGCCTGCACTGCTGGCGGCGATTGCCCCACCTGTCCCCAACTGCACTCGCTGCGCTTGCACAATGATAGCGCCCCCTGAACCGCTGGCGGCCTCAGTGGCGATCGCCTCAATCGCGGCCCCTTCCATGACGGTCAGCTGTTGCACGTCGCGCAGTGCAATCCGCCCAGCATTTCCGGCTCCGGTGGTGCGGGCTGACAGGGTTGAGCCCTGAGCTGGGTTCTGAGAATTAGTCCCCGTTAGATTGACCTGGGATACCTCGCGAATGAGAATTCTGCCGCTGCTGCCTGCGCCCACCTGCGGCGAACGGGTGTCTGCGACAATTTGAGCGCCATTTGTCAGGCTTACTGTCTCAGCATTGCGGATGGTCAAGTTGCCGCCTGTGCCCGTGCCTTGAGTGGCGACAGAGATTTGGGTTGGGCCTCTGGGGGTGACGACAGAAGACGGGGCCCAGCCAGAAGACAGGGCCTCACCGGTCATCCGAATGTGACCGCCCTGCCCATTGAGCCGAATGTTGCCCCCCACGGCCTGATTTTGCACCTGCGCTGAAATTGTGGCCCCACTGCCCAGCTGAATTGAAGGTGCCGTAATCACAATCTCGCCGCTTTGCCCTGTCCCCCGATGCTCCACTCCAATTTGAGCCCTATCTTCAGCAATGAAGGCTCCGGTCGTAATGGTGATGCTGCCTGCCTGAGTGGGCGAGTTGAGAAACTCGGCCTCAGGTACAGCATCAGCGCGGATGCCGCTTTCCCCATCGAGCAAGGGCTCGGATGGGGCGTTCGCCGCTAGCCCTGGTGCTATAGCCGAAGCGGTTGATTGATCAGAATTAGACGGATTGGGATTAGACGGGTCGGGGTTAGACAGATCAGGAGCCAGATCTGCGAGTTGCCCTGCTGCATAGACCTGACCGCCCTGGGCATTGACGACAATGCTGCCGCCGTCACCCACGCCTGTGGTGCGCGCTTCTAATCGCCCGCCTGCTAGCAACAGCACCCGGTTGGCCGTCACCTGAATATCTCCACCCTGGCTACCCGGCGCGATCGCCGAGCGGTTGCTGGTAGACACGAGCGATCGCCCTAAGGCAGACTGCCCCTGCACCACTAGGCGATTGGCAGCAATCCCGATTTGCCCCCCATCGCCGCTGCCAGACGCCCCCGTCTCAGCCACTATCTGTGCCCCATCGAGCACGCGCACCGCCGCCGCATTCCGCACTTCAATGCTCCCCGCGGTACCCGTACCCTGGGTGGTTGCCGACAGCCGCGTGATCCGCGACGACGAGGACTGCACCCCATCCGGCAAATTGAGCCCCGTCAGCACCAGGGATCCCCCATTGCCATCTAGAACAATATCGCCGCCCTGGGCCTGATTTTGTACCTGCGCCAGAATGGCGCTACCGCTGCCCAAGCGGATTCGCCTTGCGGTGATGGTGGCGGTGCCGCCCTGACCACTGCCGCGATGCTCAACCGCGATTTCAGCTTCATCTTCCGCAATCAGCGCTCCGGTGCGGATGATGATGTTACCAGCTTGGGTGGGCGCATCCTCAAAGCCAGAGTCGGGAATGGCGTCTGCCCTTATACCGCTTTCAATCTCGTCAACCCGCCCCGCTGCATAGACCTGCCCACCCTGAGTATTGACCTGCACGCTGCCACCGTTGCCTACCCCTGTGGTGCGCGCTTCTAGCCGCCCGCCGTCTAGCAACAACACCTGGTTCGCTAGGACGGATACATTTCCCCCCTGGCTGCCGGGTTGCTCACGAGAGCGGTTGCTGGCTGACACGCGCGATTGCCCGCGCACAATCAGCCGCCCTGCTTGAATTGTCACGGGCCCGCCATCCCCAGACCCAGAGGTTCGAGTTTCCGTCACAATCTGGGCTTGGTCTACAACCCGCACTGTGTCGGCATTACGGATAGACACCGTACCTGCGTTGCCCGTGCCCGCTGTTGCTGCAGACAGCGCCGTGCCTCGTCCCGTTAGCAGAATCGTGCCCCCTTGCCCGTTGATGATGATGTTGCCCCCAACGGCCTGCCGCTGCACTTGGGCAAAAATAGTGCTGCCCCCGCTGATGCGAATCCGCTCAGCCGTAAGCGTGACAGTGCCGCTTTGCCCCGTGCCGCGGTGCTCAGTGCCCAGTTCTGCCCCGTCTTCGGCGATAAACCGCCTGGTTGTAATCTGAATATCCCCTGTTTCGGTTACATCATCGCGAAAGCTGCCGCCCGGCACGGCATCGGCACGCATACCGCTTTCGATATTTCGGCGACGTCCAGCAATGTAGACGAGCCCCCCATTCGTATTCACTGTAATATTGCCGCCATTGCCTCTGGCGTCTGTGCGGGCTTCTAGCCGCCCGCCCCGCAACAGCCGCACCTCGTCTGCCGTTACGACCACGTCTCCGCCCTGGCTGTTGGCCGCAAGGCGCGAGCGATTACCCGCCGTCACCAACGCTCGACCATTCACCGTCAGCGTTCCTGTATCGATGCGCACGGTGCCGCCGTTCCCCGCCGAATTTTCACCCACCTCAGCAATAATGCGGCTGGAATCATCTAGCACTGACACCGTGCCGCCGCGATCGCCGCCCCGCGTGTTGATCGTGATGTGACCTGCATCGCCCGATACCCCATCCACATTCTGCGTCGTGCGGGTAATAATTTGCCCCCGATTCGTCACTTCTACGGCGTTGGCGGTGATAAAAATTGCCCCGCCATTGCCCAGTCCTCGCGTTTCGCCACTCACCTCTGCGCGATTTGTAACCCGCAGCCGATCGGCGGTGATGAAGAGCGCGCCGCCGCTGCCGGTGGTGCCATCTTCGGCAGTATCTGAATAGATGCCACTTTCAATATCACGACGACGCCCCTGGGGATCGAGCGATCGCTCCCGCCCCGAGAGCCGAATCGTACCCGTTGCATTCACCTGCACCGACCCAGAATTGCCTTCGCCAATGGCCCGGCTGATGATGCGTGCTGCATTAGTCAGCGTGGCAGTATCAACATTCACCACCAGCGCGCTGGCCGTGGTGCCTCCCTCCGAAAAGGAGCTGATCTGAGCAAACTGATCCATCGTCAGCGTGGGCGTGGTGACACGAATCTGCCCGGCGGTGCCCGTTGCTAACTCGCCCATCTCGGCCCTAATGCGGCTAAGCGTGTCGCGATCAAAAAAATCGCACCCGTTGGCCCCCTGAGGGGGCGAACAGCCCGAGAGCGTTGCAGAGTCGCTGGCGTTAATTGTCATTTGCCCTGCAGCGCCACCCCCCTGATGATCCATCACGATCGCGCTGCCGTTTTGCAGGTCGAGCGTGCGGGTTTGCACTTGAATATCGCCGCTACTAGGGGCACTGCTGCCGCTGCCTGTGCCGCTGCGAATGCGGCTGCGATTGTCGAGGCGGGTTGCTCCGGTGGCGTTGAGGCGAAGGGTGGCACCCGGCAAGGCCGTTAAACCCAAGTTGTCGGCAATGCCCCCCACAATCTGGCTTTCATTATCCAGGGAGAGATCCTGCGCAAATAGCGTAATGCTGCCACCGCCCGCTGCTGCGTTGAGTTGGCTGACGTTGGTCAACGTGATGTCGGCCCGCGATGCACCGGGAGCCTGACCCGTGAGGCGATCGCCCTCCCGATCGAGGGCGACAGCGCCAGAACCACCTACTGCAGCTAGGGTGAGGTGGCCGCCCAGCGCCGATACGCTGCCGTTGTTGAGCGTCACATCGCCGCCCACCAGCAGCAGACTTTGACCCGGATCTGCGGCTAGAGATGCCCCCGGCTGAAGGGTGATCGGGGCGATCGCCGTAGCCTCCGCTGTAAATTGCAGCGCCGTCGGTTGAATGGTGAGCAGCGGGGGCGCGGTGACCCCCTGCACCGGAAACAGGCCCTGCGTGCCAAACTGCAGGCCACTGGCGGTAGACGCCACGAACGCTCCGCGCAGATCGAGCGCCGCATTCGCGCCGAACACAATGCCGCTGGGGTTGAGCAAAAACAAATCGGCAGGGCCTAATACGCCCAGCACGCCATCTAGGGTAGACGCCGTGCCGCCGGTGACTCGCGTGATAATAGTGTCGATGCCCGCTGGGTTGCGAAAGTAAACGCTGCCATTCGGCGCGATATTAAAATCGGCAAAGTCATGAAATAGATTCGTGGCGCGCGCTGCCCCCCCGTCGATTTCGATCTGGTTGGGGGCCACAGTGGTCACGGTCGAGGCTTCGGGGCCCCAGGTGGCATTGGGGGTAATCTGGGCGATCGCCCCCGGCATCAGTCGCCAAGCGCTGCCCAGGGCGATCGCCAGTCCCATTAGTTCTATCGCCAGCCGACCCTGCATTCCGCCTGCCGTCATACGCCCCCCTAGCCACCCAGCGTGGATTTGCCCGCGTTATTTTGTTGCAACAAGATGGACTTCCCTAATGTTTCGGAGAAGTCTTCATCTGTCAACGGGGTAGGCAAGGTGTGAGCTCTCAGATGAGGGGCGATCGCCCTCATACCAAGCGGTTTAGCCGATGTGTCGTTCTGTTGCGTGCCGCCTGCGGCATCAGTCTCTAGGGAAAAAGCCGTGACCTGGTTACGCCAGCAGCAGGCGCGGCGGCGTTAGCCAAAACAATTGACTCTCCCCACGCGGATCGCCCGTTTCTGGCAGCAGCAGCCCAATGACGCCAGCTTTTTTTATCACGATGCTGTGGGCCACTGAGCCCCAAAGCAACTGCTCCGCCCACTCGCTTAGGCAAGGCTCATGCCCCACCAGCGCCAGCCGTTGGTCTGCCGTTTGCCGCCACTGATCAAACCAGCCTAGCCAGTGTTCTAGGGTTCCGGTTGGGGCCAGGTCAGCAGATTCCTGAAGCTGAGCGCCGACGCCTGCGCTGTAGAGAATCTCAGCGGTTTGCCGCGCGCGCACTAAGGGGCTCGTCAGCATTAGGTTGATCCCTAAATCGAGCGATCGCAGCTTTTCGGCCACGCGCTTGGTTTTTTGCTGTCCCTCGGGGGTCAGCGGACGCTCGTCGTCGTTGGCATAGGTGCCATGCTCTCCAGCAAGGCCGTGGCGGATTAGGTAAAGTTCGATAGACATTTGAGGTATGAGGGGAGGTTTATTCGTGGGGCAAGGGGCGATCGCCCGTTTCTGTCTGCAGGTCGTCCAAACCCCTGTGCCAAAACTATAAATCGCTGCGTGGCTATGCCATGCAGCGATTTAACATAGAGTGCTTCTAGCGTTGAGCTTGTTAGTTGAAAGCGCGATGCGCTGCCAATTTAGAAGGGGCTAAATAGGTAAACTAAGCCGATTGATACGCCGATATCAAAGCTGTCTAGCACTGCAAAATTAACGCCACTGGTTAGCGCGAGCGTGTTCGTGATTGGGATATCAACCCCAGCAGAAAGCAGCAAATCCACGTCGGTATCATTGTCAAAGGTGAGCGCAACCCCAGCCCCCAGATACGGAGCTAGGGTAATGAAATCAGTCGTGAACGGGGCAAAGTCATAGGTAACCGGCAACAACAGCGTGACATCGTCGTTGAACAGCAGCCCTGGCCGCACCGACACAAAGTCAGAAATGGTGAACTTGCTAAAAATGCCAAAGGCGCTGTCTGACAATGCGGTGTCTCCACCCAGACCAATGTTGCCGCCCGCCCCGATAAAACTGGGATTAACCGCGCGTCCGGGCGGAATCGCCTGAGCCACGCCGGTCACCGCATCAATTGCCACATCTTCAGCCGCGCGGGTAATCACCGTGTTCGAATCAAAGATGTAGTTAAGGCCAAACACTACTCCCAAATCAACATCGTCAAAGGGAGCCAGGTTGGCAGCCGCAGAAATGACAATAGTGTCTGAGATGGGCACATCAATACCCCCCGTCAGCAGCAAGCCAAAGGTATCGCCATCCCCGGTGTTAATCACCACGCCACCGCCTAAGAAGGGCGCAAAGCCAGCGCCCGGCGCTGCAATGGGGAAGTCGTAAGTTACAGGCAGCAAGAAGGATGCTTCATCCTCAATCAACACGCTGGGGCGGAAGGAGAGGTAGGGGTTTAGCGCGATTTTGCTAAGCACACCAAACCCAGTTTCACCAATGGCAGGGCCACCCGTGATGCCCAGGTTAGGGCCTACGCCAATGTAGCTAAAGACGTAGCGCTGCTCGAGCCCACCCGGCCGTTGCGCTTGGCTGCTGGGCAGCGTCAGCCCAGGGATTGTGCCGTTGGTGGTTGCAGGCTCTAATCCAGGGGCTTGGGGCGCCACCTGAAGATCGGCTGCGGTGCCAGTGGCATCCATCGATTCGGCATCCAAATCAACCCTGCCATCTGCCCCAGCAGCATCCTGAGTGATGTCGGTTTCGCGGGTGGGTAGTTCGACCTGAGTGGGCAGAAGATCTGTCTCGTCAGCCGTTTCGGCGATCGCCCCCTCGGCTTCAATCATGTCAACCCCAGAGTCCACGGTCTCAACGGTGGCGCCTGGGGCTGCATCTATATCGGTGCTAAATTCACTGGTCGCGGGTTCTGCCTCGATGGATTCCATCGACTCAATTGGGACAGGCTCAACAGCGACGGGATCTACCTCAACAGCAGCGGGCTCAATGGCGGTTGGGGCAACGTCAGTGGCCTCGTCACTGGCCACAGGCATCTCGGTAGCCAATGCCTCATCGGCGGTCAGATTGCTGGTTTCAAGTTCAGTATCTGTTTCGGCAAGAGACGGCAGATGACCCACAATTAACGTTGAAAGGACGATGCTGCAAGACAGAAGAGTCTGCTTGAGCAGTAGGTTAAGTTTCACGATCACTCCTTCACATAGAACTGTAATGATGATTACAGAATTGCTCCAAACCTGCTCTAAAAGAAGGATATAGAGCCAATTTGTCTCATAATTACGCACACAATTCAGTGTGGCGCGAGACCTTATAATCGGTCAAGTTCTAAAAGGAATAGAGCGCGATCGCCTCCGACCTCTTCGCATCTCTCTAAAGATGAAAATATCGTCATGAGACCGTCATTTTTTTTCACTCTACGGGAGTATTTTTACGTCTATATCACCCGTAACACACTCGGAATCTCGGCCACTTCGTCATAGTTTTGAATCTGCTCTAGCGCCGTTCGAAAGTCTCCTTCGCGCACGTCATGGGTGACCAGCACAATCTCTGCCAAGCCATCCTGAAACCCAATCTGCACAATAGATTCTAGGCTGACATTGTGGTTGCCAAAGCAGGTGCCAATGTGCCCAATCACCCCTGGCATATCCCGTGTTAAAAATCGGGCATAAAAGCGCGTCACCAGCGATTCAATGGGGCTTACGGTGCAGTAATGCTCGTGAATGCAAGCAAAGAGAGGATGCAGGGTGGCAGAGGCTCCGCCATTGGCTTTGAGAATCGCCACGATATTTAGAATATCCGAGACAACGGCGCTGGCGGTCGGGCCTTTGCCTGCACCGCGCCCAAACAGCATCACCTGACCGAGGGGGTCGCCCTCTACCAAAATGGCGTTATAAACATCGTTGACGCTGGCAAGGGGGTGATGCTTAGGCAGCAGGGTTGGATGCACTCGAACCTGAAGCTGATCGGCGCGGTCGCGGGTGGGGTTGACGGATGGATCAGATGAATTAGATAGATCAGAGTCGCGGCGGGCGATCGCCAGCAGCTTAATCACAAACCCCAGTCGGTCGGCATAGGCAATATCGGCCTGGCTGATTTGGCGAATGCCTTCACAATACACCTCGTCTATTTTGACGCGGCCCCCAAAGGCCAGCGCGGCCAGAATCGCAATCTTATCGGCAGCATCTTGCCCATCGACATCTGCAGAGGGGTCGGCTTCGGCATAGCCCAACCGCTGGGCATCGGCCAGCACGGCGTCAAAATCTGCCCCTTCGGCCTGCATCCGCGTCAGGATATAGTTGGTGGTGCCGTTAACGATGCCCATCACTTGGTGGATGTGGTTGACGCTGAGCGACTGTTTCAGGGGCTGAATCACCGGAATGCCGCCCGCCACCGCTGCTTCGAGCATGACATACACGCCCGCCGTGTTGGCCGCGTCAAAAATCTCGCTGCCGTGGCGCGAAATCACGGCTTTGTTGGCGGTGACCACATGCTTGCCGTGGGCGATCGCCTTGAGGATGAGCGATCGCGCCGGTTCAATGCCGCCCATCACCTCCACCACTACATCAATGGCCGGGTCAGTCACGATAGCGTCTAGGTCAGTGGTATAGATCTGACTAGGGAGCGCAACAGAACGGGGCTTGTCGAGCGATCGCACTCCCACCCGCGCAATTTCCACCTCTTGCAACAGCGGATGCCGCATTGCCGGGCTCAGCAAGATCTCCGCTGTGCCTGTGCCCACTGTGCCCAACCCTAGCAAACCAATTTTAAACGTCACGTCTACAACCCATACAAGAACAGTTCCTCACCAATTTTAGGGCTTTGGCGTCCTGTAATAGGGGGGCAGCGCCTCTGTCTACACCGTCCAATACCGCACCAAAATGCGAATGACTTCGCCGTGAAGGGGGGCAGGCAACGCCGGACTCCACTCCCCCGCGTCGGCGAAGCCTAGCACGTGGAGCTGATGGATGATGTGATTCACGCCAGACGGCACGCCACACACCAAAATCCGAATGGGCTGTCGCCCCGTTGGCGCATCGGGAATGGCCGTCCTGAGCAGATCAGGAACGGTGGTTGAAGTTGATATCATAAACGTCACCTCGTCATGGGGTGCGATCGCCCCTAAGCTTTTCCAGAGACAAGGGGCGATCGCGTTTTGCTTGCCTCAGTCTAGAGCCAATACCCAAAATTTTCAACCTTTAACGCTATTTTAATAGCGTCTAACGCTAAAAAAGCGACTGTTAAAGAGTC
>JBGTOF010000078.1:0-22918 GCA_041742695.1 Elainellales cyanobacterium | reverse complement strand
ACGAACGCCACCAACAGCGCATCAAGATTAATTGGCAATTCTCGATTGAAACCGCCAGAGACAAATTCCAGCGGCATTACCAGTCCATTCGGGCTGATAGCGAAACCAAAGAATGTGCAAAAACTTAGTTTACGGAGTATTTAACCCTATGCATTGAAGTCACCAGACTAGAATAGTGAGCAACTGTCTTTAATTCTTTGGCCGTTAGCAATGTCGCAGTCTCACCGTTTCTTTGATGCCGCCAATGGTCGCAAGTTCGAGCTTCCCGGTGCCAAGCCCCACTACAATCCTGATCGCCCGGGTCAAGTGGAACACATTGCGCTGGATCTAGCGCTCGACATTCCCAACCAGTGCTACAGCGGCACCTGCACCATTCGCCTGCGCCCAGTGCGAAACGGCATTGACCGGCTGGTGCTGGATGCAGTGAATCTGCAGATTGAATCGGTGGCGATTGGCGAAACGAAGCAGGCATTTGACTATGACGGCGACGTGCTCACAGTGCACCTCAAGCCGCCAACCGAGGATGGAAAGGTGATTGAAGTGGCGATCGCCTACCACAACGACAACCCCCAACGCGGTATCTACTTCATCGCCCCCAACGATCACTATCCCGACAAGCCGGTGCAGGTGTGGACCCAAGGCGAAGATGAAGACTCTCGCTACTGGTTCCCCTGCTTTGACTATCCAGGCCAGCTAGCCACTAGCGAAATTCGGGTGCGCGTGCCCAAGCAATTGCTCGCGATTTCTAACGGCGAACTGGTAGATAGCACCGAAGACGGGGACGACAAGATTTACCACTGGCACCAAAAAGAGGTGCACCCCACCTATTTGATGACGCTGGCCGTGGGCGACTTTGCAGAACTGAGCGATGAGTGGCGGGGCAAGCCCGTCACCTACTACGTGGAAAAAGGGCGCGAACATCAGGCGACGCTGAGCATGGGCAAAACGCCCCAGATGATCGAATTTTTTAGCACCGCGTTTGGCTATCCCTATCCCTTTCCCAAGTACGCGCAGGTCTGCGTCGATGATTTTATCTTTGGCGGCATGGAAAACACCTCCACCACGCTGCTAACCGATCGGTGTCTACTGGATGATCGCGCCGCCTTAGACAATCCCCGCACGGAGTTTTTGGTAGCGCACGAACTGGCGCACCAGTGGTTTGGCGACTTGGTGGTGATCAAACATTGGAGCCATGCGTGGATCAAAGAAGGGATGGCCTCTTACTCTGAAGTGCTGTGGGCCGACCATGAGTATGGCGCAGACGAAGCCGCCTACTACCGCCTCAACGAAGCTCGCAGCTACATTTCTGAAGACAGCTCACGCTACCGCCGTCCCATTGTCACCAACGTCTATCGCGAGGCGATCGAGCTATACGACCGTCACCTTTACGAAAAAGGCTCCTGTGTCTACCACATGATCCGCACTGAGTTAGGGGATGAAGAGTTCTTCGACGCGGTGCACACCTTTGTCAACGACAACGCTCATAGCACGGTGGAAACCGTGGATCTGCTGCGAGCCATTGAAAAAGCCAGCGGTCGTAATCTCAGCTTTTTGTTTGATCAATACGTGTATCGCGGAGGACACCCCGACTTTAAGGTGGCCTACTCCTGGGATGGTGACAGCAAGCTAGCCAAGGTGACCGTGACCCAAACCCAGGCTAAAGAGGGTGAAACGCCTTTAAACAGCGATCTCTTTGACCTCAAAATTCCCATTGGCTTTGGCTATGTCGCGGCAGAGGCTCCGGCCACAGTTAAGCCTTTTACAGTGCGACTGCACGAAAAAGAGCAAACCTTCTACTTCCCATTAGAGGAGAAGCCGCAGTTTGTTAGCTTTGATGTCGGCAACCACTATCTCAAAACGGTGTCGTTAGAGTACGCTGTGGCAGAACTAAAGGCGCAGCTGGCTCACGATCCTGACCCGGTCTCGCGCATTTATGCGGCGATCGCCCTCTCTAAAAAAGGCAATCTAGAAGCCGTCAAAGCCCTTGGCAAAGCGCTGCTCACCGACCCCTTCTGGGGGGTACGAGCCGAGGTAGCGGGGCAGCTTGCCAAAATTAAGCTCGATCAAGCCTGCGAAGCTCTGTTAGAGGGGCTGATGGATGACAACCCGCGCGTGCGCCGGGCCGTGCTTGATGCCTTGGGTCAGGTAAAAACGCTGCCCAGCTATAAAGCGCTCAAGGCCGTTGTAGAACGGGGCGACCCCAGCTATTATGCCGAAGCAGCGGCGGTGCGTGCGCTTGCCAACGTCGCGACCACTCAGATCAATGGCAAATCTAAAGAAGACAAGGTGATCAAGCTGCTAAAGGCGGTGTTGGAAAGTCGGGCAGGCTGGAACGAAACCGTGCGGAGTGGGGCGATCGCTGGGCTTAGCCACTTCAAAACGTCTGCTTCCGCCCTCGATCTCATTCTGGACTACACGGCCTTAGGTGTACCCCAGCCCCTGCGGTTGGCCGCCATCCGCGCCCTGGGTGCCATCTCGACCGGGCAAACCACGCCCAATCTCGATCGCATTCTAGAGCGCCTCAACGTGCTGGCCGATGAGCCCTTCTTTCTTACCCAAGTTGCCGTGGTGGGTGCACTGGGGCAAATGGAAACGACCCGCGCCGTCACCATTCTCAACTCCTTAACGGAGCGCACCCCCGACGGGCGCGTGCGCCGCATCGCTGAAGAGGCCAGTCAGCGGGTGCTCAAGCATTCAGGCTCTGACCAAGCGGTGAAAAAGCTGCAAGAAGAACTGGATCAGCTCAAGAAAGACAATCAAAATCTCCGCAGCCGATTAGAGAGTTTAGAGGCAAAAGCGGGGATCCAGTAGCCGCCAGTCGCCAATGGTCTTCTCTAAACGGGTCTAAGTCTGGCATTGCGCTCTCACCCGTGCAGATGCCGCGATTATCGCTCCTGTCTAACACGAGCGATATGATGAGGGATAGAACCCGCCTCAATGATTTGGATAATACTCGCGACAAGTACCATGCAGCCAACCGACCCCAGCAAGTTCACCGAAAAAGCGTGGGAGGCGATCGTCAAGTCTCAAGACGTGGCGCGCAGTTATCGCCAGCAAAACCTAGAGGTAGAACATGTGGCGATCGCCCTGCTGGATCAAGAAGACATGGCGTCTACGATTCTCGACAAGGCAGGGTTAGACCCTCGGCAGCTGCGGCAAAAACTCGACGCCTTTGCCGCACGACAGCCCAAAGTCACCTCAACTGACCTGAGTCAACTTTTTTTGGGGCGTGGCTTAGATGTCTTTCTCGACAAAGCCGATGCCGCCCGCACCGCAATGCAAGACGAGTTTGTGTCCGTTGAGCATTTGCTGCTCGGGCTATGTGATGACGACCGCGTCGGGCGGCGGCTGTTTCGCGCAGCTAACATTGAAGGCAAACAGCTCGAAGCTGTGGTCAAAACGGTGCGCGGCAGCCAGCGCGTCACCAATCAAACCCCCGAATCGCAGTACGAAGCACTCGAGAAATACGGGCGAGACCTCACCGAATTTGCCCGTGAGAATAAACTGGATCCCGTGATTGGGCGTGATGAAGAAATTCGCCGGGTGGTGCAGGTGCTATCGCGCCGCAGCAAGAACAATCCTGTGCTGATCGGGGAGCCCGGAGTCGGCAAAACGGCGATCGCCGAAGGGTTGGCCCAGCGCATTGTGAAAGAAGACGTGCCCGAATCCCTCAAAGGACGCAAGCTGATTTCTCTGGACATGGGCGCGCTCATCGCCGGAGCCAAGTATCGGGGCGAGTTTGAAGAACGGCTGCGCGCTGTGCTCAAGGAAGTGACCCATTCTGAAGGGCAGATTGTGCTGTTTATCGACGAGCTGCACACCGTCGTTGGGGCAGGATCGGCCAACGGCACCAACGACGCCAGCAACCTGCTCAAGCCCATGCTGGCGCGGGGCGAACTGCGCTGCATCGGGGCCACCACGTTAGATGAATACCGCAAGCACATTGAAAAAGACGCCGCCCTAGAGCGCCGATTCCAGCAGGTTTACATTGGTCAGCCCACGGTGGATGACACCATCTCCATTCTGCGCGGGCTCAAGGATCGCTACCAAGTCCACCACAACGTCACCATCACCGACGCAGCCCTGGTGGCAGCCGCCTCGTTGAGCGATCGCTACATCACCGACCGCTTCTTGCCTGACAAAGCCATCGACTTAGTAGACGAAGCCGCCGCCAAGCTCAAAATGGAAGCCACCTCCAAACCCGTCCAGTTGGAGACCATTGAGCGTCGCATCCGTCAGCTTGAAATTGAGAAGCGATCGCTCGAAAGCGAGGGCATCCAAATCGGCTTCACCAGCCCCGCCTTCCGCGCCTCCAAAGAAAAGCTCGATCGGCTCGAGGCTGACATTGCCGTGCTTACTCCCGAGCAGGATCGTCTCACCGAACAGTGGGAAGCTGAAAAAATGATCCAAAACGACATCAAAACGCTACGGGAAGAAGAAGAAAAACTGCGCCGTCAAATTGAAAAAGCCGAACGCGAGTATGACCTCAATACCGTAGCCCAACTCAAATACGGGCGGATGGAAACTGTCCATCAGGATCTAGAAGCCAAAGAAGCAACCCTGCTCGACATTCAAAATCGCAATGGCTCAGCCCTGCTCAAGCAGCAAGTTACAGAAGAAGACATTGCTGAAATTGTCGCCAAGTGGACGGGCATTCCCGTTAATCGCCTGCTCGAAACCGAGCGGCAAAAACTGCTGAACCTAGAAGCCTACCTGCACCAGCGGGTCATTGGGCAGCAAGAAGCCGTCGCCTCCGTTGCCGCGGCCATCCGCCGCGCCCGGTCAGGGCTCAAAGATCCCGGTCGTCCTATTGGCTCCTTTATGTTTTTGGGGCCAACAGGCGTCGGCAAAACGGAACTCGCTCGCGCCTTAGCCGAATGCCTGTTTGACTCCGACGATGCCCTCGTCCGCATCGACATGTCGGAATATATGGAAAAACATTCCGTTTCGCGGCTGGTGGGGGCACCTCCGGGCTATGTGGGCTATGAAGAAGGCGGGCAGCTTACGGAATCAGTGCGCCGCCGCCCCTATTCCGTCGTCTTGCTCGATGAAGTCGAAAAAGCCCATCCCGATGTCTTCAACATTCTGCTGCAAGTGCTAGATGATGGCCGCATTACTGATTCTCAGGGGCGTACGGTAGACTTTCGCAACACCATTGTGGTGATGACCAGCAACATCGGCAGCGAACATATTCTAGATGTAGCCGGTGACGAATCGACCTACGAAGACATGCGTAAGCGGGTGATGGATGCGCTCCGCAGCCACTTCCGCCCTGAATTTCTCAACCGAGTTGATGACATTATTCTCTTCCACGCGCTGACGCTAAAAGAACTGCGGCAGATTGTAGGCATCCAGATGCAGCGGGTTATTCGTCTGCTCGGGGAGCAAAAGATTGGGCTAGAACTCTCGACAGCCGCGCAGCACCACATTGCCGATGCGGGCTATGACCCGGTGTATGGGGCGCGGCCTTTAAAGCGCGCAATCCAGCGAGAGATTGAAAACCCCCTAGTCACGAAGCTGCTAGAGAATACCTTTGTCTCGGGCGACACCATCATGGTGGATGTGAAGGACAGCAAGCTGATGTTTGGCAAGAAAAAGTCAGCCGCTGCAAAGCCCGTAAAAGCGGTGTCGCAGCCGCCCTCAGCCCCAGCAGATGCCTCAAAATCAGCGCCCGCCAAGTCACCAGCACCTGAGGAACCCACGCCTGAAGCACCTACGGCTAAGTCGTCATCGCCCAAATCGATACCGACACCCGCCCCAACGTCGCAGCCGACACAAATTAGCTAACGGGTCAGCTTATTACTCCGCCAGACGATCCCGACTGGCCTATACGCTTTGAGCCGGGTGTGGGTGCAGATGAAATCGCACCTCTCCCTCTGTTGCCACGTGTGTTCCATAACCTAACCGCACTGCGTGACTTTGTTTGAGACTATTGGTGTGCGATCGCCCCCTGAGCAGCTCGTTTGCACACCAGTATGTTCTAACTCTATTCTTCAAGGATGCAATCTCGCATGAAACAATATAGTCCGCTTACGATCGGTTCCTATATCTTGGGTCCAATCTTCATCATTGCTAGCCATTTCGGCTCAGGGCTTGTCGTTTTGACTGGTTTATCTTGGGGAGCTGTTCTGTGGGTTGTATCACTTTATGTGATTCGAATGTTGGCAATTACCAGCGTTTACCATCGACTGCTGACCCACAGAAGCTATCAAGCTCCGAGTTGGATTTTGTGGGTGGGTAGTGTCATCGCTGCAGGAGCAGGACAGATGGGTCCCAGTTGGTGGAAGTCCCACCATGTAAATCATCATCAATATACCGATCTGCAGCCCGATTCCCATTCCCCCTATCGGTTCTTACCTATCCTTTCGCAAGATAAAGGTAACCACGAGGGTTCTCCCGTAATTTCTGAGGGCGTACAGCAGAAAAGCCAGGCCATCCCGAGTCTAAAAAATTGGGTTCAAGTGCTCAGAGGATTCTGCTGGTCTCACTATGGGTGGCTCTTATCGTCGCAGTTTTTCCCTGCTAAACTGCCCAACGACGTGGAGAGAGACTGGGTGCTGAAAAGCATTGATCGGTTGCATTTTTTGCCTCTGTTGACACTTGGGGCGGTGTCCTACGGCATTGGTGGCCTAGAGTATCTGGGTGCTTTTTTTCTCAGCACCACCCTGCTATTCCATGGCGTGCAAACCGTCAACTCTCTTAGCCATATGGTCGGAGAACAGCCCTTTCTAACCGATGACCACAGTCGAAACAATGGGTTTGTTGCATTGTTAACCCTCGGCGAAGGCTGGCATAACCTTCATCATGCGTTTCAGTCTTCCTGTCGGCAGGGCATTACCGTTCGTGCCGGACAGGTGAACTATCTTCCAGATCCCACGTTTAGCTTTATTAAGCTACTGGCGTCTCTGAAGTTAGCCTCAAAGCTGAGAGTGCCGACGGAAGATGAATTGCTGGCATGTGCTAAGGAACAACATGTTCAGCCTCAGAAATACCCTGCCGCCATTTCTTAACCATCGGTAGATTCTTAACACTGAAAATTCAATAGCTCGATTACACTAATGCTCAAGGTAGAACATTACCTCTGTGGGTCGTTCTAAATCCTTACTTAAATGCCATCTTCCTTTGTAGAAAAGGTTCGCTCGAAAGTTTTCACTCGATGGTTAGGTCAGTGCTGCGCATTTGAGTAATGGCAATTCGGTTTGATAGAGCCGTGCACCGTGCAGGTTTTATCAAACCATTCTGGTTTTGTTGGGGTAGCTGTAGCGATAGCCATAGCCTACTGAGCTCAGAAAAAACCGTGACAACAGTTCCTGCCTGTCTGTTGAGAAATGGTAACCTCTCACTTTTTTCTTGGGTCAATCGCCATACATTGAGAGAAATACAATGACATCTACCAATGCATTTTCGGACCTCCAAAAGCATATCCCAGTAGTAGGCGATATGTCTTCAAAAAGTCCCATGGCTTATAGGGCAACGCGATTCACGGCTAGCGTTCTGAATGCAGCTCAAATGACTCTAGCCGAGGCCTATATCAACGGCCTAGAAATACCAGACTCGGTCTTTCGAGCGATGTTCCATACCTCAATGCCCACTTTATTTAAACATCTTCCGGGTCTTCTCGCCCCCTACGAATGGGTACTCAACGAATCTGATCATTTGGCAGAATCATCACGAGAGTTGATGGAGGTGCAGTACGACCGACCGCAAGTGATGCTAAATAAAATGTTGGGAGATTGGCAAGTCATTTATCCAAAGTACAGTACCGGATTTTGGCAGAATGGGGCAGTTGACCTTGAAGAATCTCAAATGCACATGATTGACCAGGTGATTGAGCGCCTGGAAATCGTCGATGGCGACACCATTTTGGACTTTGGCTGTGGTTGGGGCTGTGTCCCCAACTACATCATGTCGAAGTTT
Source organism: Elainellales cyanobacterium (assembly GCA_041742695.1). Taxonomy (GTDB): domain Bacteria; phylum Cyanobacteriota; class Cyanobacteriia; order Elainellales; family Elainellaceae; genus Kaiparowitsia. The sequence goes on along the minus strand of JBGTOF010000078.1, from coordinate 15,001 downwards.
CCTAATGTGCGGTTTACTGGGCTGAACCTAAGCCATGAACAGTGCGAATATATGCGTCGCAAGATGCAAGATCCAGAGAGCTACCTAAGTTCGGGGCGCTTTACGCTGGTTGAAGGCGACTTGAACGAGGTGCAGTTTGCCGAGAAATTTGACAAAATTCTGTCTATTGGGGTCTTTTGTCATGTTGGGAATCTAACCAATTCCTTCCAAAAGCTTGCATCATTTCTCAAAAGCGATGGCAAGGTATTTATTCATATCATCACGGCTCGTATTCCAAACAATATGTCGTCTGGGTTTACCCATAAATACATTTTTCCACATGGGCGCTATTGGAACTATGACGCGGTACCGAGCCATGATCGCGATCTGAAAACAGTCCAGCGGTGGTATATGAATGGCATCAACTATCACAAAACCCTGACTGCATGGCTGGAGAGGTTTGATGAGTCTCAAGAGCTCGTTAAGACGTTAGACTACGGCATGGACTACGCCAAATTCCGTCGGATATGGCGCTTCTACTTACTCATGCTGGGAACAATCTTCGCTACCTGCGACGGCGAATACAACGGGAACGGTCAGTATCTTATGACTCATGCCCGATAGGGGATGGCGCTGCGTGCGTTGATTAGCAGAAGGTGTAACTCACCACGCTGGCTGTACCAAAACGAACGATCCCTTGGTGAACAGCCTATCGAGTTGTACTTATCCCGCCCACAAACGCGACTAAGCCTTCAAAGTAGTGTCATGATTCATCTCAACCACCCATTGAATATGCTCAAACCGTAAGTGTTTAGTGACAAATGCGCACTAAACGTGTCTGAGTTGCTTGCAGAGTATGCATTTGTGCAGGGTATGTACTTGCGTATGTCTAGTCCGGGAAGCCGACTTGAGAGCTGTTGCGTAAGATAGAAGTAGACTGAACCTAGCCTTCATCGTCTTAGCTCTCATTGTCCTCGGAGGCACCATGCGGCGGCAACTCGCACCGATTCCATTTCCTATTGTGCCTCGGTGGCGTCGGGCGGCGGCGCTGGGCATTGATGGGTTGCTGGCGGGCATAGCTAGCACCTTTGTGGGCTATGGCTTTTGGCTGCAGGCGGTGATGTTTGGGCTCGTATGGCTGGTGCTGCGGGTGCTGGTTGTGTTTAACAATCGGGGGCAAAGCTTGGGCCGCTGGGCAATGGATATTCGCCTGATCGAGATCCGCCGCCGCATCACACCCACGCTGCTCACGCTGACCCAGCGGGAGGCATTGCTGGGGGGTTGCGCTTTTCTGGCATTTTGGGGTGCATTGCACTTTAGCTCTACTGCCGCATGGACGCTGCTGTTACTGATTCCGCTGGGAGTCGTGGCTGCATCCACTCTGTCTGACGATAATGCAGGAGTGGCAATCCACGACCAATACACCAAGACGCGAGTGGTGCCGACCGATCGAGGCTATTCGCTAGATATAAAGATTCGCAATTTAGTTGCCGAAGTGAGGCAACGTGTGAAAAAATAAGAGTTTGTGTCTAAACACTTATTTCCTGAGTTGAGACGTTAGAGCTATGGCTGCAAAGAAAGGCGCACGAATTATTATCACGTTGGAATGTACCGAGTGTCGCTCGAACCCGGATAAGCGATCGCCCGGTGTTTCGCGCTACACCACCACCAAAAACCGCCGGAACACCACCGGACGGATGGAACTGAAAAAGTTTTGCACCCACTGCAATTCCCATACTGTTCACAAAGAAATTAAATAGCGCCTAGCAATTGCTATCTCTGACGCTCAGGTTAGGCCTGTCTGTTCATATCAATGTGCATTCCTTGCCGCATGGCTGTTGCGTTGCATTGGTGTAACAGCGATATGGCATTCGGTTTAGATCTGAGTGAACCTGTACACCTATCCATTGAATCTTTTATTAGGTATCCATGACTTACCATCGTCGCCGTGTTTCCCCTATCAAACCCACAGAGCCCATCGATTATAAGGATGTAGAACTGCTGCGGAAGTTTGTTACCGAGCGGGGCAAAATCTTACCCCGTCGCATTACCGGGCTCACCGCTAAGCAGCAGCGTGACCTGACTCAGTCGATTAAGCGCGCTCGAATTTTGGCACTGCTGCCTTTTGTCAATCGTGAAGGCTAAGATCAACCGGTAGCGTGCTGTAGCGTCCGTGGCTCATTGGGTATCGGATGGGCTGCTTCTGAACACCTCATCCTGGTTGGGCCGATGGAAAAGGGAAGCCTGATTGAATTTCGGCTGCAGGGCGATCGCCGCTTAGCAGTAGTTGACCGCCCTGAGGGCAAGCGCGATTGGATGGTGCTTGATGCGGGCGGACATTCCTATAAGTTGCATCCCCGCGATGTCACCTATAGGGTGGCAACTTCAGGCTATAAACCCAGCGATATTGCCGGCTTTTTGAAGCAGGTGCAGCCCTATCTAGACCCCTCGAGCTTAGAGGTCGCCTGGGAGCTGTTGCTAGAAACCGGAGACACTACCAACCCTGCAGACATGGCGCTGTTGTTGTTTTCGAGCCAAGAGGCGTCATTGTGCTATGCAGCGCATGTTTTGCTGTCTGACGACAAGCTGTATTTTAAGCAAAAGGGCGATCGCTATGAGCCACGTCCTGCGGCTCAAGTTGAAGATCTGAAACACCAAGCCGCGATCGCCCAGCAGCGTCAGCAGGAATGGCAACAGGTTCTAAACCGAATGCAGCAGGCGATCGCCGGAACATTCGTTGAGTGGGAACCGGGCGATCGCTCCTGGATTGAATCCCTAGAGCGGTTTGCCACATCAGGGGAAGACGCCACCCATCGCACCCCTGCGCTTGATGTATTGTCTGCTTTAGATCGAGCCACAACCTCAGAAGCAGCATTCAAGCTCTTGGTGGACATGCGACACTGGAGCCAGCACGAAAACCTATCGTTGCGGCGCAGCCAGATCCCTATGCAGTTTCCTAACCACGTTTTAGAGGTGACTCACTCCACGCTCACCAATCCCCCGCCCGACTCTAGTCCCGATCGGCGAGACCTAACTCACCTCAAGGTCTATACCATCGACGACGAGAGCACACGTGAGATTGACGACGGCCTCAGCGTAGAGTTTTTGGATGAGCAAACCCATCGCATCTGGATTCATATTGCCGACCCTACCCGCTGGTTAACGCCCGGAGATGTGCTGGATCTAGAGGCGCGGCGACGCTGCACCACGGTTTATCTGCCGACCGGCATGGTGCCGATGTTTCCGACTGAGTTGGCTACCGGGCCGATGAGCCTCATTCAGGGCCAAGTGTGTCATGCTCTTAGCTTTGGCGTAGTCCTGGATGCCACTGGTGCGGTTCAGGACTATGAAATTTGCCCCACCCTCATTAAGCCGACCTATCGTCTTACCTATGAGGATGTGGAGGAGATTTTGGAACTGGGCGTGCAGGCAGAGCCCGAACTGCATGCCTTGCACCACTGGGCTACGCAGCGCTTTTCTCTACGATTGGCTCAAGGTGCCATCAGCATTCGCTTACCAGAATCATCCATCAAAGTGCAGGGTGATGAAATCATCATTGACGTGTTTGACGACTCCGCATCTCGCCAGCTTGTAGCTGAGATGATGATTTTGACGGGTGAAGTTGCTGGTCGCTATGGGCAAGCGCAGCAGTTGCCCCTGCCGTTTCGCGGGCAGACCCAACCTGAGTTGCCCTCAGATGATGAGCTTAACCAACTCCCAGCCGGGCCAGTGCGCTATGTCGCAATTCGGCGCTGCATGCCGCGCAGTGAGGTGAGTATAGCTCCCTTACGCCACGCCAGCTTAGGGTTAGACACATATACGCAGGTCACATCGCCCATTCGTCGCTATTCTGACATGCTTGCTCATTTTCAGATCAAAGCGCATTTGCGGGGAGAAGTTCTACCGTTTAACGAAGAGCAGCTTCAGCAGGTGCTGCAAGCGGTGGGCACGACGGCCTATGAAGCCACGATGGTAGAACGGCAAACGAATCGCTATTGGAGTCTGGAGTTTCTTCGCCGTCATGAAGGGCAGGTGTGGAATGCGCTCATGCTGCGCTGGCTGCGCGAGCACGAAAGCCTAGGACTGGTGCTACTAGAAGATTTGGGGCTAGAGCTAGCTATGCGGTTTGATCGAGATATCTATCCGGGCGATCGCCTTGATATTCGAGTCTCCTATGTCGATCCCCGTCAAGATGTAATTCATTTCCAAGAAGTGTCGAATCCTGTGCCGGAAGTAGCGCTTGGCTAACATTCTGCCTACGACGCGGGCAGAACGGGTTCGCCTTGTTTCAGCTCTTTACTGTGGAGCTGAAACAAGGCTGCCACACAAACGCTTTAGGAACGTGCAAACGCGCTATGGACAAAATGGAGGGGGAAGCGTAGTAGGCTCCCCCCTCCAACGCTGGCTCAATACCATGCATAGCGAGCGTTATCTTGCCCTAATGGTCTGTCTAGGGCTGCTGGGTTGAGCCGCTGGCTTGCTGCTCAAGATATCTAGCCTGTTCTCGCAAATCGCGAGCTATGTCAGGCTCACCTTGTTGCTCATAGAGCTGTGCTGCATCCAAGTAATGCTGAATTATTGCGACCGCATCATCTGGCTTGAGTCGAGTGGCCTCGGCATAGGCCGCTTCAGCTAGCTCAACGTGAGCTCTGGGCTCGGTAGAATTTATCGCAATAGCACGCTCAAAGGCAGTGATAGCCTCAGCAAAATTACCCTGGCGAGCGAACGATCGCCCTTGGCTTAACGCTACCACATAGGGCGTAGCAACCTGCACTCGTACTGTATAGTCGCCACCGTTTCCGTAGAGCGATCGCGCCACGACCTTATAGCTGCCGGTTGTGGGCAGCACCAACACCAGCGGCAACTCGGGGCTCCAATACTCATCAGACATCCCAATTTCGTTACCTGCAGCATCAAATACCTGCACCGCTACTTGCAACTGCTGGCTTTCAAGCGTAATGCTGATGGCCTGATCTGCCATGCCGTTAAACAAATGCTCTTGCTGAGACGCTTGCAGTATCCCATTGCGCTGCAAAATTATCCCTGGTGCCGACTGGGCCACGCCTGGCGCAGCACTCCCTAAGGCGATCGCCACTATTCCCAAACACCCGACCATCCACTGAGTCACTCGGCTATTCATACATGTGTTCCTTCCATAGCAACCGTTAAAGCGGTTAAAACCAAAATACAGAGGCGATTCCGACAAGATTAGGGCAAACCCGCAGCGTAAGACACCCTAGTATCCCCAGCAAGGGTAATCCCTTAGCAGTAACCCTGAAGTAATTGGTAGAGCACTAACATTCGAGAGTCAATCATCACCGATTAAATCGCTAAAACGAAATCAAATGGTTCAGAGCGCTTTGACGTATCATGCACCCTAAACCATCCAAAGAATTCACGACCGTCCAAACGTTGAGATAGACCTAGAGCCCTGTTGCTATTCTCTGACGTTCATTCAACAGTTATAAATAGATTCAAAACACCCTGAGCCTTAACAGCTAACAACCTGCGTCACCCACAACCGCTACATCAACCGCTGCATCACCCTGTTTAACTTGCACCATACCGCTGTCAATGGCAACTGACTCTATTTCTCCAGGCTCTCCCAGTTCTACATCAACATCAACCATGATTCCGCCATCTTGACTCACAAATGTTTGAGACTCGGCTTGCCCATAGAACTCTTCACCGTCCATGTTAGTGCGATTAAATCGGGTTACATTCCCATCAATCCGCATAAGCATGGTGTCATCATCCAGCCCATTGATTAGCAAAAACTCTCTCTCTGTGGTTGTTTTTGCGTTTTCTTCAACAGACCAGAGGGTCATACCGCAGCCGAGCGCATTCAATTCCGCAAATTCATCAAATTGAAAGGTGCCTAATTCAATGGAGTTACCCTGGGCAGCGGCCCCTACCGATCCCGGTGCGGGTGCCTCTGGAGTAGGAGATGCCGCTTCCGGCACGGGAGACGCCCCAGGAGTGGTCCCGACCTCTGGCTGCGATGGGCCATCACAAGCTGCTAGGGCACCTGCCATTGCCAGCATCACTAGCATCTGTGTTAATCGTTTCATCCTAGGTCTTCCTCCCACATTGATTTAGGACTGGCGCAGTTTCAGGTATTGCAGCTCTGCTGAAAATACTGTCACCATCCGTTCTTCTGTTCTTTAAGTGTAGGAGCGGATAGATCAAAGAATGGAAACCGTTACAACTTTTGTAACCCCGACCTGAATATTGCAGCAGTTGGGCTGAGCGCGACCGAAGCAATATATCCCACGAACGCTATCCATACCCCACGAAAGTCTTGAGCGTTTGCTTTTTTGAGCAGTTCTGATAAAAGCGAAGCTAGGCAGGGCTCTAAGCCACATCCCGCAGACCTCAGCAAAAAGACCCCCACCCGTAGGTAGAGGTCTTTTTGCTTAAGCACATCGTTCAATCACGCAGTCGTTAGCCAAAGCGGCTAGACGTAGACGCAATTAAGAATGCAGCGTAGGTAAGGATATAGCCCACCGTGAAGTGTGCCAAACCGACCAACCGACCTTGAACAATAGACATTGCCACAGGCTTATCTTTCCAGCGAACCAGGTTCGCTAGTGGAGTCCGCTCATGGGCCCAAACCAAGGTTTCGATCAGCTCTTGCCAATAACCACGCCAGCTAATCAAGAACATGAAGCCCGTAGCCCAGACCAGGTGCCCAAAGAGGAACATCCAAGCCCACACTGACAGATTGTTCATGCCAAAGGGGTTATACCCATTGATCAACTGAGCTGAGTTTAGCCACAGATAATCGCGCAGCCAGCCCATGATTGTCACTGAGCTTTCGTTGAACTGAGCAACGTTTCCACTCCACACGCCTAGATGCTTCCAGTGCCAGTAGAAGGTGACCCAACCAATGGTGTTGAGCATCCAGAACATAGCCAAGTAGAACGAGTCCCAAGCAGAAATGTCGCAAGTGCCACCACGACCAGGGCCATCACAAGGGAAGGCATAGCCGAAGTCTTTCTTGTCGGGCATCAGCTTAGAGCCACGTGCATCCAACGCACCCTTAACCAAGATCAAGGTGGTTGTGTGCAGACCCAGGGCGATCGCATGGTGAACCAAGAAGTCGCCAGGGCCAATGGTCAAGAACAGCGAGTTACCGCCGCTGTTGATTGCATCCAGCCAGCCTGGCAGCCACACGTTACCGTGATTGGGCCAAGCCGTTGCAGCAATACTGTCAGGATTAGACAGCAGCGTATCAAAGCCATACAACGCCTTGCCTGAGGCAGCTTGAACAAACTGAGCAAACACTGGCTCAATTAGAATCTGCTTTTCAGGGGTTGCAAAGGCCTGCATAACGTCATTGTGAACGTATAGACCCAGGGTGTGGAAGCCCAAGAACAGCGATACCCAGCTCAGGTGAGAGATGATCGCTTCTTTGTGGTTTAGCACCCGGTCTAGCACGTTGCCCTTATTCTGCACAGGATCGTAATCCCGAACCAAGAAGATGGCACCGTGAGCAAACGCCCCCACCATGATGAATCCAGCAATGTACTGGTGGTGAGTATAAAGCGCTGCCGTCGTGGTGTGATCCTGCGCAATAAACGCATAGGGAGGCAGCGCATACATATGCTGCGCTACTAACGAGGTAATCACACCTAGAGCAGCTAGAGCAAACGCCAACTGGAAGTGCAACGAGTTGTTCATCGTTTCATACAAGCCTTGGTGAGGCAAGTTGAACTGACCTTCGCTCTTTGCACTGAGTAAACCCTTCTTCGAGTCGAGCATTTCCTTGATGGTGTGCCCGATGCCAAAGTTGGTGCGATACATGTGCCCTGCGACGATGAACAGAACGGCGATCGCCAAATGGTGATGCGCCATATCTGTCAGCCACAATGACTCCGTTTGGGGATGAAAGCCACCCAAGAACGTGAGGATTGCAGACCCAGACCCTGTAGCCGTGCCAAACAAATGACCGGGTGTATCAGGATTTTGGGCATACACGCCCCAGTTTCCCGTAAAGAAGGGCAGCAACCCATCGGGATGCGGCTTCATCGACAGGAAGTTGTCCCAACCCACATGCACACCCCGAGATTCGGGAATGGCAACGTGAACTAGGTGCCCGGTCCAAGCCAGTGAACTAACACCAAACAAACCAGCCAAGTGGTGGTTGAGGCGTGATTCAGCATTCTTAAACCAAGACAAGGAAGGGCTGAACTTAGGCTGCAGGTGCAGCCAACCTGCAAACAGCATCACTGCTGCCAGAATCAACAAGAACACTGATCCTTGATACAGATCACCATTGGTGCGCATACCGATGGTGTACCACCAGTGATACACACCCGAATACGCGATGTTAACCGGGTTAGACGCTCCAGCTTGCGTAAACGCATCCACAGCGGCCTTACCGAAATGAGGATCCCAAATTGCGTGGGCAATGGGACGGACTTTGAGTGGATCTTGAATCCACTGCTCGAAATTACCTTGCCAGGCGACATGGAACAGGTTGCCAGAGGTCCACAAAAAGATGATCGCCAGATGACCGAAGTGAGAAGCAAATATCTTCTGATACAGCTTCTCCTCCGTCATGCCATCGTGGCTTTCAAAGTCGTGGGCCGTGGCAATCCCGTACCAGATCCGTCTTGTGGTTGGATCTTGTGCCAAGTCCTGGCTAAATTTTGGGAACTTAGTTGCCATGACTTAACGAATTCTCCTCGTGCTCATCCTACAGAAATGATTCGAGCCAGGAAGAACGCCCACGTAGTGGCGATGCCTCCCAGGAGGTAGTGAGCCACCCCAACGGCCCGACCCTGAGTGATGCTCAGAGCGCGAGGCTGAATAGCTGGGGCAACCCTCAACTTGCTGTGAGCCCAAACGATGGACTCGATGAGCTCCTGCCAGTAGCCGCGGCCGCTGAACAAAAACATCAAGCTGAAGGCCCAGACAAAGTGTGCACCTAGGAACAGCAACCCATACGCAGACAGCGCAGACCCGTAGGAGCCAATGACCTGTGTGGCTTGCGCCCACAAGAAGTCACGTAGCCAGCCGTTGATCGTAATTGCGCTTTGAGCAAAGTTGCCGTTGGTAATGTGCGACACCGTACCATCGGGCGCTACCGTTCCCCAGACGTCTGACTGCATCTTCCAACTGAAGTGGAAAATCACAATCGAGATGGAGTTATACATCCAGAACAGTCCAAGGAAGACATGATCCCAACCAGACACCTGGCAGGTACCACCCCGACCGGGGCCGTCACAAGGGAAGCGGAAACCTAGATTCGCCTTGTCGGGAATCAGGCGAGAGCTGCGGGCAAACAGAACACCCTTCAGCAAAATCAACACCGTCACGTGAATGGTGAAGGCGTGAATGTGGTGCACCATAAAGTCTGCCGTGCCCAAGGCGATCGGCATCATGGCGACCTTGCCACCCACTGCTGCAACCCCACCCCCAAAGGCGTAGCTAACCGGAGCTAGCGCGTTGGGAGCAGTGCCCCCAGGAGCCAAGGTGTGGATGTTCTGAATCCACTGAGCGAACACTGGCTGAAGCTGAATCGCTGTATCCGAGAACATGTCTTGGGGGCGACCCAACGCACGCATTGTGTCGTTGTGAATGTATAGCCCAAAGCTATGGAAGCCTAGGAAGATACAAACCCAGTTGAGATGAGAAATGATGGCGTCGCGATGCCGAAGCACCCGATCCAACAGATTGTTAACGTTTTTGGCAGGGTCATAGTCGCGCACCATAAAGATGGCTCCATGAGCCCCCGCACCCACAATCAGAAAGCCTCCAATCCACATGTGGTGGGTAAACAGAGACAATTGCGTGGGGTAATCCGTCGCCAGGTACGGATAAGGCGGCATGGCATACATGTGCTGCGCCACGATGATCGTGAGCGAGCCCAGCATAGCCAGGTTAATGGCTAACTGTGCATGCCAAGAGGTAGTTAGAATCTCGTAAAGCCCGGTGTGGCCTTCTCCCGTGAAGGGGCCTTTGTGGGCTTCGAGGATTTGTTTCATGCTGTGACCAATGCCCCAGTTCGTGCGGTACATGTGGCCCGCAATGATGAACAGAACGGCGATCGCCAAGTGGTGATGCGCTGTATCTGTTAGCCACAAGCCACCCGTTACCGGGTTCAACCCACCTTTGAAGGTTAAGAAGTCAGCGTATTCACCCCAGTTCAGCGTGAAGAAGGGCGCTAACCCTTTAGAGAAACTGGGATAAATATCTGCCATCAGGCTGGAGTTCAAAATGAACTCATGCGGCAGGGGAATATCCTTCGGCGCTACGCCAGCATCCAAAAGAGTATTAATGGGTAGCGAGACATGAATTTGGTGTCCGGCCCAGCCCAATGAACCCAAGCCCAGCAATCCTGCCAAGTGGTGGTTCATCATAGATTCCACATTCTGGAACCACTCTAATTTGGGAGCAGCCTTGTGATAGTGGAACCACCCAGCAAACAGCATCAAACCGGCCATGACTAGACCGCCAATCGCTGTTACATAGAGCTGATAGCTATTTGTGAAACCGGACGCACGCCAGAGTTGGAACAAGCCAGAGGTGATTTGAATCCCCTGGAAGCCCCCACCGACATCTGCATTCAAAATCTCTTGACCAACAATCGGCCAAACCACCTGTGCACTGGGCTTGATGCCCGTGGGGTTGGTTAGCCAAGCTTCGTAGTTTGAAAATTTAGCGCCATGAAAGTACATCCCGCTCAGCCAAATAAAGATCACCGCGAGGTGACCAAAGTGAGCGCTGAAGATCTTGCGGGAGATGTCTTCTAAGTCGCTGGTGTGACTATCAAAATCGTGAGCGTCTGCATGAAGGTTCCAAATCCAAGTGGTGGTTTTTGGACCTTTAGCCAAAGTGCGATCGAAATGACCTGGCTTTGCCCACAACTCAAAAGAGGTGGGAACCGGATCGCGATCAACCGCAACCTTTGCCTTTGCTTCTCGCTCCCGTGGGGAAGTTGTCATTAGAGACTCTCCTCTCTCTAGACAAGGAACGATGGAGACCCAATGTCCAGGTATCGCGAGACCTGCTACGGCCTCGGTTCATCTCGCTGGCGGCCTGCAAATGATCACAGAGTGACCAGGCTCAATAACTGCCGGGGAGCGTCGCAGAACCGCACAGGCAAGGGCCGAACGAGGTCTGCGCTGAATGAGATGAGAGGGATGCGATCGCCCTATGCCGTTTGGGCAACTGGCCGAGATGCTCAACATGAGAGGCTCGATCAATTACCAACAACCGCCAGAGTGACAATGCAGCCTAAACCTGGGTTGGGCTCCCTGAAATTATAAAGCGGTGTTCTGCCCAACTTTAGCGAGGATTAACAATAATTCAAACTCGGCAAACCGATAGCTAGTCACCCTTTTGACTTATGCAATCAATTATGCAGAAGGCCCCATGCGCTAAAAGTTTACACATCGACACAAGCTAATACGAATCATAGAAAATCCATTCTGCATCTTGGGCGAATGCCGCTCTCAGCGTCGAGCGATCGCCCAATCGACCTGCTCGCAAGGCTTAGCCAGACCAAAACGGTTCTAGCCTACAACAGCTTGTCTGAAAAAAATAATGGTGGCGCAATCGCCCAACGGCCAAATCCAACTCGGCATGAAACAAATTATTAAAAAAAGCTAAATAGTCTAGATTTTATGCAGGCTGCCTAAAGCGTTTAATCTCGGTCTACATCAATGATTGAAATTAAATTTGATCATGAATTTACGCAGATTTATTTCCTTTAAACCTAGGCAACTGCGTTCGAATGCACCATGCGGTTGGTATAGTTCCGATGGAGTGCGCGGGGGCAAAGGGCGATCGCCCGCCTGCATGCATACCTTGCCCCGGGTGTGACCGCCGCTAGGGCGAACCTCAGGATCAAGTGCCGAAGCCATAGGGCTACCCCATCCCGGCGAACGGCAACGGGACTCCATAACGGGGCTATATATAAAGGAATCGGTTAGAGGAGTAAGAGCGCGTGCTGGGTTCTGCAAAGCAAACATCTGCGAAGCGATTAAATAGACACCGACTGGTTCTATGGGGGCTGACCCTGATGCTGTGTGTCGGGCTATGGAGCTGCGGCAGCAGCGTACGCCGCCCTGCCAATGTGTCAGACCTTCAACCTGGGGATGAGGCCACCTTGTCCGGCAAGATTACTGAAGTCTCGCCGCCAGTTGCCATCCAAGCCCTAGGGCAAGCGCTAGAGCGCTACCAACCCCAGGTCAAAATCCTCAGCCCCACGCCCAACCAGGTTCTTAAAGATGATCAGGTAACCGTGCAGTTTCAAGTTATGGATCTGCCCCTGTTCAAAAACCAGGAGTTTGGCCTAGGGCCGCACCTGCATGTGTTTTTAGATAACCAGCCTTACCAAGCCGTCTATGACCCGACCCAGCCGCTCACGCTTTCAGGACTGACGCCAGGAACCCATACGTTACGGGCGATCGCCTCTCGCCCCTGGCACGAGCTGTTTAAAAACGACGGCTCCTATGCCCAAGTCACCTTCCATGTATTCACCAAAACCCTTGACAACAATCCCGATGCGCAGCAGCCGCTGATTACCTATAGCCGCCCCCAGGGCAGCTATGGCGCAGAGCCAATCATGCTCGATTTTTATCTCACCAATGTGCCCCTGCACCTGATTGCCCAAGAACAAACCGATGACGACATTAAAGACTGGCGGATTCGCGCCACCGTGAATGGGCAAAGCTTTGTCTTCGACGAATGGCTGCCCATTTACCTCAAAGGCTTTAGTCGCGGCAAAAACTGGGTGCAGCTTGAGTTGCTAGATGAAGCGGGTAACGCGATCGCCAACACGTTTAACAACACGGCTCGCATCATCAACTACGAACCCGGCGGCAGCGACACCCTTTCCCAACTGGTGCGGGGCGAGATTTCTGTCGCCAAGGTGAAAGGCATTGTGGATCCCAACTATATCTATGTGCCAGAACCAGAACCGACTCCAGAACCAGAGCCAGAGACCTCTCCAGAACCCACCCCGTTACCAACGCCTAGCCCAGAACCGCTGCCCCTGCCAGAGGCTCCTTCAGACTCCCAACCACCGGCTCCCTCAGCCGAAACCGAGCGCTCATCGTCCGTTCAGGATAAGCAAGACAAGGGAGAATCGGACGATCGGATATCTAGCGATCGCCCTGACGAATCTTCTAGCGAATTCTCCGACGAATTCCCCAGCGAATCCTCCGACAACACGCCAATCCCCATTCCCCAGCAACTGCGCCAGCCAAACCCCGCCATCTTACCGAAGGTGGTCGCGCCTGCTCCTGCCACAGCTGATGATGTCGAAGATTTACAAGACTTCTCAACAATAGAAGACCCTGCAAACGCGGATGATCTGCGCTTAGATAACACTGCTGCACCCGATGATCCCTTGTCGGAGGAATCATCCTTGAATGAGGCCGAGACCAACCCCACAGGGGTAGAAACCGAGCGATCGCCCACTGGGCTACCCAGTGCTGAGCCAGATGCCCCGCCCCAGCGCAACCGCTTCTTCCAAACGTTGCGGAATCGCGCGGCCCAGTTTCGGCAACAGACTAAGGAGTCAGTGAAACCGTCATCTGAGGAGCGATCGCTAGAGCCAGTCCCAGAATCTGCGGATTCGCCAGCAGATCCTGCACCGATTCCCTTCATCGACCCGCTAACAGAACCGGCGCTAGAGCCGACACTCACCCTACCCAGCCGCACCCGACCGGCTCCCATCCCACCAAAATCGAGCGACGATGCCTCATCACCGCGCGCCGTCCTATCTCCCATTCCATCTCGCATCTCGCCATCGCCTACCGTCACCGCTCCTAGGCAAGTTCGGGATGGCCGGATTCTAGAAGAAGGCGCGGCTGCACGGAATGAATCAAGTCATTCTCGTCCTTATATAGAAGAGCCCGGTTCTTTGGGGATCGATTCTCTCGACCCTGTGGAGACGCTAGAAGCTGAATAGACCCAGCTTCCTGTCACTGGCTGAACTGGGCCTAGCAGGCCAAAGCCATGGAGCGATCGCCCTACCCAGAAACGATGATCCGGCCTAAAAGCCTTACAACCACCCTAGATCCCTAGTAAGCCACCAATTCGCAATTAAACGTTCTGGCAAATCTGAGTTCGATAACGTAATTTCAACTCTACGTCGGGAGCTGAAATCCCAGCAAACCCATCCTCTCCAAATTGCAGACAGGACGGGTTTACTGGAGTTTATACATTTGCTGAATTGACGTTTTTCCCACATTCTCCGAGGCGTCAGAACTATGCCCCAATAATCAAGCGGCCTTGGCCAGAGCACACCTAGGATGGATAAATTTCGGTTGGCAGCGCCGACTGCCGATTCTGAGGCACATCCGACGCGGGTTGATAGATCTGTTTCATTGCAAAGCTGAGCAACACCAGCATCCCCAGCGCTGCACCTAACCCCGCACCCACCAAGATGGGATTGCGCCCTGCACAACCGTTCCAAGCTAATGAACGGTCAGTAGAGTCTGACTTTCGTGGTGACATGGTTTTTACTTTAGACAGCCTCAACCAACGCCGACTGCCAAAGCCTCATCGAAACTTTCGAAATCGAGGTATCTTGAACCTCTTCTGATCCCATCCTGTCATGGCTGCGGCATAGAAAGGGTTAAGGATTGTGCATAAAGGCATGCAGCACTTGCATTACGCAATGTTACGGTGTTTAACATTTCGGTCATATCTCCCGAACGGTCGCAAAATCGTCAATTTCTCCGTGATAGGATGCAGGGCGTAATGCGTCTGAAGTAACGGGAGAAAACCTTTGGCACTGCGGGTTGCTGTAGTTGGTTCTGGTCCGGCTGGATCTTCCGCCGCCGAGACTTTAGCAAAGGCAGGTATTGAGACCTACCTGATCGAGCGCAAGTTAGATAATGCCAAGCCTTGTGGGGGTGCAATTCCCCTCTGCATGGTGAGTGAGTTTGACCTGCCTCCAGAAATCATTGATCGCCGCGTTCGCAAGATGAAGATGATATCCCCTTCTAACATTGAAGTGGATATCGGCAGAACGCTGAAGGATGAGGAATATATCGGCATG
>JBGTOF010000077.1:0-11473 GCA_041742695.1 Elainellales cyanobacterium | reverse complement strand
GAAGGTGTGGATGGTTCGCCCTTTGAAGGCGGCGATGGTGTCTTCCACAAAGCCAGACTCGTTGAGCGTGTCGGTGTGGATGCACACTTGCACATCGTATTCATCTGCCACGTCGAGGCAGGTGTCAATAGCAGCGGGGGTCGTGCCCCAGTCTTCGTGCAGTTTTAGAGTCATGGCTCCGGCGGCCACCTGCTCTACCAGTCCCTCGGGTTTGGCGCTGTTGCCTTTGCCCATCATGCCAATGTTGATGGGGAAGGCATCTGCCGCTTGCAGCATGCGGTGAATATTCCAGGCGCCAGGGGTGCAGGTGGTGGCGTTGGTGCCGGTGGCGGGGCCAGTGCCGCCGCAAATCATCGTGGTGAGCCCGGAGGCGATCGCCGTTTCCATTTGCTGAGGGCAAATCGCGTGGATGTGGGAGTCAATGCCGCCTGCGGTGAGAATCATGCCCTCTCCGGCGATCGCCTCCGTCGATGGGCCAATGATAATCGTCACGTTGTCTTGAATGTAGGGGTTGCCAGCTTTGCCAATGCCGACAATGTGTCCATCCTTGATGCCAATATCGGCTTTGACAATGCCCCACCAGTCCAAAATCAGCGCATTGGTGATCACTAGATCGACCGCTCCGCCCTCGCGAGAAATAGGCGACTGCCCCATGCCATCCCGAATCACCTTGCCGCCGCCAAACTTGACTTCATCGCCATAGGTGGTGTGATCCTGCTCGACTTCGATGATCAGCTCAGTATCAGCCAGCCGCACGCGATCGCCCACAGTGGGGCCAAAGGTTTCGGCATAGGCGCGGCGATCCATACGATAGCTCATTGCAACTCCTCACTCCAGAATCGAGATCAACAATCAGGCCAGGGGCAGGTCACGGATCAAACCAGGTTGGAACAGGCGGGGCAAAAGGCCTAACGCCCGACATTCGTTTTTGTCTTGATCTGTCTTGAGCCGCAGGCCCCATAGTCAAGCGGCATCGTCGAGCTATGCCTCGCCAAACTATGCCTCGCTCCTTGACCACCCGCTACTGTACCGCAGTCTGTCTCTTGCAAAGCGTTACTAGATGAACGAAAGGTTTGTAATTCTCTCATCACAAGCGACGTGTTTGCGGTCAAAGGTGTCGAGCCTTTGAAGGCATCACCCCAACGGATTTGTAGAGTGCAGGCAATGGGCCTAAATTTCGCCCCAGACGTATGGCTTTATCGCTCGGGCGATCGCCCGTCTCACCTCACGCCTCATTCAATAACTTATCCCTAAAACTCAGCCATTTCTCAGCATCCCTTGTTAGCGTATCGGTTGTGGAGTTTACTGCTGAGCGCATTTGCCTCAATGATTTTGCCATCGTCTACATCGCATGTTCGTCCCCGACTGTGGGGAATGGATCGATCATCGCTACGGCTAAAGTTGTTGGCAGGCATCCTTTCAATTTTGGCACCGACGGCGCTGGGGGTTGGGGCGTTGGTGCGGTGGACGATGGGCCGAATGATGGTGAAAAGCTGCGAGCAAAATCTAGACCTGGTCTCCAATCAGTTCATTAAAGATTTGCAGATGATCGACACCGGCTCCGCCTCGACCAATCCCATTCAATACATTGTGGATAAGTGGTCGTCGCCGTCTCTATGGCTATGGGTCAAATCGGTCGATGGAGCCGTTCTCGCGACTTCACCTCAGCTCGCTCAGCTGCCCGATGCGGTTCTGGTGGAATGGGTCGATTTACCGTCTACCATGCCCACGCCGGAAGAGTATCGCATTGATGATCAGCGAGTGGTCGTGCTAGCGCAGATTGTGACGCTGGCCGATGGCACGCCGTTAGAGCTATTTCTCGTGCAAGACATGACCGAAATGAAGCAGCTTTGGCAAGACACCAGCCTGTTGCTGGGCCTGACGGCAGTGCTGGTATTGCCCGGGTTAATGGGGGCAGCGGTGGTGATTGTGGGGCGATCGCTCCAGCCCTTACACCATCTCAAGCAATGGGATGTGGCCTCAGCCGCAACCGAAGAAATGCCCATTCGGCCGGAAGATTTACCTGAAGAGGTGCGGGAGCTTGTAACGGTGTGCGATCGCCTCTCGACTCAACTGCTCAAAACAGGCGAGTGGCAGCGCGACCTCACCATCCAGCTCTCGCACAACTTGCGAACACCCCTCACCTTGGTCTATGGCTACTTGCAGAGCGTGGCGCGGCGCGGCGACAACCTTACCGATGCCCAACAAGAGGCGCTGGCGATCGCCCAAGACGAAGCCGAGCACATTATCAACCTGCTGCAAACCATGCTCAACGACGCGCGTTCAGACGCCATCTCTACTGACCCCCGATCGTCTTCACCCTCATCCTCCTATCCCTCCCAAGGTGCTTATGACTCCGAACCCCCACATTCTGCTGGTTGAAGACGAGATCAAGCTGGCTCGGTTTATTGAGCTAGAACTCACCGCCGAAGGCTACCAAACCAGCGTGGCGCATGATGGCCTCACCGGGCTGTCGATGATCCGCGAAGCCCCACCCGATCTCCTCGTGCTGGATTGGATGCTCCCCGGCATGACGGGCATCGACGTGTGCCGCAGGCTGCGCTCTACCGGAAACAAGGTGCCTGTCATTCTGTTGACGGCTCGAGATGATGTGCGCGATCGCGTCGATGGGCTAGATGCGGGTGCTGATGACTACTTGGTCAAACCCTTCAGCATTGACGAGCTGATGGCGCGCATCCGGGCAAACCTACGCCGCAACCAAGAGGAGAATCCAGATTTGCTGGAATACGAAGACCTCAGCCTGAATCGGCAAACCCGCGAGGTGTTTCGGGGCAGTCGGGCGATTGAACTCACCGCCAAAGAATTTGATCTGCTGGAGTATCTAATCAGCCATCCTCGTCAGGTCATCACCCGCGACCAAATCTTAGAAAAGGTCTGGGGATACGACTTTATGGGTGACTCAAATATTATCGAAGTCTATGTTCGCTATCTGCGGCTCAAGCTCGAAGCTCAAGCCGAAAAGCGCCTAGTGCATACCGTGCGGAGCGTGGGGTATGTGTTGCGAGGGTAGGGTGGTGCGCCATTTCAACCCGAAAGCCTAGCTCATCCGCACCGGCTGCACATGCGTTGGTGAGTTCTGGGTGTGAACAATAAAATCCTGTGCTCTCTGCCATATACTCCAGGGAAAACGCCGATGGGGAGGTCTCGGGTTCGACTCAGGCCAATACGCGGTGGTGAGAAGGGGGATTAATTTGGGGCGATCGCCACCACCGTAAAGCCAAAATGGTAGAGTGGAACCCAGATTCGTAGAACCCAGAATCTAGGCCGGTTGTGCTCTGTCAATTCTCTCAAGCCCATTGATTCCATCCATAGCTTGCGATCCGAAGACTACTACCCAAACCTATTAAATTTGCTTAGATTTATATTGACCCCAAGGAACCCAAGCTATGGCTGAGTCTGCTGTCCAACCCGAACAACCGTCTAACAAAGTAGAAGTGTCTATTCAGCTAGATGCAGAACTGCTGAATCAAATCTCTCATCTCACAAGTGACCCCAGCAAAGTGATTGAGGTTGCGGTTCGGCAGTGGCTGCGTGGTGCCAATCGCCGCGATGACGACCTCACTCAGACCTTGCCGCGCAATCCTCCCGTACCCCCTCGCGGTGAATGGAATGATTAAGGCAGGGCTCCCTATCTCGCCCCCCATTTGCGGCTGTGTGCTCTATCGATAAACGGTTTTTCCAAGACAAATGGTGTTGCTTTCTTCACATTCAGAACAGTCTAACCAAGGCCCAAAGCGAGCCCATGCTCATACCCAGGGCAAGATTGAATTGCCAGAGTTGCCGCCTAGCAGCAAAATTTCTGCTAGAAAGCACTAGGCTGAGTACATCGCTGAACCACATTAAACCTAGGACCCTTCGAAGCGCATGAGGGAGTAAAGCGTTTGCCCGATGCACCGATCAATAACTTAGATTAAGACTTGGGCCACGTTCAACCGGCCCTAAGCTTGTCCTATAAATTGCAATGGAGATCCGCATCATCCAGAAAAAACCTCAGTTTGGGGTAATTGGGTTACGGATGTTTTTGGGACTTATCCTAGACTTAGGACAGAAAACCTGTTGGCGTAGCAGGCAGCAACCGGGATAAAATTCTGTTAGGGTTTGGTGAGCAATCGACCTATCTCTTTAGCTCATCAGTTAGTTCGTATAAATAGCGAACGTCTCAGGGTTGCATAGCGGACACGAAGTCGTTAGTCACTGCGATTTTAAGCGCTCGGTGACGAAGTCAGGGTAAAGGGCAAGCTAATACATCACAGCATTAACGGATGTGCTTCAGCTATTTCAGACCCTTATCTTGGGTCGACCGTTCGCTCTGGTTGAGTGTTATCTGGCCAGGGCTGCCTTCTTTTGGCGGTTCGACAGGCTGTAGCACTTTTCAAAATCGTAACTGTGTACTGCTCGGGTAGCGTGGGAAACCTAAGCTAAGATAACCTACGAGATTCTCCGAAAATCGTCTGCATCTGCCTTGCCAACTCGATTATTACAGCCCATGTCCCTCACGGTGGTCTTGAACTAGCAACGATAGTGAGCAGCAGTACTGTTGCTCACTATCGTTGTGTCAAACCGCTATCCAGTGACACCTGAGGCTCCAGCGATTTGGCTCGTAGCTCTATACCCATTTCGTTGCGATATACCGATGGCTTTGCCTGGCGATACTTCTCTCCCTGTAACCGACTCACCACGGCTCACCCTGACTGATGATGGTCGCTCGATTGCGCAGCACTTCACGTCTGCCTCTGAGCTGGTATTCACTCAGGATGCATTGGGAACGTATCTGTCGTTTTATTGGGATAATGCCGCCGCACACCAAATCGAGCTGTCTGCACTGGTGGGGCAGCGGATGTCAGATGTAGGAGACAGGTTTAGCCCGGTGGCGATCGCTTCTTACCTTAACTGGGTGCAGCAAACCTTAGATCGCCTTACGCCATTTACGCTGATCTATCCATTTCGCATAGCCAATCAATACCTTCTCTTTGAGTTAGTCCTTAGCCCGGTGATGCGGCCTAGCCAACCTGCCACCGCTGTGATGGTAATCGGGCAGGTGCAGCGTTCATGCACCAAGACCGAGGCGCTATTTTGGGTCGATCAACTCAATGAATTTGCGACGCGACGCTCTAGCGATAGCCACAGCCGCTATCACAAGCTGCTCAGCCAGATTGCCTGGAACATTCGCCGCACCCTTGATTTGGGCACCATCTGGCAACAAACGGTTGATGGATTAGGGCGATCGCTCGAGCTAGATCGATGCCTCATTTGTCCCTACAAGCCGAATGCTCTTGACTTAGAGCCTGTAGCCGAGTTCTGTCAATCTCACCTCGATCCCCTGCTCTCTCAGTCACTTCATTTAGCCGACCATCCCCATCTACTCCAAGCTATTGAAACTCGGCGGCCCATTCCCATGCCACCGACAGAGCAGTCGTCTATGGCAGTGCTGGTAGTGCCCACCTGCTATCAAGACCAACCCAATAGTCTGATTTTGATGTACCAAGGCGGCCCCTCCACCACCCTAAATCGGCTTGATCTAGACCCCATTCGCGAGCTCGCCGATCAAGTGGGTACGGGCATTGCCCATGCCCGCCTGTTAGCAGATAGCCGCAACCTTACCCTTGAGCTCCAGCACGCCAACGAAAACCTGATGAAACAACATCAGGAACTAGAAGAAGCGCGGCAGCAGGCGGTTGAGGCCTCCAAACTTAAGAGTGAGTTTTTGGCAAAAACGACCCACGAGCTGCGCACCCCGCTAAACGGCATCATCAACTTCCTCAAATTTGTCATGGAAGGCATGGCCGATGATCCAGAAGAAGAGGGAGAGTACATTTCTGGAGCGTATGACTCCGCAATTCTATTGCTCAACATCATCAACGACATTTTAGATCTCGCTAAAATTGAGGCCAATAAAACTGCGGATGTATTCAAGTCTGACCCAATTCGGCTGGATGATCTGCTGACTGAAGTAGAGCGAAAAATGCGCCTGCAGGTGGAGCAAAAGAACCTCTGCTTCGAAATCCGCACGCCCGCCACCCGTGATGATATTGTTCTCAGAGGTGATCATCGCTGGCTGCTTCAAATCATGCACAACTTAGTGGGCAATGCAGTTAAGTTTACCGACGAGGGCAGCATCACAATCACCGCTGAACTTAGCTCAAAAACGCTGGATGAGCAGACAGAGGAAACCATGCCTGGGCTGGTCACGCTGAGCGTAGCAGACACCGGCATTGGGGTGTCGTTAGAAGATCAAGACAAGCTGTTTCAATCCTTTAGCCAGGTAGATGGTTCTCGCACGCGCCAGTATGGTGGCACAGGGTTGGGGCTGTCGATCGCCCAAAAAGCTGTGGAGGCCATGGGCGGGGTGATGAAGTTCTACAGCATGGGCGAAGGATTAGGATCGACGGTTACCTTTACGGTGCCGTTGTATCAGGTTCCTGTGATTATCATCGACCAGCCCAAGGATGATGATGATCTGTAGATTTGGTTGTTGGCGCACTGTTGTTAAAAAAACTCGCGAATGAATCCATTGTTTGAGGAAATTAGCGTCAGTGCCCTGGCGCAGCGGCTAGCCCAGCCGGATGAGACGATGCAGCTCATCGACGTACGAGAACCGCAGGAGCTAGAACTGGCAGCGCTTCCGAAGTTTATCAACCTGCCGCTGAGTCAGTATGAGACCTGGTCTCAGCAGATTGTGCCACAGCTTGATCCCCATGCTGAAACAGTGGTGATGTGTCACCATGGCATGCGCTCGGCGCAGATGTGTCAGTGGTTGGTAGGGCAGGGGTTTACCCATGTGAAGAACGTAGCAGGTGGAATCGACGCCTATGCGATAAAGGTAGATGCCACAGTGCCCCGCTACTAAAAAATTGAATTGATTTATCTATTGACTAGAGGCTAATTAAGGGCAGTGCGTTTTCGCGCTAGATGCAGCATTTTTTGCTCAGCCATGCGGGGCAAGCTCTGGGCACTTAGAGTGACATTGAGCTGTGCTGAGTGAGCAGCAGGCAGGTGTCAAATTTAGAACTCTGCATTAAGAGAAGTAAGGAGATTTCTAGGAAAGAAGATACCAGCTTTAATTCAGCGACTATAGCCGCTGTAGCCGCTGTAGGCGCTGTAGGGTGGGCACTGCCCACCATTTGGGAAACTATTTTCTAGAAGTCACTTAAGATGAGGCGTCTCGGCCATTATCTTGTGGCTCAGATGTCGTTGCTTGGCATCTAAAACAAACCATGACATGGGCTTCTCTGAGAAAATTGCCATAGACAGGACGTAGGCAGCTCAACTACGATCAAAGTAGATGATTTAATCTGGACTTAATATTGCAAGCGATGGTTAACCCGATTTTACTCAGTCGGCGGCAGCAGCAGGTGTTGGGGGCAACGATTCGTCAGTATATTGCTACAGCGCGCCCGGTAGGGTCTGAGGCTTTGCTTGAGGAGTTTCAGCCCCGCGTTAGCTCAGCGACGATTCGCAATGTGATGGGGGTTTTGGAAAGAGAAGGCTTGCTATTTCAACCCCATACCTCAGCCGGGCGAGTGCCGTCAGATTCTGGCTATCGGGTGTATGTGGATCAGCTGGTGACGCCTTCGGAGAAAATAGGACGGCAGGCGGATCAGATGCTGTCGCACCAGCTTGACCCTGAGGGTTGGACGGTGGAGGCTATTTTGCAGGGGGCTGCACAAATTCTGGCGACGCTGAGCGGTTACATTGCGCTGGTGACGATGCCGCAGGTCAATGCTGCTCTTGTGCGTCATGTGCAGCTGGTGGAAACTGATCCCGGTCGGTTAATGCTGATTGTGGTGCTGGATTCCTACGAGACCCACTCTACGCTGTTTGATTTGCCGCCCCGGCCTGTAGATGCCGATACAGAGCTATTGGATGGTGAGCTGCAGATTTTATCAAACTTTCTCAGCACGCATCTAAAGGGGCGATCGCTCAAAGACATCACTACGCTAGATTGGAGCGAGCTGGGACGCAAATTTGATCACTATGCAGACCTGCTGCGGGTGTCGCTGCTTGAGCTAAATCGCCGCAGCCAAGGCGCGGTGTCTTCGCGGATGATTGTAACCGGGGTGTCGGAAGTGCTGAAGCATCAGCCTGAGTTTTCTGAACTTCAGCAGGTGCAAACCATCATGGAACTGCTGGAGGTGGAGCGCGATCGCCTCTGGTCATTAATTGTGGATGTGACGGATTTGGAGAATTGCGATCGCCGGGTGACAGTACGCATTGGCTCAGAAAACCCCCTAGAGCCGATGAAGGGCTGCACCTTAATTTCGGCGACCTACAAACGGGGCAACACGACAGTGGGCAGTGTCGGAATGTTGGGGCCGACTCGAATGATGTATGAAAATGCGATCGCCCTAGTTGATTCAACGGCGGGCTACCTTTCCGACGTTCTGAGCTAATAAATCTGATTTCGGATAGGCTCAAACCCTGGATGAGTCGTGCGCGGCGATCGCGGCTACACCAGTTGTGGTTGGGACTTCCACTACTGTCCCGATGCTTCTTGTAGTGCGGCTGGTATCGTTAACTCGGGGTATATCATTAACGTGATTGAAGACCCGGTAGAACGACGAAAGGCATTGCTCAAGGCATGGGGGTTGACCGGGAAGGTCTTGATTGTCACGGCTCAAGTGCTGATTGAAGACCAAATGCGCTGCATGATGGCTTATAGCGATGGGGTAATTACCCGCCGCAACACCTTTGGGTTTACCATTGAGCCTCGAGCTTGCTCAGGTTGGAAAAACCTGCGCCAAATTTAATAGATATCCCAAAACACCGTTTAGAATGCTGGGATGTATTCGGAGTAGGGGATTGGTTCAGGACTCTCGGTTTCAAGAGGCCTCTTCGCGGCAGCCGCTCCAGCGGGTGTTGGGCCGTCTTAGTGCTCACCCTCGGCTAACCTTGGGGGCGCTGGCCAGCGCCTTGCTGCTGGTGGCGGCCTACGCGGCGACGCCGCAGCTGTTTCGCTGGGCCATTGACCGGGGCATTGCCGAGGGCAACCTGACGGTGGTGTTACAGAGCGGGGCGGGGCTGGTAGTGGCGGCCCTAGCTCGAGGGCTATTTAACTTTGGCCAGAGCTTTTGCGCCGAGGCCATGTCGCAGAGCGTGGTCTACGACCTACGCAACCGTATTTTTAGCAAGATTCAAACCCTCAGCTTTAGCTATCACGATCAGGCCCAGACCTCGCAGCTGCTCACCCGTGTCACCAGCGACATTGAGCAGGTGCGCACGTTTTTGAGCACCAGCCTGGTGCAGGTGATCAGCGGCGTGGTGACGCTGGTGGCGATCGCCACTATTCTCCTGATCATGAACTGGCAATTGGCGCTGATCAGCCTGACGGTGGTGCCCCTAGCGGGGTGGCTGATGACGCGGTTTTTTAGCCAAAACAACCTGCTGTTTCGCCAGGTGCAAGAGCAGCTCAGTGACCTCAACGGCGTGCTGCAAGAAAATTTGCTTGGGGTGCGTGTAGTGAAGGCCTTTGTGCGGGAGGAGGCAGAGCGCGATCGCTACACCCAGCTCAATACTGAGTTAGTGGCCGCTAACATGAAAACTATTCGGGCGATTCGCAACACGTTCCCGTTTATTTTCTTGGTCAGCAACCTGGTAATTGTGGTGGTGGTGGGCTACGGCGGCGCGGCGGTGATCAATGACCAGTTTTCGGTGGGGGAACTGGTGGCGTTTAACGCTTACCTATTTCTGATTTTGCAGCCGATTTTGCTGATTGGCTTTGCGGCTCCGGCGATCGCCCAGGCATCGTCGTCTGCCGAACGGGTCTATGAGGTGCTCGATGCGGCGGTCGAAATTCGCGATCGCCCCCACGCCATTCCCTTCACCACCTGCGGTGGCCGCATCACCTTCGAAAACGTGTCCTTTCGCTATCCCGGTGCCACCACCCCGGCCCTCTGCGGCATTTCCTTTGAGACCAAACCCAACGAGCTGATCGCCATTCTGGGTATGACCGGCTCGGGTAAGAGCAGCGTCACCAACCTGATTCCCCGCTTCTACGATGTCACCGCTGGGGCTGTGCGCATCGACGGGCGCGATGTGCGCGACTTTACGCTGGAGAGTCTGCGATCGCACATCAGCACCGTTTTTCAGGAAACCACCCTATTCTCGGGCACTATTTTTTCTAACATCACCTACGCCAAAGCAGAGGCCACCCTCGACCAGGTAATTGAAGCAGCCAAAGCCGCCCAAATTCACGAGTTTGTAGAGAGCTTGCCCGAGGGCTACGACACCCTGGTGGGCGAGCGGGGGGTAGGGCTATCAGGGGGGCAAAAGCAGAGAATTGCGATCGCCCGCACCCTACTGACCGACTACAGCATTCTCATTCTCGACGACAGCACCTCCGCCGTCGATGCCCAAACTGCCGCCCAGATCCAGGCGGCTCTCGACGACCTGATGCGCCGCCGCACCTGCACTGCCTTTGTGGTAGCCCAGCGCATCAGCACCGTGCGCACCGCAGACCGCATTTTGCTGATGGATAAAGGCCGCCTTGTGGCCCAGGGCACCCACGAGCACCTGATGGCCAATAGCTCGCTCTATAGCGCAATTTTAGAATCTCAGGTGGGCACTGCTCCAGCACTAGCATAAGCCCGAGTCGAGGTCGGCTTGTTCTCTAGGGTTCAGGGATGGGAGGCTACGATAGGGATACTACCGTGCTGTGCCTGCGATCGCCAGGACAACCCATGGCCGGGCTGATAGGCGATCATAGCTACAGCGTGTTGTAGATGGCATCGGCTTCGCTGTAGCCCGCCAAAAACTGCTCAGCCGCTATAGCCTGCCACTCGGTTTCTTCTTCTCCTTCGGGTAAATCTTGCATTAGCACAATGACTCTGACAGCGTGATGCCCTGCCAACTGCGCTAGGGCCGACTCTGGTAATTTGAGCTGCCCATCGGCCATGACCTCCCCTGCAAACTCATAGGCTTTCATCGCTGTTCACCCCCAAATATTGATTCAAAAAACGACCCATTACTCACCATTCTCTACCTTGGCTAAGTTCTCGCGGCAGCGCACTGTCCAGGGGTGCTCGGCCCCCAGTTTGGGTTCGAGGATGGCGAGGGCTTGCTGGTAGAGCGATCGCGCTTCTTCGGTGCGGCCTTGGGCGGCAACCGTCATACCAAGGCTGTCAGTTGCTCTACCGATATGAGGATGCTCTTCTCCGAGAGCTTTCTTCAGCAGTCCTAGGGTTTGATTCAAAAGTGGTTCAGCCTCGTCATAAAGCTCTTGAGCACGATAAAGATTGGCCAGGTTGTTGAGGCTACCGGCCACATCGGGATGCTCGTCGCCCAAGAGCCGTTGTCTCATCGCCAGCTGTTACTTGGGGCGCATCCCACTTTTGCAGCCCTCACCCTAAATCCCTCTCCCAGAACGGGAGAGGGACTTTAAATCCGGCTCCCGTTCTCCCTTTTTGGGAGAACGGGCTGGGGGATGAGGGCAAACTTGCAAAACTGGGATGCACTC
>JBGTOF010000062.1:0-13624 GCA_041742695.1 Elainellales cyanobacterium | reverse complement strand
GGTAGGCACTGTGATTCACGACGCCTCTCACAATGTGGCGCATCGAAATAAGGTTGTAAACGCCATCATGGGGCACGGCAGTGCGCTGATGTTGGGGTTTGCGTTTCCAGTGTTTACGCGGGTGCACATGCAGCATCACGCCAACGTTAACGATCCAGAAAATGACCCAGACCACTTCGTTTCTACGGGTGGGCCTTTATGGTTGATTGCAGCGCGATTCTTTTACCACGAAATTTTCTTTTTTAAGCGCCGTCTGTGGCGCAAGAACGAGCTGCTAGAGTGGTTTCTGTCGCGGCTGGTGGTAGCTGGCGTGATTTTTCTTGCGCTTCACTATGGATTTTTCCCCTACGTCATGAACTACTGGTTTTCGCCAGCGCTGGTCGTGGGATTGGCCCTAGGGCTGTTTTTTGATTACCTGCCACATCGACCCTTTCAAGAGCGCAATCGCTGGAAAAACGCGCGGGTCTATCCCAATCCCATTTTGAACTTGTTGATTATGGGGCAGAACTATCACTTGATTCATCATCTGTGGCCCACAATTCCCTGGTATAACTATCAGCCAGCTTATCGGGCTACTCGCCCTCTGTTAGATTCGAAAGGCTGTCATCAATCGTTGGGGCTGTTAAAGCTCAATGATTTCGTTGGATTTGTCTACGATTTATTTTTAGGCATTCGCTTTCATGGTCATACCAAGGCAGAGAAAGTCCAGCCAGTAATAGCTCACGCGGCAGACGCCCCTGCTGATCTGACCGATCTGCCCATGTCTCCGAAGCAGCCTTAGATGCCTCAGTTAGCGCTGACAGATTGTGTGGTGCTGTGGGGGCCAGAGTTAGAGCCCTTCTGGTGCGATCGCCTGGTTGTCAACGATGGGCTGATTCATCAAATTGATCGGCGCCAACCCTGCACCGCCATTGATGCTGGGGCGCTGGTGGTCATGCCGGGAATGGTGAATGGTCATACTCATATGGGCGATTCGTGTTTGCCGGATGGGGCAACGGGAATGACCCTAGAGCAGGGCTTCTTTCGTCCCGATGGGTATAAGTATCGGGAGCTGGCACAGCGCAGTGAGGCAGAGCTGTTGCAGCACATGATGGCGCACCTGCGCTATATGGCGCGCACGGGAACGATCGCCCATCTAGATTTCCGAGAGCAGGGGGTCTATGGCAGTTGGCTGTTGCAGCAGGCGGCAGAGCAAACAGGCATGCGATCGCTCATTTTGGGTCAGTTCAATGAACTGCCATTTACTGCGGAAGAGCTGCAATCTAACCAAGTCGGGCTGAAGGATGGGGCAATCGCCGAATTGACGAGCATTTTGGCGATCGCCGATGGCTTTTCTGAAAGCACCATGAACGACCTCACCGACGAAGCCTGGCAACAAATCTATGCCCTTACTGCCAAGGCTCAGAAGCTTCGCGCCATCCACTGTTTAGAAAATGAGGGCTATCGCGATGTTAGTCTGGCCGTTACCGGGCGAGGCGACCTAGAGCGCGCATTAGACCTATACCATCCCGATCTGGTGATTCATGCTACCGTCGCTAACCGGGCAGAAATAGCGCTCCTGTCAGAGCACCGCACCAATGTGGTGTTAAACCCGCGGGCCAATGCCAACTTGGGCCTTCCGCTTCCGCCCATCGCTGCATTGCTGCAAAGCGGCGCCACCCTGCTGCTCGGCACCGATAATGGCTTACTCAACAGCCCCAATCTATTTGCCGAGATGGATTTTACCTATAAGGTGGCGAAGAGTCAGTTTGGCGACGCCGTTCACCCTGCGCCGGTTGATATCCTCAAAATGACGACCAGCAACCTGCGTCATTTGGGGATTTCTGACCTACAGGGCTATTTAGAACCGGGTTTACCTGCCGACTTAGTGGTGCTCAACTTTCACCAGCCCCACCTGTGCGCTAGCCGACACCTGATTGCGAGCCTGATCACCCGAGTGACGCCAGACGATGTGCTGCTAACCATGCGTCACGGGCGATCGCTCTACCAATCTCCAATCCCTACCGCCTAGTTTTCAGGCTCTCATCCCCAATCGGCAACCGCACCCCAAACGACGTACCCATGCCCAGTCGGCTGGTCACACTAATGGTGCCGTTTTGGAGCTCGACAAATTGTTTTACAATACTCAACCCCAATCCTGTCCCAGGGATGTTGCTAGTGTTGCGCCCGCGGTGAAACGGCTCAAACAGGTGACGGCGATCGCCCAGCGGAATCCCCATCCCCTCATCCTGCATCCGAAAAATAACGTAGTTTTGGCGGCGACTGAGCGTGAGCGTAATGGCCTTCAGCTCTGGCGTATACCGAATGGCATTCGAGAGCAAATTGCTCAAGATCGATCGCAGCAGCCGCTCATCCAAACTTGTCCACAATTGACGCGCCCGGCAGCAAAACCGGATAGGAGCGTGAGCCCGCATAAATTCTTGCTCTGCCAACAAGTCCTGACAAAAAGCAACGACATCGAGCGGCTGGGGATTCACCTCTAGCACCTTGGCTTCAATCTTGCCGATGACCAAAATGTCGTCAATCATTTGGGTCATGCGTTCCACATTCGCCTCAACTGTGGACAGATAGTCTGCCTTCTCGTCGGGATGCAGTTGCGTATCGTAGCGGTTGAGGGAGGACACCGACAGCGCAATATTGTTCAGCGGGTTGCGGAACTCGTGACACACCATCGAAACAAAGCGCGATCGCATGTCGCTCAACTCACGCAGTTGCTGGTTGACGTTTTGCAATTCTGCCGTACGCGCTTGCACCTTCAGCTCTAATTCTTCGTTGGCCTGTTGCAACACCTGCTCGGCCCAGCGCCGCTTAGTGATATCGCGAAACGTCACCACCGAACCAATCAGCCGCCCTGCCTCATCATGCATAGGCGTGCTGATATATTCCACCGGAAAGCTCGTGCCATCTTTGCGCCAAAACACCTCGTTTGTAATTCGCCGCACCTTGCCATCTTGAAACGCTGCATAGATGGGGCAATCTTCTCGATGGTAAGGGGAACCGTCTAACTGCGAGTGATGCAGAACGGCGTGCATCGATTTGCCAATCAAGTCTTCCATGGACCAGCCGATCATGGCCGCTGCTGCCGGGTTAACAAAGGTGACATTACCCGCCAAATCGAGCCCATAAATCCCTTCGCCCACCGCGTTAAGAATGAGCTGATGCTGGCGGCGCAGATATCCCAACGTAGGGTCAACCGGTGTAGTCTCCGCCAGTGCGTTTCGGTCGGGCAGCCAATAGTGTTCCGACATAACGTTATAACCCGACCTTTAACCAATCTTTAACAGGGAAAAATGCGGAGAGGGGCGATCGCCCAAATGTATCGCTCTACACAATGCTCTCTTCGCTCGAAGAGTAACAAAGTAAAGGATAGATACATCTGTGAACTGATGTACAGGGATCTGTTCCATCCATCTCTAGCCATCCCCGTTGATGCATGCTGACTCATCATGAAGACAGTTTTGGTGATTGAAGATGAGGCTCAAACCCGTAACATGTTCTTGCGCTGCCTTGAATTTGAAGGATTTTCAGCCTTTGGAGCCAATGATGGCAGTCAGGGCCTTACCCTAGCACAGACCCACCAGCCAGACTTAGTGGTCTGCGACATTATGATGCCCGACATGGATGGGTATTCTGTCTTGTCAACTTTACGGCGATCGCCCGCCACAGCACTCATCCCCCTCATTTTTTTAACTGCAAAAGTCACCATGGCCGATCTGCGTCAAGGGATGGAGCTAGGCGCAGACGATTACCTCACCAAACCCTGCACCATTGAACAATTCTTAGCTGCAATTATCACTCGCCTCAACCGCCAAGAGCAAATTAATCAACTCTACAATACAGCGTCTCGGCCAGTCTTTGAAAACCGTAACTCAGCCAATTCTCAAGCAGATTCTCAAGCAGATAGACATCCAGAGCCTACCGAACATAGCGCTCCCAACAGCATTTTTCCTAACTGCCCAAAGCTAAACTATGTATTTTGCTTTATTGAAGCGAACTATCACAAACCCATCACGCTTAATGATGTTGCCCAAGCAGCAGGCTACTCACCTGCATACCTTACCAATCTGACCCAAGAGTTAACCGGTCACACCGTCAAACAATGGATCATTGAGCGGCGTATGACTCGAGCCAAACAGTTGATCAACGCCACAACCCACTCCATACGAAAGATTGCAGAACTATCAGGCTACAGTGATGCAGGGTACTTTACGCGGCAATTCCGTCAGCTTCATGGCGTTTCTCCACTAGCCTGGAGACAGCAATCTGTAGCAAAATTAACAGATTAGGCTTAAATGTGGAGGGCGATCGCAACTCCTAAAGAAAATCCTATCTAAGTTCCAAAGATGATCCAATGCGAGACTTAACTGAACTTGATAGAGTACCCAATAACTCGTGCAGTGCTTCTTAAGCGGTCTTAGGCTCCTAATAGGATTAGTGACGTAGTCAGCGTTCATTCTGTATAAAACGCCGCCGTTTAAGACTTTAGTTCTGTCAGTTTCTGTCAATAACAGTTCACCGATTAACGCTTAGCCGTAGTTTGATGGTTGCGGATCGAAATTTCGATAGGTTGCCTCTGCGCCATACCTTCGAGTTCATCCCGTAGGCGAAACTGCTGCTCGGTTTTAATTGCAGCGCTGGAAAGAGAAAGAGCACTTTTTAGTCGCGTTCAACCTAGCAACTATGCGTATATCATCAGCAGCGAAGTCGCTCAGCGACTGGAGAAGTCTCGGGAGTCAGACGTTATCTTCATCCCCATTTGGTCAGATTTGTGGACAGTGCGGCGGCATGCACGCCAACCGCGACCACTGGGAATTCATGCAATCCATGCCCCAGGATCCAGTCGATTTGGTAGACGACTTGGTCAGAATGGGGATTTATAAAGAGAATCAGCTGCGGGCAGCCAATACCGTCAACGCCTATGAGCTGAGAAAGGCACTCTTTCTCAAGCGAGTGGGCCAAAACAACCCTCAGCGTGAAAAACTCATCCTAGCTTTGTGCAAGCAAGCCGGCGGATTAGAGAACGCCTTTGCCGCAGCCTTTGGCCCCCAGGCAGGGCTGTTCTTTGCCGACTCCATTCGCAACAGCGGCGTGACTCGACGCGAGTTCATGCGCAACATGGCAGTGGGCGCAGCGCTGGTCACGCTCGCCAGTTGCGCGGGGGGCGGTGGGCCTGCGGCCCAAGACGGAGGAGAGACTCCTGTTACTGCTGAAGATTTAGAGAAGACAGACATTCAGGTTGGGTTTATCCCCATTACCTGCGCGACACCCATCATCATGTCTGAACCCTTGGGTTTTTACGAAAAGTATGGCTTTAATGCCAGCGTCGTGAAGATGCCCAGCTGGGGCGCAGTTAGAGATTCGGCGATCGCCGGAGAGCTCGACGCTTACCACATGCTAGCGCCTATGCCTATCGCCATGACTCTAGGGTTGGGTTCTGCCAATTTTGGCGTCAAGCTTGCCAGCATCGAAAATATCAACGGCCAAGCCATCACCATTGCCGAACGACACATGGGTGAGGTCAATGGCCCAGAAGACTTTAGAGGCTTTGTGATTGGAGTGCCTTTCCCCTACTCTATGCACAACCTGTTGCTACGCTACTACTTAGCAAGCGGTGGGCTAAATCCAGATGTCGATGTTCAGATTCGCCCTGTCCCCCCACCAGATAGCATTGCTCAGCTGATTGCCGGCGATATTGATGCCATGCTCATGCCCGACCCCTTTAACCAGCGGGCCGTGTATGAAGGCGCTGGCTTTATCCACATGCTGACTAAAGACATCTGGGATGGACATCCTTGCTGCGCCTTTGCCGCCAGCGATGAATGGATTGAGACCAACCCCAACACCTTCCGGGCCTTGAACAAAGCCATCATCGAAGCGGCAGCTTACGCCCAAGATCCCGCTAACCGCCCCGAAATTGCAGCTGCCATTTCTGAGCGAGCATTCTTAAACCAGCCTGTAGAAGTGGTAGAAGCGGTACTCACGGGCAACTTTGAAGATGGCCAGGGCAACTCGTTTGAGATCCCTGACCGCATTGGGTTTGACCCCTATCCCTGGCAGAGCTTCGCAAAGTGGATTTCATCTCAGTTAGTACGGTGGGATTTACAGGGCGATGGCAAAGCCACGCAAGAGATTACCGATGGCACCTACGACCAAGTCGGGGAAAACGTCTTTCTCACCGATCTGGCACGAGAACTGGCTCAAGAACTAGGTCAAAACCCGCCCACAGAAACCAACCGAGTAGAAGATTTGGCCTTCGACACCTTTGATCCAGAAGCGCCGGGTGACTACGTGAAAGAGCAAATCGATAAGTTTGGCCTCTGAAGCGCCGAGCCACAGATTTAGCCGCATTCTGCATCGCAGTCTAGTCACATTGGTCACATTATACGGAGGTATCGCGTCATGGCGCTAAGCAACGCCACGACTGGGCTAGGAAGAGACAGCAAGCAGAACTCTCCATTTCAAAATGAAAATGTGAGAGCGCTCATTGTATTCTTATCCTCCTTAGGATTGTTCTTACTGTTTTGGGAAGTGGGTGCCCGGGCTGAGTGGTTTACTCGAGGGGTGCCGACTGCAAGCGCCACCTTTAAGGAATTGTGGTGGTGGGTCACCAATCCCTTTTTTGATAATGGGCCGAATGATTTGGGAATTGGTTGGAACTTGTTGATCAGTTTGCGGCGCGTTGCCATCGGCTACATCCTGGCATCACTCGTGGCAATCCCCATCGGAATCGTCATCGGCATTTCGCCAGTTGCCTATAAAGCGTTTAACCCCTATATGCAACTGTTAAAGCCCGTGTCGCCCTTAGCCTGGTTGCCGCTTGGACTCTACTTGCTGCGAGATTCTGAGAAGACTGGAATTTTTGTCATCTTTATTTCCAGCATTTGGCCGACGCTGATTAACACTGCGTTTGGGGTTGCCAGTGTGGATAAAGACTATTTGGATGTGGCGAACACGCTGGGTGCGTCTCGCTTGCGCACCATTTTCAAGGTGATTGTTCCAGCGGCGCTGCCCAACATTGTGTCGGGGTTGCGCATCAGCATGGGCATTGCCTGGCTGGTGATTGTGGCTGCAGAAATGCTGCTGGGTACAGGGCTGGGCTATTTTATCTGGAACGAGTGGAATAACCTATCCATTCCGAATATTTTGGTTGCGATTTTCATTATTGGCTCAGTCGGTTTGCTGCTCGATAGTTTGTTTGCGGCTCTTGAGAAGTTTGTTGCATTTGGTCGAAACTCATGAGATCAGCATCTGTGAATAGTATTCTACCTACCGATCAGGTATCTCCGCTGCCTCAGTTGTCTATCCGCAATGTGTCTAAGGTGTTTCCAGGCAAGCGCGGGTTGTTTAACCAGCTCTCTGGCAAAACCAGTCGAGACTTTGTGGCGATTCAGGACATTAGTTTAGAGATTGAGCCGAATACGTTCGTCTCAATTATCGGCCCCTCTGGCTGCGGCAAATCTACGCTGTTGAACATGATTGCCGGGCTTAGCCCCATTTCTGAAGGCGATATTTTGCTGAATGGGGCACCCATCACTGGGCCGGGGCCAGATCGGGGCATGGTGTTTCAAAGCTATGCACTCATGCCCTGGATGACGGTGGAGGAGAACCTGCGCTTTGCAGTGGAGACGGTGGATCCAAGCCTATCTACTAAAGGTGCAAATCGCATCATCAAAGAATACATTCAGCTCGTCGGGCTGACGGGTGCAGAGAGAAAACACCCGCATGAGCTTTCTGGCGGGATGCGCCAGCGGGTGGGAATTGCCCGCGCTCTGGCCATTAACCCGCAAATCTTGCTGATGGATGAACCGTTTGGGGCGTTGGATGCGCTGACGCGGGGCTTCTTGCAAGACGAAGTGGAGCGGATTTGGGAACAGCAGCGCAAGACAGTAATTATGATTACCCACAGTATTGATGAAGCGCTGCTGCTATCGGATCGCATTGTGATGATGACGCGAGGGCCTGCGGCGCGGGTGGATGAGGTGCTAGAGGTGCCATTTCCCCGACCCCGTAACCGCGAAACGATTGAGCAGCATCCTGCTTATCACGCGCTGAAGGCGGAAATGGAGAGCCACTTGTTCCGAGAGACGCGGGCAGTGGAAGAAGCTCGGATGAGTCGATAGACTCGCCATTGGCCTCTTACCCTCTGCCCCCTTTTAAGGCTACTAAGTGCACAGATCTTGTTGGCATCGGCTACATCTTGGGAGATCCCCCTAAGTCCCCCTTAAAAAGGGGGACTTTGAATCCATTTCCCCCCTTAGAAAGGGGGGCTAAGGGGGGATCAATCCCCGGGAAGGTCTACTTTGAGGACTTATGTGTACTTAGTAACCCTCTTAAGGGGATACGTTACCTTTAAGCTCCCTGCTGGGAGTGACGTGCCTGACTTATTGCAGTGAATTTAGTAACGAGGATATGAGTATGACGTCTGCTGTAACTGAACAACTGTTAGCTGCGAAAAAGGCGGCAGGGCTAACGTTTGCGGATTTGGAAGCTAAGGTTGGCTGTGATGAAGTATGGATTGCCTCGGTGGTGTATCGTCAGGCGAGTGCTTCGAAAGAAGAGGCGACCAAGATTGTAGAGGCGCTGGGTGCGGATTCGTCACTGATTGAGGCGCTGATGGAATACCCCGTGAAGGGCTCACTGGAGCCGGTGATTCCCACCGATCCGCTAATCTATCGGTTTTACGAGATTATGCAGGTGTATGGGATGCCGCTCAAGACGGTGATTCATGAGAAGTTTGGCGACGGCATTATGAGTGCGATCGATTTCACAATTGATGTGGAGAAGGAGGAAGACCCTAAGGGCGATCGCGTCAAGGTAGTGATGTGTGGCAAGTTCCTTCCCTATAAGAAGTGGTAAGGAGCGCCCTGCCTGTTTGTAGGGGTTTGCCTCTGGTCAATAGAGCCTATGACCCTTGTGTTTTAAGGCTGTTGGTCATTGGCTGGCAGCCTTTCCGTTGCTTACCTGTTGCGTGATGTATTCAAGATGACTCTGAAATCGCTTGTTCCCCCGTTTACTCAAGAGAGTGCGATCGCCAAAGTTCGCATGGCTGAAGATGCATGGAATAGTCGTGACCCCGACCGAGTCGCGCTGGCTTATACCGAAGATAGCCACTGGCGCAACCGGGCAGAAATTCTCCAGGGTCGTGATGCGATTCGGGCATTTCTGCAGCGCAAATGGGACAAGGAGCTTGACTATCGCCTAGTGAAAGAACTATGGGCCTTTGGTGAAACCCGGATTGCGGTGCGGTTTCAGTACGAATGGCATGATGATGCGGGCCAGTGGTATCGCGCCTATGGCAACGAAAACTGGGAGTTTGCCGAGAGTGGTTTGATGCGGCGGCGAGAGGCCAGCATTAACGATCGCCCCATTTTAGAGAGCGATCGCCGGTTTCACTGGCCAGCACCCGGCAGCAGACCGCAAGACCATCCTGGGCTCATCAATTCGCCGGTTTAACACCCATCTCTGTCGAATGGCAGCGACCCAGGTTTGCCTCATCGATTTGTAAATTATTTTCGTCATTCACCTGAAATACTCCTGACGTGGCTGTTCCGGGCTGTGAAAAGAAGATATGGCTGCGCCTGCGGTTAACAGGTATGCAGGGCTGCGGCCATTCTTTACCGTCATCAGGAGTGAGGCATGAGTGATTTAGTCATGTTAGCGGCGAGCCTATTGGCCACAGCCCTAAGCGATGGGGCAGAACCAGACCAGCCGTTAGCAGTGCAGTCTCGGGCCGGAAGTCGAGACGATGGGGCGATCGCCCCTCAGGCAGCGAGAATCACCGTGAGTCGTCCTGAGGCGATCGCCCCTGAACACGCAACCCGTGCTCGCTACCGCCGCCCCATCGCACAGCCCACCCCCCGCCCGCCCATTGCCAACGACCTGCTGCCCACGGCCTTTCGTGGCAACGCAGATGTGGTGCTGCCTGAATTGGCCTATCAAGATTTGCTACCGTTGCCCGTGCCACGCCCCGGCTCGGGCAGTCAACTGTATCAACAGCGTCAAATGGCGCTGCAAGCGGGCAAAACCTATACACGCCTGCCTACCAGCAGCTTTTATGAAAGCTGGGTGAATGCCAAAACGCAGCCCACCCACGAACAGTGGATTGACCTGCTGGCACAAGAGGCTCGTTCAATGGCATATGGGCAAGGCAACAACCGCCTGTCGATTTTGGTGGGCGACTCCATTAGCCAGTGGTATCCGCCAGAGCGGCTCTCGGGCGATCGCTTCTGGCTTAATCAGGGCATTTCGGGAGACACCAGCGGCGGTGTGCTGCAGCGCCTCTCAGCCTTTGACGACACCCGCCCTGATACGATTCATGTGATGGTGGGCATCAACGACCTGCGGCGAGGGGAGTCAGATGCCACCGTGCTGGGCAACTTGCAGCAAATCGCGCAGCAATTGCGGCAGCAGCATCCCGACGCGCAAGTGGTGCTCTATTCCATCTTGCCAACGCGCCTGCCCGAGCTATCGAGCGATCGCATCCGCCAACTTAACAGCAACCTGCGGGCGATCGCCCAGCAAGAAAACGCGCAGTTTGTGGATTTGCAGACCTTTTTTACCGACCATCAAGATAACCTGCGCCCTGATCTCACCACAGACGGGCTCCACCTAAACCCTAGCGGCTATGCGGTTTGGCACTGGGCCTTGCGGCAGTTTGTGTAGTGCCGACGCATTCTGCAACCGTTTGACCCTGTTTTGACGACCGCGCTAGATTAAGCCAGCGCATAGGGGGCGATCGCGTCCTCACAATAGGTCGCCAGATGGGGCGAACGATAGCCATCCTGCGTCCACAGAATCGGGAAAAACGACTCATCCATCTGGGTGCTGTTGACCTGACGATAGCGCCCATAAATGTAGCCTGCCGGAACCTCGCTAAAGCAAGCGGCAGAACTTAAGGTATGAATGCCCAAACTGCGGCGTGGTTGAGTCGGGCTAAGGTTTTTGCCCGAGCCGTGCCAGGTTAGCCCGTGGTGAAAGGCACAGCCGCCCGCTGGAATCGTCACCGAAACAATATCGGGATGGCTAACCCCAGCCGCTCGGGCGGTTTCTGCCATCGCCCAACGGTAGTCTTTTTGGGGCGCGTGGAATTCCCCCTCGACCGATAGCAGCGGCCAGCGGTGCGAACCGCGCACGTATTGCAGCGTACCGATATCCACACTGACATCATCCAGCGCAATCCAGCAGGTCACCATTTCTGCCGGGGCGAGATAGTCGATAAAGGCGCCGTCTTGGTGCAAGGCAATTTCTTTGCCGCCGTCGGGGGGCTTATACCATAGGCTGTCTTGCCCAATACGGGCACCCGGCCATCCCGCAAGCAGGGCGCTTAGGCGACCCACTTCGGCAGAAAGCGCCACACTCGCCACCGTGCGATCGCACTTCCAAGCATTACAAATTTCGCGTGTTACATCGGGCAGGCTTAGCCCCGGTCGCCAATACCACTCATCGGGATACACCCCCGTCTCAAATTCGCCGTGAAAGAGCGGCTGGATGCGATCGCGCAACCGCCCTACCAAATCCAAATCAATAAATTGATCAAAAATCAAAAACCCGTCAGTCTGATATTGCAGAATTGACTGATCGGTTAGCTGAATTGAGGGGTGGGGCATAGCGAGTCAACAAAAAGCCAGTGAGCCAAAGCCAATTGCTACTGTAAAAAGATGTGGGGTAAGACACAGCATTAGTTGATACAAAACATCGCGTTGATGCGCCGAGGTGCCCGACACCGCAACCCTCCTCGCTGTTCTAATTCAAATTTCTGCATTAGGTAGAAAACGGTTTAGGCATTGACACTCTCCAACGACCCAACCTATTACCCAGGCTGACTAGTTCAAGCAACCCGAGCTGATTATGTCGGGTCGTGGCCTTTGATTTGATCGACCAGTTGGCGAATGGCAGGGGCATCTTGGGCAGAGGCGTCCCCATCGAGATACACCTCTAGATCAAGCACGGCTTCGCGCCAGCGGTCAAGTTGGTAATAGATTAGGCCGCGATCGCGCCGTTCTGTTGCGTCATCTGGAAACAGCACCAGCAGCCGCTCCACCATCGCCAACGTCCGCTCTAAGTCTTGCTCATTTAAATAAATCAGCTTGAGGTTGGTCAGCATTCGTGCCAGATAGTGCCGTGCCGTGACCGGAGCTAAAAACTCTGGCCGCAACCCCACCGGATGCCCAAAGACTTCCTGCAAGCGTACCTCGCAATCTTCAGGAAACAGCACCTCGCCTTGATGAAACGGATCAACAAACACCATCATGTCATCGACCACGGGGCGGATCAGAAAGTGGCCGGGCATGCCCACACCCACCATGGGAAACTCAATCCGCTTTGCCAGTTCCAGATACACCAGCGACACCGTGATAGGAATCCCCGTCTGACGCTCTAGCACTTGGTTCAGATAGCTATTGCGCGGGTCGTAGTAATCGTCTGCATTGCCCACAAAGCCAAGGCTGCCATACAGATAGTCGTTAATGGTCTGAATCACCCGCAGGGGATAACGGGGCGAGGGCAACTGCGCGGCCACGGCAGCGGCCATGCGATCAAGCTGCTGCAAGTATTTGGCGGGCTCTAGGTCAGGATATTCTTCTTGGGCGAGGTAGAGGGAGGCTTTTGCCAGGTCAATGTCGGCGTCGGGGCGCTGCGCTTCTTGCTGAAAGTGCAGTCGGGCTTGGGATAGGTGCATAGCAATATTAACCGGGACAGGGCGCAACGTTAACGGTTGCAAACAGGGGCAGGGAGGAATGACGCGCAATGAAGCAAGTCCTGGTAGAGGGCGTTTCCCACTCTGGCTTAACTCAGGCAATGAGCCGAGGCCCATTGGTCTAGTCCATTGGTCTAAGAGAGATCCGCTTAGCTATGCGGCTGGTGGCTGAGTAGCCAGTCGAGCCGCGCTTTTGCTAGCCCTAGGTTGCCTTCTATCGTAGGGTTTAGGGCGTCGTTTTTGTCTATTTCGGGTGGAAAATCGTTATTGTAGCCAAGGCGACTCAGAGTGTTGCGAAGGCGATCGGACAAAAAGGTGGCGATCGCCCGATAGAAGTGAGATGAAAACGCCACATCTTGCGACAGCTTAGCGATGAGCTGGGAGCGGGGGATGGCCCACACCACGGCGTCTTCAACCGCGCGCACAGTGGCGGTGGGCGATCGCGCGTCAATAAACGAAATCTCACCCAGCACTTCTCCGGTTGAGATGCGGGCGAGTTCGTTGCCGCCCAGCCCTTCAACGGATACCGAAAATATGCCGCTGAGCACAATATAAAGCGCGTTGATAGGGTTTCCTTCCAAGATCAGGTCTTGCCCAGCGGCCACCGCTTGGTGTTTGCCCACGCTCAGCAGCCATTCAAAGTCGCGATCGCTGATGGCAGCTAACAGATACAGTGCTTTTCTCATAATGCATCCTGTCACGTAGACGGCGCAGCAATCGCTGAGGGGACGCGATCGCTCGCAGCTAGGGGTTAAACGGTTTACCAAACTCGTGAGCTGATGATCTGACTAGCGGTGCAACTGCTACCAGGATACGCGATCTCGCCCAATCTCATCGGGTTTTGCGATGGGCGGGGGGTCAAGGCTGTACACTTTGGTCAGTTTTATTCAGTTGTATTGGTCATCATTTAGTCATCATTCAGACGGTCAT
>JBGTOF010000033.1:0-21637 GCA_041742695.1 Elainellales cyanobacterium | reverse complement strand
TAGCAGGGTGGGGATCATCAACACGCCGAACCAGCCCACGTAGAGGCGGTTGTTGGTGCTCGTGACCCAGCTGCAGAACTGTTCCCACACGTTATTGCGCTCTGTGCGCTGTAGTGTAGTTGTCATAGTTCGATGAGTGCTCGTGAGTTATCTATGTATAAAGGGAAGCCGTTAAACTTCCTTAATAACAATATAGGGGACTAGCGGGTATTTGTAAAGCTTTGTTACTCCATGTTTCATACGTTTAAGCCTTTTGTTGGATTTTGGGACGATATTTTTGCAGAATTTGGGCTTATTCAGTCTTGGACTATTTAACTCTGGCAGGGTGAGCCGCCCAACTTGCTTGGGTTTGGCTGGTTGCTAGCTGGTTCTCAGGAAAAATAGAAGGAGGAAGTGAGCATCTCTCCGCTATTCTGAGCAGGCCCATCCCCCGTTCATGATTTATGGTGCTGTAGCTATCTGTTCAGGTGTGCCCTGCACTGATCCCTGCGTTTCTGAGAGGATCGGTTTGGCAAGCCTAGTCTGAACGTGCTCAAGCCCTGAGCTCTTGACTCTCCTGATGACTCTGATGACGGCGCAGTACTGCTGTGGAGATGCACCGTTCACAAAATCATCAGTGAGTTGAAGGCTGGCATATTCTAAGCTCTTACCCTGTGTTGACCCGCAGGCGCAGGATTATGAGTTGCTAAAAATGGATTTACAATGGCGATAGTCAGAAAACCAAAGCCGCAAAACTAAATAGGACTCTAGCTCTCATCCTTATGTATAAGACATATGAGTGAATGCTGCGTGAAGGCCAATAACTAGCCTTTACAGGTGATGTATTTAGAAGCGACATGCTGTAGATACGTAGGAAAAGCGTAGAGCAGCAGCCTTCTTGTATGAGCCGTTGGGTTTTCTGAATTTAGTTTTCTGAGAGTCTCTCTCTTCAAGTTTCTGCTCATTGGTCCTATGGTGCCCTTTACGTCAGGTCTAAGCGAAGAGCCCGATCTCACTGGGATAGCTCCCATTCAATGTCGCTACTTTGTGCGGGCAGCGCGTCCTCAGGATGTAGGCCGACTAGCGGATGTGTTAACAGATAGCTTTCATCCCAGTGCAAGTGCTTGGTACTGGATGGCGCCAATTTTTCGGATGGGGATTCGGGAAGAGTTGCGTACGCGATTGCGAACACAACCCGCACATTATGCCTGCCTTGTCGGCGTGCAGCGGCCTGAACAGCGTGGCGGGGTAGAACCACAGTTTTCTTTGGATCCAGAATTACAGGCTCAGGATAGGCCTTTGTCTGCATCGGGCGATCGCCCAGTAGGCACCGTTGAAATCGATCTGCGCCCTCAGGCTATAAATCCTTGGCTCAAGTTTTGGGGAGCTCGCTATCCCTACATTTCAAACTTAGCCGTAGATGCACACCATCGGCGGCAGGGCATTGCAGAGCAGCTTCTGAGCTGCTGCGAACGGGTAGCGTTGACATGGGGCTATCGCGATCTCTATCTGCATGTGTTGGAAAACAACAGTGCAGCGATCTCGCTTTACACTAAGCTGGGCTACCAGACCCAGCGAATAGAACCTGACTTAGCAGCGTCACTACTCGGCAATCCGCGCCAAATTTTGCTGCATAAGCGCCTACCGTCTAATGCATCTCTGTAGCTATTGATGCTTTATGTTAGCTTTATTAAACTCTATGTCTCGTCCTATCCTCATGAAGCATCGTTGAGAGATTCGTCATGTGGATAGCGTCCGAAGGATAATACCCTACAATGTAGACAATAGGCTTTCTATAGAATAAGCATTGCGCTCTTGTAGATTGCTGATTCAGATACACAACCCGATACAAAAGGCGCAGCTAAGTTCCTGAAATTCATTAGCGGTTGTTGCTCTGAGCCCTCATCTAAAGAATCTACGCTTTTTAGGGAAGGCTAGACGAAAGAGGCAATTCGCCATACCGCATCTACCCGTCACGAGCGACAAAAACGACCGTAGCCTGAAAGTTTCAGGGGATCTGCCCAATGGTTGTACATCATTGCATCAAGATGGATAGTGATAGCCATCAGCGGGTTTCCGCTGTTTCTGAATATTTACATGAGTCAGATGGGGCGCATCATACTGCGGCCAAAGCTCCTACTGAACCTACCAATGCTACATCTCGGGTGAATGCGTTATGGCGACGCGTTTCTAATACTGATTCCCAGCACCTTCTGTCAACTCTAGATCAAACTAATCCAGATGCGATCGCTCACGCTATTTGCAGTGGTTATCTGCTTGTAGTAGACCGCAAGCGGAGGAGTGGGCTGATCATCCTAAAAGAGTTTCATGCAGAATTTGCAGGCCCAGGTGCTGCTGTAGGTGGGTTGTTTGATGAAGACTGCCAGGCTGTCATTATTATGGGCGATTCATGCTTAACGCTGCCCGAATCACCAGACGAGCGCCAAGAAGCGTACAAAATTCGCCGGCAGTGGATTCGATTGGCTCAGCAGTTTACGGATCATTCGCTGCCAACTGAGCGCGCCCGCATGATCCTAAACCAGTTTGAAATTTATTTTGATCAAGATACGATTGCCCGGGTACCTGATGCGGCGTTTGCGCAATTGGTAGGGGTGCTGCCCAATACCATCCGTTTATCCCGGCGATCGCTCCACAAACCTAGCCTCAAAGTGCGAACCCAAGCCGACTAACGACTTTGCCAAAGCGATACAAACAGCACGGTTTCAGGCATTCGCCGATCTGACTTCTGTTAAAGAAAGAGTTGACGGCCAAACTGCACTCGTTCTATTGCACTAGCGATAGATCCTGAAGCGTAGTGGTTAGTCGCATGAGCGTGCGCTGGTTCTCGTCTGGCGTGCCTACAGTAATACGAAAACCGCCTGCAATATGTCGGATAAGCGTGCCCTGGGCTTTGAGAGATTGGAACAGGGCGATCGCCGCTTCTTCCTCAGACTGTCTAGATTGCGCTACTGCCTCAGGCGTGAGACGGACAAATATTAGATTTGCTGCGCTGGGCCACACTTGAAGGCTAGGGTACTGCTGCAATGCCTGGTAGAGGCGATCGCGCTCAGCCGTGATCGTGCTAATCACATCCAGCAAGTTTGGCGCATGCTCTAGTGCAAGCAGCGCTGCCGATTGAGACAGGCTAGGCAAGTTGTAGGGTAAGCGAATGTTGTCAAGCATAGCCACTAATTCAGGATGGCCGATGGCATACCCCACGCGATGCGATGCCAATCGAAAGGCTTTTGAAAAGGTGCGCAGGATAACCCAGTTAGGATGCTGGGGCATTTCTGTCAGCAACGATGTGCCG
The DNA here is from genome assembly GCA_041742695.1 of Elainellales cyanobacterium. Classification (GTDB taxonomy): domain Bacteria; phylum Cyanobacteriota; class Cyanobacteriia; order Elainellales; family Elainellaceae; genus Kaiparowitsia. The sequence continues at coordinate 18,348 of JBGTOF010000033.1, read as the reverse complement.
CTGAATTCAAAATAGGCTTCGTCAATGACCACCAACACAGACTCAGGCACGTGGCGCAGCCAGTCAATTTCTGCTGGGGTGAGGGCGTTTCCCGTTGGGGAGTTGGGATGCACCACAAACAGCAACCGTACTGCAGGCTGTTGCGCTTCGTGTAAAACTTGATCGGCAGCTTCTAGATTGATCGCAAACGAACCCTTGTCACGGCCGACACTGTGAACGGGAATTCCCAACGTAGTGGCCGTGATACCATACATCGAAAAAGTTGGATTGGCGACGAGAATTGAACCCTCACCCCCCAAACAGGTGGCAATAAGTAGTGAGCGAATCAGCTCGTCAGAGCCGTTGCCAACGGTAATAGCCTCCGGCTGTACCCATGAAATCTGGGCGCTGGTGTTGGCATAGTGGGCGATCGCCCGCTTCAATTGGTAATGTCCGCCATCGGGGTAGCGATTGGCTTCTAGCTCATTTTGATAGAGCCATGCCAGCTTGTGCTTCAGTTCTGGGGGTAGGTCATAGGGGCTTTCATTCGTATCAAGGCGATCAATCACCTGAACCGGGACGGACGGAGTAGTACCCTGCACGTTGCTGCCAGGATGGGGAGTGTAGGCGATCAACTGAGCCAAGTCTGAGCGAATGAACGGCAGCATAGGGTTTCCTTACAACGTCTCCAGCGAGTGGACATTACTTCCTAGAATACGGCTAGAGCAAATCATTCTGCTGCCTAATCCCTAGCGCTACGGCATTTTGGGACAATTCAGGCTTTGGTTTGAGGATGTGGGTGGTGTTCCAGCCATAACTGGGTGGTGGTGAGCTAGACCTGTGGTTAACTCTCCCAAATTGCTTAACGCTACTTGGCTCTGACAAGAATAACCACAGGTCTACAACACGACCAACGGGGTGAACGAGGATTCACACTTGCTCCACCCAATCATGACGCATTTAGGGCTTGGATATCTAAGCTAAGAGACTGGCTCAGAGCCGTCTACTGAGGCGAAACCGGATCTCTCTGATCTAACCCAGTGACTCACTAATGGAATTAATATCAGTTCCGCAACTTCCCAACACCCTGCTGCCTACGACGCGGGCAGTATGGTTTAGCGGTGTTTTGGTCCTGTGATCCGGGGCTGAAACACCGCTCTCGAAGTCACGTTGAGTTCAAAACACCTGCCTGCCGAAATCCTCATAGTGCAAGGATTCCCTCGTGCTGCCTTAGCTCCGCTGCAATGGCACTAGCTGGATGAATGTAATCCCATAGAAGCCGGTAAAAGCGCACGGATCACCCTTTACTTTAGTTGGATAATATTGAAGTGTCAGTGATATCAGCAGGACTAATTTGATAGGGATTTGGATAGCAACGCTGTGCAGACCCCTGATGATTAAGTCGCGGCTAGGTACTCTGATGCACGGTTGAGACTCTACTGAAAATCGACCTGCACCCATTCAAAAGGCACACTTGTTTAGTCAGTAATGCCTTTTCTTCCTGAAGCTATGAACATTTCTTATCGTCACGTTATTCCACTTCTGCTGCTGTTTATGACCGGTTGCGGGGTAGACCTAAGCAGCCTGCGTCCTTCCCCCTCTACTAATGCGCCACAGGAACCTCCTACCGCAGCGCCTGCTAATCCTCCTAGCAGTTCCCAAGAGCCAGATTTGTTGGGCGATCGCCTGATTGTTCCGGGCGATCGCGCTGGAGCCATAATCCAAACCACCAGCCGCGCGGACTTAGCGGCATTATTGGGTGAAGACAACCTACACGATCAGGACATCCATGTCGGGGAAGGATTTATGGAGCCTGGAACCATCGTGTATCCCGATAGCCCTGAAGATACCGTGACTGTAGTGTGGGAAGATGCTGAGCGCGTCCAACCTCTATCACTGCGAGACTTTGGTACTGCGTGGGCTACCCCAGAGGGTCTAGGCATCGGCTCATCGTTTTCCACGCTGCAATCCGTATTGGGCGATTTTGAGCTATACGGGTATGAGTGGGACTATGGTGGCACCGTGCAACTAGAAGGTACGGCATTGGAGCAGTATAGCGGGTTGTTGATTCTGCGAGCCTATCCCACAGCCGAAACGGTTGAGGTAGCTCAAGCCGACTACAACGCAGTCCTCGGAGATGCGCTCTATTCCAGCAGCAGCAGCCATATTCAAGCTCTCGCCCCAGCGGTAGAAGAGATGATTATGTTCTTTGAGTGAGCCTGAGTTGGAGATAAGCTCAAATCCTTGACGCGCGGTGCACGACGCGCAGTCCTCAAAACCTGCTTCAGCGTCAGTTCAGTAGCGTTGGTTTCGAGCCGAACCGATGCGTACACAGTATGCATCGATAGCGCAAGTTTTACATGGGCGATCGCTCAACGTCCCACCCATCTGCTATCTCCCTTTGCAACCGACTTGTTAGTCAGGATTTAGCCAGGATTTAGGGCTGGCTTAAGAAGAGGAAAGCCCACAACATGTGATGATTTTGGGAGGGTGTGGCGAATATCTAGCACTCTTTATCTCATCCCCATAGTAGGTAAGTACCGCCACTGGTTTATGTTGATTTCTTTAATTGCAGACTATGGCGCAGGTGATCCTGCATTCTTAGAGGTGACCCAACGTCTCCAACACCTGCTGCCCCAGGCTCAGGTCTATCCGCTTTCTGTTCCAGCATTTAGCACGCTTGCTACTGGCTTTTGGATCGCTCAGCTGGGCATGAATGTGGGACCCTCTCAACGACTGATATATCACAACTGTGCCCCACGGCAAGATAACCCCAAAGCCAGACAAGATAACGAAGGTGAAGGGCTCACCTATGCTCAACTGCCAAACGGGGTGACCGTGGTTGGGGTGAATGCAGGGTATACGCTGTCGTTTATCAAATCCTCAGCCACGGTACTGCGCAGCGTGGCGGTGTCACGAGGTGGGTCGCAGTTTCGCTCGCGGGATGTGTTTCCGGTTGCAGCGGCGGCGATCGCCCAAGGTGACTTCAGTCTTCTAGGTGATCCCCTCTTGCTAGAGAGCATTCCCGATGTGCCGAGCGATCGCATTGCCTGGATAGATGGGTATGGCAACATCAAGACCACAATTCCAGCCCATTCTGTCAATTTAGAGCCCGAAACCAAGGTCGTGGTTCGCATTGGTGGTGTAGTGAGCGATGCTGTTTATTCTGACGGCAGCTTTCGCGTTGCCGAAGGCACGCTGGCTTTTGCCCCCGGCAGTTCGGGCTGGGTTGCTGCCGACGGCACCCCCGTGCGCTGGATGGAGCTATTTCTGCGCGGTGGCAATGCTTGGGAGCGCTTTGGAAAGCCCCCTATCAACCAGGTGATTATCCGCAGTACAGACGGTTAATCGATCGAGCGCTCGCGTCTATTGCAGCTTTAGAAATTTATTGAGAGCTTGGGTAATTGAGGGTGGCCAGCGGCGCACCGTCGTCACCCAATCAATATTACGATAGCGAGAATCCAGGCCCAAAGCTGCATACCAATTGCTTTCAGCTTCGCCCTGTTTGCCCTCAGCCCAGAGGGCTGCCGTTAGGGCGGCACGCATGTCGGCAAAGCGAGGATATTTGCGGACAATGTTGCGCATTTCGCGCAGAGCCTCACTGGTTCTCCCAACTTCATAGGTGGCGAGGGCGTAGTTGGCGCGCGCAAACGCAAAGTCTTTTGCTAGGTCTGCTGCATATTGATAGTCGGCGATCGCCTGTTCCCACTGACCCATCCCGGCTTCGGCATTGCCCCGGTTGTTGTAGGCTGCAGCATCATTGGGATCAAGCTCTAACACATGGTTATAGTCGGCGATCGCCCGCTCCCACTGCTGCAATCCTTCCCAGGCAGTCCCTCGATTTAGATACGGATCCGGAGACTCAGGTGATAGCTCAATGGCGCGATTGTAATCGGCGATCGCACCATCTAGCTTGTTCTGACTCACCCGTGCATTGCCCCGATTGCTCCACACAGCAGGATTATCAGGAAGCTGCTCTAAGATTTCAGTCCAATAGGTTTCTGCCAGCGCGAAGTCGCCCTGATTCGTAGCCGTAAACGCCTTCTCTCGCAGTTCGCCCAGCGTATCGGCCAGAGACGAGTCGTCTTTTGTTAACAGCGCGGCACTGGCAGGAGCCGAAAACCCCAACCCCAGCAGCCCTACTAAAACCCAACACAAAACAGTTCTTAACATACCTTCATCATGCCAGATTTATGGCAGCTTGACGAACCTCGCGCCCATAGAGCCTGGATATCGTTGTCACCCTACACAAAAGCCTGCCCATGCTACTCATTAAGCAGCGTGGGCAGGCTTCTGACATAACTCTTAACCATGGCTAGACCTAGGCATCAAGCCTAAAGCGCTAGCGAGAAAGATTCACAAAAGAGAACCTTCGTCAGGATTAAAACTGACCCTCAACTAACCTTCGACGGTGATCTTGCCCACCATACCTGCACCCCGGTGAGGCGCACAATAGTAGGTGTAAGTACCAACAGGCATATCTCCACCAAAGGTGATCTCGTAAGACTCACCCGGAGAAAACATCAGCTGATCGTGCGTCAGCTTAGCTGCCAACTCTTTGCCACCTGCGGGAATCGTTTTGTCGTCAAAGACAATGTTGTGGGGAGGGAGTTTATTGTTGACCCACTTCACGGTGTCGCCAGATTGAATGGTGACATTGGCAGGCTCAAACATGAGCATCCCACTGTCAGCACCCATCTTAACGGTGATGGTTTCAGCAGCAGCGGGGGAAACCACTGCCACGAAGCTGGCAACCACCAACACCAATGAGCAGAGGGCAACGCTTAAACTCCGGTAAATACGTGCAGTCAAAGTCATGGTTACCTCGGGAGATTTAAGTTCTATTCTTGACCCACTCAGAATTTTATCCTGAAAGTCCCGTTTACGGGCAGTTTTGGGGGTGTGGATGTCAGTACCTACACTCGCGTCAGTCTCTGCAGTGGTGTCAATACCTAAAATTAACAGTGACAGAGTGAGATCAACGCTGCACCTGTCTCAAGGGAGAAACCGCTATGGGCGCTTTCGGTTTTATTGATACAGACATCTGTGGTGTAGAAGTTGAGTGATTGCGGTACGGAGCTGAAACAAGGCTGGCGAACACAAGGCTGGCGAACTTCATATTTAGCGGAATAAATCGTTGCTGGCCCACGCCGGAGCCTTTTCTGTAGCGCGCAGCAGAAATGCCGATAGAGTTTCGAGTTCAGCATCAGTCATCCAATTTTTGGACACTTGGCGACACCAGATGGTTTCTTCACTACCGTCATAAACCATCGGCTGGCGCATAAAAGCGACGAGGCTAGCGATGGTGTCTCGTGGCGGTGTGGCACCCTTTAGTGCCTCAAGAGAAAGAGACACTGTGGGGTCGGGTAGGGTAACGCCACCCACATGGCAGTTGATGCAGTTTTCTTCGAATAATTTCTTGCCTGTAGAAAACTCGGCAGATGAGAAGGCGCGAGTGTCTCCCTTGCTATTTAGAGGAAGGGTAACGGGCTCGGCTGCATCAAAGTAGCGGGCGATATAAGGATCAATAGCACCAGCCTGAGCTGATAAAGGAAGGCTGAGCAGGGCGATCGCCCCCACCATACTTCCCAGCCACAGAGCCTTTGTGAAACCCAGAACCTGCGGGGTTAACTGATGAGGCAACCCGTTACCCTGCCCCAAGGCTTCTCTCTTCAGCACTGCCCTACTGCTAGCGATCCCTACCAGCAAGCGCATAGAGAGCAACACAGTCAGTACAGAACCCAGTAGCAAGCTCGGCAGCAGAAATGCAGTCATGTCAACCCTTGAATCTCGAATAAATCTAAACCCACGATGTATATCGTCCCGATCAGAATAGTCCTAAATCAGTAGAGTGTGCGGATGGCGGTCACATTCCGCGCAAGCCTGTTATCAAGACGACAATCGCTCTGATGGTTAGTGTAGCGTCAGTTTAAGTTGCACTTTGCATACACTTTAAGGCTTCTGAGGCGTATTGAAATGCTAAACACGGTAGATTGCTAACTGCAAGGAATACCCTGATGAGGCGATCGCCCGACTGTAAGAAAGAAAAGACTCAGACCTATCGCTTGTAGGAATTAGGGTTGGGCGATCGCCAGCAAAGAATCAAGCCCCACGTTTCAATGCTGTGTTTGTGCTCGCTACTTCCCTTAAAACACTCGCCTACTGGCAAGAGCGTTTCTTGCTAAAGGAATAGGTTAATCCAAACACAGAGAGCTAGCAATGTCGTTGAGAAACCCAACTCCCAAACTGCCTGTGATGGTTCTGTTGCAGGGGTTCCACTTAGGCAATGCCTTCAGCAAATTCTTGATATTTACGATATCAGAATTGTATAGATGAAGTGTTTTGGCTCACTCAACCTTCTGCAAAATATCAGGACATCCTAAACCGATGGTCATGGTTAAGTCTTCTGCAATGAGATGGTTTGCGATGAAATATTTGGCCTAAACGATGGCGGATTAAGTGCAGGAGCACTTAATCCGCCATCGTTAGCACCCCCTGTTACGGGGCAGATGCTGCGCACAGGCTCACGCTAAACGCTGTTTCAGGCTAACCAGCTACGGTTATACATCTTAAAAATCGGGGAAATTTGGCTCATGGCGACGAATAACAACATTGATGTACCCAACTTTAGTGATCAAGATGTGTTGGCATTTCGAGATGGAACTGTCAAGTTTGTCCGCTTTCGGCAAGCCCTTGACATTGCACTCAGCTCTAAAGTGCCCGACGCCCTAGCCGATTCCCTGAGTACTCAAAAAATGCACTTTAGCTCAGAGCGGCGATTTCGCTACAGCCGCGCTTGGGCACCGGGCGATCGCACGTGGTTTCAGGATGGGGTGGACTGTGAGATTTTGCAGTTGGGTGCACCGCAATGGCAAACGGGCAAAGTTCGTCTGCGGCTAGTGGTTGAGTTCGTTCCTGACGAAGCGCCCGAGGCCCTGCCCGTCACTCCTGACGAAAACCCCTTTGAGTTTGAATTGGATTACGGACTAGACGACGGCGCGGCTCGCGGACTGACCAACGGCAATTCTAGTCGGTATATCAACTTATAGACCGCTACAGGCATCCATCATGCTTAACGCGCTAGTTTGAGGGATTTGTTGTGGTGATGGGGTTCACCACAATAACTATTGGGCACCTCGATTAATTGCCTCATTGATAATCTTGGGAGCCCAGAACCACTGGAATCTCATTGCCATTCTCAACAAGATTTGTATTTTTCGAGGTGCCCTATTCTAATCAACCTGTTGGTTGCAATAATGGGTCGTAGATCAACCCTAGGCTGCTTCTCACTTTTATGCGTTTGACTTCATTATTGCTCTCTCAAAATGACAGATGAGCAGTAGATTAGCTGTTAGCTCTTTAGCCGTTTTTGGTCACTGCGATAGCGGATAAATTCGGCTATGAATGCGATCGCCCCAGAGCCCAAAATCAACACCACACTCAGCGCATTAATATCCGGGCGAACCCCCGTGCGAACCCGGCTAAAAATTTCCATAGGCAGGGTGGTGGTGCCGCCACCCGCCGTAAAGCTCGAAATCAACAGATCATCCATGCTCAGCACAAAGGCAAGCAAGCCCCCTGACACGATTGCAGGCATGAGTTCGGGCAGCAGCACTTTGATAAACGCCTGAGTGGGGGTTGCGCCTAGGTCTAGCGCCGCCTCTTGCAAATGTGGATCTAATCCCGACAGCCGGGTAGATACCACTACAGCAATATAGGCAATGCAAAATACGACATGGGCCGATACCACCGTCCACAAGCTCAGAGGTACCGCTAGCGACGCTAGAAAGACCAGTGTTGCAACGGCGATCGCAATATCGGGAATAATCAGCGGCAAGTATGAAATGCCCCGATATAAGCCCTTACCCCGAAATTCATAGCGAGATAGCCCTACGGCCATCAGCGTTCCCAGCACCGACGCAACGATTACCGAAATAATGGCAACGGATAGGCTATCTTGCAAAGCAGCCAAAATGCGGCGATCGCCCAGCATTTGCTGATACCACCGCAGCGAAAAGCCTGTCCATTGTGCACTAAACCGAGATTCATTGACGCTAAAAAAGGCCAAGACAAACACCGGCAAATACATAAACCCAAACATCACCAGCGTTAATCCCAACTGCCAGGATGGCAGTCGCCACTGCGATCGCAGAGAGGCCGAAGAAGGGGGCGAGTTTGTGGCTTTGGAATCACTCATCGCTACACTGTTGTCTCCACATTGCGATCGCCATACTTCAGCAGAAGCGCAATTGACACGCTCACCGCCAAAATCAAAATCATGCTCAGCGCTGAGCCAAAGCCCCAGTTCCGCGTTGCGCCTAGAAATTGGTTATAAATCAATCTCGCCATCGTCATGCTCGACGCACCCCCAAGCAGCTCGGGCACGACAAAATCGCCCAAGCTAGTGATAAACACGAGCAGGCAGCCTGCCGCAATTCCAGGTAAGGTTTGAGGCACCGTCACCTTAACAAAGCCCTCGCGCGGCGTTGCGCCTAGGTCTGCCGCCGCTTCGAGCAATCGCAAGTCTAATTTCTCTAGCGAGGCATAGAGAATCAACACCATATAGGGCAAAAAGTTATAGACCAGGCCAATCATCACTGAGAGTTGAGTATTGAGGATATCGACCTGAGGAGCGCCCATTAAACCCAGCACCCCATTCAGCACCCCCGAGGGGCGCAAAATCGTAATCCAAGCGTAGGAGCGCAGCAGAGAAGAGGTCCACAGCGGCAGCACAAAGCTTACCAGCAGCAGATTTCGCCATCTCCGGGGCGACAAAATTGCAATCCAGTAAGCAACCGGAAAGCCCAGCACCAAGCAGAACAGCGTACACAGCACCGCAAACAGAACCGAACGGGCAATCACCCGTAGATAGAGCGGCTGAAAAATTGTCAAAAAATTGCCTAGGCCATAGGGGCTCACCGTGCCCGTGCCCGGTCGAAAGCCCGGAATCAGGCTGAGTTCTAGAATCATCACGGTGGGCACAACCAGCAGCAGTAAAAGCCACACCCCTGCGGGAGCCAGCAGCAGCAACGGCCCCAGTAATTTGGAAAACCAACCTGGGGGGCGATCGCCCCGTCCCTTATCGACAGACTCTGGCGGCGGAGACAGAGGCAGTTGCATCGTCATAGCTAAAATAGTCCATTAGCTTGAGAGTTGTGTCCAATAGCGGTCGTAGAGATCTGCCGCATCGCCAATATCACCCAGTTCTTCGCAGTTTGCCAGCACATTGTCTGGTGGGAAGAGGGTCACATCAGATTTAAGAGCTTCAGGCATCTTTTCAAATGCCAACTTATTCGGAGTCGCAAACTGCAGCCGAGACAAGATTGGAGCTGCAGTCTCAGGTTCCAGAATATAGTTTAACCAGGCATAGGCCGCTTCTACGTTCGGCGCAGTGCTTGGAATTACCACCCCATCCGTCCACACCGTAGCACCGCTGCTGGGCACCACGTACTGAAGATCGGGATTCTCTCCCATGATGTCAATCGCGTCTACCGAATAAGCATGGGCAACGAGCAAGTCACCCACTACGATTTGATCACGCCAGCCATCTGTGGTGAACGAGCTAATGGCTGGGCGGAGTTCGACCAGCTTTTCGTACGCTTCTTCAATTTCATCGGGGTCGGTCGTGTTATTGGAATAACCCAGAGACTTAAGCGACATCCCCATTACTTCGCGGACATCGTTGAGCAGTGTCATCTGCCGCGACAGGTCGCTTTGGTTATCCCACAGAAAATCCCAATCCTCCACTTCACCCAGTTCGGCTTCGTTATAGATCAGACCTGTCGTGCCCCAGGCATAGGGATAGCTGAACTCATTGCCGGGGTCATAGGCAGGGCTCTGCCATTGATCGAATAAGTCAGTGGTAGCGGGCAGGCGATCGCCCTCCAGCGGCGTCAACAGATCAAGCTCCGTCATAATCTCGACCATATAGTCCGATGGATAGATCACGCTATATTGAGAGCCACCTCCGGCCTGAAGCCGTGCCAGCATGGTCTCATTAGAGTCATAAATATCGAAAATGACGTTGATGCCCGTTTCTTCCTCAAACCGTTGAACCAAATCATCATCGATATAGGCTGACCAGCTATAAACATGGAGCGTGTCAGCATCGCTACCTGAGACCTGTTCTGAAGTGCCCCCCGTGCTTAGGTTCCGCGCACAGTTCGTTAACGCCGTACCGGCCAGGGCCGCAGTCGAAAGCTGCAAAAACCGACGGCGACTGGAAGATAGGCCATGAGCAGTTTGTCGATACCGGCGAGAAGACCGGGAACCTCTAAGCGGCATGAGTACACTCCTAAACTCAACAAAACTAGAACGCGAACCCGACAATCATCAACAAACCCGCTGGGTTAAATCTTACTTGTGAACACTGCTCTTATCAGTAACTTCTATAGAACGCTACAACAAACCTCACGATAGAAAAAACTGGCCAGAGAATTTAACCGTGACTATAGGACTGGCTCAGCCTCTATTCTTTAAATCCAAACCAAGATTTTTACCTAAGTGAATCACTGACGCACCCCTAATTTGGTGCATTATGAACTCTTTGGCAAAAGTATCAAGCCTACCAATAAATGATGGAGCCTCTATGGCTCGCGTCTTGCAGAGCAAAGATGGAGTTCATCACTTAGATCCAAGATGTCAAGCAACGCTCATTCTAGACCCAAGCTATGGAGACCCATTATGCTTTTGGTGCCGCGTTCAGTGCCGCAAATTTAAGACATGAGAGTGGCCCTGGGGCCTAGACAGAATTAGCTATAAATCTCAGAGCCAATGCGGGTGGATGCTCTGATAGGATAAAACCCTTGACCGGGGATTCAGTCGGAATGGGCCACGCTTAGGAGCGGGACTCTCGGCTGCAGCTCAGCTCAAGCGGGTAGAGCTAGACAGTCGACTGCATCCCAGTGCACATACACGGGGGCATCATTGTTCCAAGATGTCTGCATTCGGTTGGGCTGAAGCACCGTCACCGATTCTCCTGAGCGCAGCTCGATTAAATAATGAACATGGGTGCCCAGATACATCCGATGCTTCAAATGGCCTTCAAACACATTCATCGCATTGGGGGGTTCCTGACTGACATGCACCTTTTCAGGACGAATGCTCACCACCGCCGCATGGCCTGCCATGCTTTGCCAGGTATCAGTAGGCTTCACATACATCTTGTTGCCCTGCTCTGTCACAATTGTGAGCATTGTGGGCTCGATCGTATCTACAAATCCCTGAAATAGATTGGTGTCACCAATAAAATCAGCGACAAACGGCGTTTGGGGATTTTCATAGATATCGCTGGGGCTACCGATCTGTTCTATCAATCCCTTATTCATTACGGCAATTCGATCTGAGAGGCTAAGAGCTTCTTCTTGATCGTGCGTTACCATTACAAAGGTCACGCCTAGAGTTTTGTGTAGATTGGAGAGTTCCACCTGCATTTCTTTTCGCAGCTTCAAATCAAGCGCGCCCAGCGGTTCATCGAGTAGCACCACGGTTGGTCGGTTGACCAACGCCCTTGCTAGGGCTACCCGCTGCTGCTGCCCCCCCGAAAGCTGACTGGGAAAGCGCCGCGCAAAGGCCTCCATTTTCACTAGGCTCAGGGCTTCTGCAACGCGATCGCGCGTTTCTGTCTTTCCTAACCGCTTTAGTCGCAGCCCAAAGGCAATATTGTCCCAAACAGTCATGTGACTAAATAGGGCATAGCTCTGAAATACCGTATTGATCGGACGGCGATAGGGCGGCACCCCGGCCATGTTTTTGCCGCGAATATAAATCTCACCAGAGGTGGGCGAGTCAAACCCTGCAATCAGACGGAGGGTGGTGGTTTTACCACATCCTGACGGGCCTAAAATGCTAAAAAATTCGCCCTTCCGAACGGTGAGATCAATCCCGTCGACTGCCGTTTCGCTCTCAAAGCGCTTAACGACTGATTTCAGCTCTACATCGTTTTTGGTGTCGATTTCAGTTAGGGGACGATCTTGTGTAACAGATTGAGCCATGAAGCAGTTACCCCAATGTGCGGATAGCGATAGAGTTCCCGATTACTTTAGTTAGATTAATGCATCTCGCTCGGGACAAACGGGTGCAAGCGAGACTGGAGATCTAACTTAACCTCTCTGTGGGGTTTGATGCCGACTTCATTTAGGCTAAACCCAAATAATCTGGATAGTTCAATAGTCTAAAATTAAGTCTGTAAGTCTAGGAGTAATCAGCACTTAAAAGCCCAGAGTCTTCTATAGAGAGGATGGAGCTAGATAAATTTTGGTGTGGGTCAATTAGATCTTATCCCGATTCTTGATGAGTTTGGGGCGATCGGCAGTAGTGCAGAATACGGTTTAGGACGCAGTTGAGGGCGATCGCCCTGACCGCCGTTGTTTTTTTGACCTGTTCATTTCTTCAAAGTGACATGCCGCTATTTCAGCAGGATGCTTCGAGCAAAACCGGCGAACGTCTGCCTGAGGGCAGCAGAATTCTATGAGCTGCTCTCCAGACGACACCTGAAGACTCGCGTATGATGAATATGATTTAGAGTTTGAGCCTAACGGCTGAACTCTTTAGTCGTCGGTTAGATTAACTGTTGGTCAGATTTTGTCCTGTTCGGATCGCTATGGCACTCTCTCAACCCTCAACCCGAATTCCAGCAAAACCGGGCGATCGCACTGTAGGTCGTCAGTACCAATCTATTTTGGTCATTGCCCTAATTACCATTGCCTTAATGGGCGGCATTGGGACCCGCCTAGCCTACCTTCAGTTAATTCAAGGCCAATACAATCGCCAACTGGCTGACAGCAACCGCATTCGCCTCATTCCCCGTCAGCCTGAGCGTGGTCGTGTAACTGACCGCCACGGCAGAACCTTAGCCGGTAGCCGTCTCTCTCATGCCGTGTTTCTCTGGCCCATTGCCAATCGCCAGCATGAGTGGGAGCCGATTATTGAGCGGCTGTCCACAATTTTGAATGAACCTGCCGACGACATTCGCAGTCGCTTAGAGCAAGCAGGTTATAACTCGCCATCTCTTGTGCGGATTGCGCGCGGCATTACCCCAGCACAAATCACAGCACTGGCTGAGCACAATCGCGACCTCAAAGGCGTGCAGGTAGAGGGCGAAGCCGTGCGCTACTATCCCAACGGTGATTTGGGCGCTCACATTTTGGGCTATACCGGAGAGCTTAGCGATGAAGAACTCACTGAGCGCGAAGCCGATGGGTATCGCTTGGGTGACATCGTGGGGCAAATGGGTGTAGAAGCTGCTTTTGAATCACGCCTGCGAGGCGAATGGGGCGGGCAGCAAGTTGAGGTAGATGGTGCAGGGCAAGTGCTTCGAGTCTTGGGCGAAAAGCCTGCTCGGGCAGGCAACACCGTGCAGCTGACCCTAGACTTAGATTTGCAACGCGCTGCCGAAACTGCGTTAGGCAACCGCATGGGCGCGGTAGTTGCCATAGATCCGCGCAATGGCGCTGTGTTAGCCATGGTTAGCCGCCCTGCGTTTGACCCCAATATTTTCTCGACTCGCATCAGTCCCGAACAGTGGGATCAACTGCAAAGTCAGACCTATCCCTTTCTAAACCGGGCTTTGCAGGGCTTTCCACCGGCGAGCACCTTCAAGATTGTGACCACGACTGCCGGGCTTGAATCAGGACGCTATGGCCCTGGCACAGTGCTGCGAACCATGCCCTACCTCAACGTGGGCGGCATTCAGTTTTGGGACTGGAACCGAGCTGGGTTTGGCTCGCTGGGCTTTCCGGGCGCAATGGCCTGGAGCAGCAATACGTTCTTTGGGCAAGTGGGAATGGGAATTGGTGGCGAGACTCTAATTGACTGGTCGCAGCGCTATGGATTTGGCCGCAAGACAGGGATTGAAATTTCGTCAGAAGAATCGAGTGGGCTTGTGCCCGACGAAGCCTGGAAGCAAGAGGTATTTGATGAAGGGTGGTATGTAGGCGACACCATTAATATGTCGATTGGACAAGGCGCGATGCAAGCGACACCGCTCCAGGTTGCTCGCATGTTTGCGGTGCCAGCCAACGGTGGGTATCTGGTAACGCCCCACCTGCTAAAGGATGGAGAAGAAGCTAGGACTTGGCGGCGATCGCTCGATCTTCAGCCTTCTACGATCTCAGTATTGCGGGATGGGCTGCGGCGTGTGGTCACAAACGGTACAGGCGGCGCTCTCAATATTAAGGACATGCCTCCTGTGGCGGGGAAAAGTGGCACCGCAGAAGACCCACCCCGAGACACCCATGCCTGGTTTGGAGGCTATGGCCCTTCTGATGAACCTACGGTGGTAGTGGTAGCGTTTGTCGAAAACTCGGGCGGGGGCGGCGGCAGGGTTGCAGGCCCCATCGTCCAGCAGGTGTTGAATGCCTACTTTAATAATGTTCAGCCCGACGAGCAGGCTGGGGTGGCGAATGTTCGCTCTGATTAGGTTCTAGCCGCACCAGAACTTAGCAGCGCCAGTGCGATTGCACTGGCGCAATAATCATAAGATCAAGACAAGCATCTCTGGGGTTTGTAAGTTTCTACAAACCCCAGAGATGCTTCTGCTAGTTAAATTTGGCGAGAAAGCTTATCTCTTAAAAGGGGACGGACGACGCCACTGCCGCAGAGATCAGCGTTGTCCGCAGCACCTGAAGCAGAATAAGCGCCAGCATGGGCGACAGATCGAGCCCACCCAACGGCGGAATAAAGCCCCGAAAGAAATTCAGGTAGGGATCGGTCAACTGACTCACGATGGCAAACGGTTGGGAGTACCAGTCGATGTTGGGAAACCAACTCAACAGTACACGCACCAGCACTAGCAGTGAATAGATTTGGACAAATGTGACCAGCGAACTGGCAATCAGCGTTACTGTACTGTTCATGCAACTGGGGGATAGAAAAGACGAAAGAGTGATAGGCCGATCGAAACTACGACCCATTCAGCCTAACTAACGTGATCTTAAACGATTTCACCCAGAGTGCTGCAGTTTATCTGGTGAGATCGGTCGCAAATGAAAGGTATTGGGTTAGAACGAGCGATCGCCCAACTTACTCTAACAGCGCCTTGAGAGAAGCCCGGTTTAGCTTTCCCTGGTGGTTTCGCGGCAGCTGATCAAGCGCCACCCAGCGTTTGGGCCGTTGGGGAGGGGCTAGGGTGGTGCAAAGGTGTTGGACGATCGCCCTCTCTAGCTCCGCTGTATCGTCAGGTTGAGAGAGGGGGGAAGACTGAGCCACATAAACTGCTGTGACCACTTCGCCCCAATGGCGATCGCGCACACCCAGCACTGCGACATCCTGCACTAAACCTGTGGCGCGAATCGCCGCTTCCACCTCTGACGCAAACACATTCTCGCCCCCGGTAATAATTTTGTCGCTGCTGCGTCCCACGATCCAGAGCCGCCCCGCCTCATCCACATAGCCGATGTCATCGGTTGGAAAAGGGGATGAGATGCGGGTTGCGGGCCAATAGCCCAGCCCTAGCGAGGCTGCTTCGACCCGCACATCCCCGACCTGTAGCGGCGGTACCGGTTGTCCGTGCGTATCCCAAATCTGGATACGGGCGTGGGGCAGAGCCGTGCCACAGCTTCGCTGCCCCTGCAAAAACTGCTCGGAGAGCTGAGTTGCAACCTGGGAGGCGGTTTCTGTCATGCCGTAGGTGAGGGCAATCGGAAGGTGCTGCCGCTGCGCTGCGTCGAGCAATGTCTCCCACGCGGGTGCGCCACCAAGCAGAATCGTGTGAAATTGCCGCAGCCAGTCGGTGGTGTGGGGCTGTTCTAACAGCCGATGCAGCTGAGTCGGCACCAGAGAAATCACATAGTCGGCAGGCTGAATCGGGGGCAGCTTGCCCTGAAGCAAGGCTTTGTAGTCGTGGACTGTCAAGGTTCCGCCTGAGAGGAGCGATCGCACGATCTGCATCAACCCGCTGACATGGTGCAGCGGCAGCACGCAGCAGCTATTGATCGATTCACGCTGAAGAAAGTGCCGAAATCCTTGCGCTGATGCGCCCAGCGTCTCCCAGGTGTGGATGACAAAGCGCAGCTGGCCGGAGGTGCCGCCTGTGGGGATAAGGAGGTGAGGCTGGAGGGAAGGACGGGAGGTAAGGCGGTGGCTGGGGAGTGCAACGGTCGAGAGATCGGCAGAACGCCAATCATGGGTGGGGTGAAGCAGAGCGATCGCCCGATGCCAGTCGGCCACCGTCCACTGCGGATTTCCCAAGGCGAGGGAGCAGCGGGCCAGGGTCGCCGCAAAAAGGCCCGCCAACAGCGCCGCCGGATCGGAATCAGCAAGCAAAACGCAGGCATCGGGCGGCGCATCGGCCAGTTCGGCTAATCGCTGCTGCGTGAGGTGGCGCACTCGGGCCGCATCAACACCCACCAGCCACGATTCTGCAAGACGATGCTGGAGCACCGCAGCCACGTCTAGTGCAGCAGTGAGGGATGGATTCGCAGCAGACCCAGCCTGCGCTGCCGGGGTCGGGGGATGGAATGGAGTTGGTTGATTCGAGGGTTTGAACATCATAGGGTTTCCCAGAGAACCTGGGGCGATCGCCCAGCACTGGCTCCATCGGCAAACCAGTGCTCGGTGCCAAACCCCAGGGGGCGCGGCTGGGGCGTCAGGCTTGGAATGAACCGAGTGAGCAGATAGTCGCGGGCGATCGCCGTTTCAAAGACAGACGACCACACGATATCAGGCTGATAACGCTGGTACACCTGCCGCAGGCGTTGGGGTGATCCGGCGATCGCCGCTTTTACCACCACTACGCCTTGCCAACCTGCGGCTAGGCAGTGCTCCAACTGCTGCACTGTGGCAACTGATTCATCCAGCGCAATTGGTGTGGGGTAGCGATCGTCCAACTGCTGCATCTCCCGTACCAAATTCGGGGCCAGCGGCTGCTCCAAAAATTCTACTGCTGGATAGTCTGCACAAACCGCTAACCAAGTACAGGCGGCCTCCCAACTCAGCCCACCGTTGGCATCGAGCCGCACCCGCGCACCGGGCGGCAACGCGGCCATCACCTGCCGGAACCAGGCCAACTCATCTGCCAATGCCGTCACCCCAATCTTCCACTTAAAGCACGGGGACAGGCCGTCAATTGGGGGAGAAAGCTGGTTGAGATGGGCGATCGCCCTAGCCCCCGTGGGCAACAGATAGGCAATGGGCTGCTTCGGTCGTGACTCGGGCGATCGCTCCGGTTGGGGATCGAACCATTGCTCTAACAACATCCCAAACCCAAACTGGCACGCGGGTAAATGGTCGGGAATCGCAGTTAACGCTGCCTCTAAGTCATCGCCATGATCCGCTTGATCGACCTCGCCTGCTGCCCTCGCTGCCTGCCACTGCGTACAAAATGCCAGCGCTGCGCTCAGGGTCTCGGTGCCAAACCAATCTATCGGCACAATTTCACCAAAGGCAACGCGTTCTTCGTCTTCTAGCTTTAGCAACACTCCAGACCGCACCGCCCATGCCCCATGCTGCGTGTGCAACGGTTGCCGAAACGGGCGGTGATACGGACGAAACAGCCACCGCATGGAGGGTTCATTCTTAAAGGACGTTTGGAAAAATACGGAATTAAGCCAGATGGTATTAAGCCCACAATTGAGCCTGCGCTAAGCGAGGCTGGCAAAGACTTGTTCTACGATATGCCGGGTTTTGGTATCCAGCCGCTGCCAATCCACCTCCCCAGACTGATCCAGCAGGCTCATGTCAATCTCGACATCGACTGCATCGGCCCAATTCACCACAGGGCTGTAGTTTTTGAAGCAGATTTGGTAGCACACCTGCCACAGGTCAATGGTTACGGTGCGATCGCCCTGTTGCAGGCATAGAGAATAGATCGGCGTGGGCTGCGGCAGCTTAGCTAATTCAGCTTCGATGGCAGCTTTGTCTGCCGGGGCCGCAGCGGCAAACTGCTGCTGAAGCTCGTTCACCTGCTGCCGTTCTGCCGGACTAACCTCGTCAGGCCACACTACCTCTTCCCGATAGGTTCCTTTCCACTTAGACTCATCCAACGCTTTGCGCAGGTTATCGATCAGGCGAATAAACACCGGCTGCATCAGGAGTTCAGCCTGGTGCCAAGCAGTTGCATCTGTGATTCTGGGCTTCATGGCGATCGCACGAGTGAAGGGGCGGCGCTACAAAAACCAGCCGTAGCTGTGTAGCCCTTTGCCCAACAGGTTAACCCCGAGATAGCAAATCCACACCACCGCAAAGCCCGACGCAGCCAGCAGTGCCGGGCGACGGCCCTGCCATCCCTTGGTGATCCGGGCGTGCAGGTACGCTGCAAAAACGAGCCATGTGATCAGCGCCCAGGTTTCTTTAGGGTCCCAACTCCAATAGGAGCCCCACGCCTCGTTGGCCCACACCGCACCGGCAATAATGCCAACCGTGAGTAGCGGA
>JBGTOF010000016.1:0-10392 GCA_041742695.1 Elainellales cyanobacterium | reverse complement strand
TGCCCGCAACCTTGAAGGCTTTGCCGAGGCAATCGACAAGCTGCGTCCCCATGTGCAAAACGCTGCGGGCTGGCTGGGTGAGCACGGGGCTAAGCTGCTGCCCTTGGTGGGGCTGATGCTTTGAGGCGATCGCCCGACTGCATCAACTCCACAAGGTCTGCCCCTGGTGTGGCGTGAGGTTTGCGGGAATGGGGCTAGGCGCAGCAGGTTGAGGTTTCGGTTCTAGCGGATGCCCCGAATTCATCGGCATCCTTGAGTACTACATAAACCTCCCAATCGGCCCCATCGGGATCCGTGACCCAGACCTTATCTTGCACGGCATAGCAACAGGTGGTTTGTGCCTCGGTAGTGGTGGCCAGGGCTTGCTGTTGCAGGCGATCGCTCGCCTCTGCGACCTCCTCCGAAGACGCTACTTCAATGCCTAGATGATTCAGGTGGTCGGTGGCATTGGCCTGTTCGATCAGCACGAGCTTGAGGGGCGGGTTGGCGATCGCAAAGTTGGCATAGCCGGGGCGACGCTTGGCGGGTTCAGTAGCAAACAGCTTGCTATAGAAGGCGATCGCCGCATCCAGATCACTTACATTAAGCGCTAGTTGAATACGAGACATGGGGAAATCCTCTCTTGATGGATTTGGATGGTGTGGCGTGAATGTCACTATATTGATGCGCATCAATATTTAGGACTATCGATATTCTGACAGGCTGTATCGATGTATGTCAATATAGTGGAGGCTAATAAAGCTAAAGAACTTGCTAAAACGTTGATTGACCAACCAATTTTTTTCTTGCAGTACGGAATGCAACTGCGCTACCCTGCCATGACTCCATCGCCACCCTTGCGCAACTGTTGCGCCCCGCTGCTCACCCATGCGCTGTCGAATGAAGAGGTGTCGCGGCTGGCGGCAATCTTCCGGGTGCTGGGAGAACCCACACGGCTGCATTTGCTGCGCCTGATTGCGGCCCAGCCAAATGGGGAGGTGTGTGCCTGCGATCTGGTGGAACCGCTGGGTCTCGCGCAACCGACGGTGAGTCATCATCTGAAGGTGATGTATGAAGCCGGGCTGGTAGAGCGCGATCGCCGGGGCACTTGGATCTATTACCGCATTGTGCCGGGGGCGATCGCCCTGCTGCGCGACGCGTTGACCTGACGAGACTTTGCCGATGGGGAGCAAGACCCTATAGCCCCGGCCCTACCTCTTAATGGGGCGTCGGGAAATAGTGCCGCAGCACCGCTTCATAGGCTTCGTTGACCCGCTGGGCGCGTTCTTTGCTGCCGCCTGCATCGGGATGGGCGGTCTTCATGGCGTGACGGTAGGCTTGCTTGAGCGACTCTATTGAAATGGGTGTGAAGGGGCCAATGTTGAGAATGGCGAGGTGGTCGCCGAGGGAGGTTCCGGCGCGAGCGCTATGCTGTCCATATTGCTGAGACGTGTGCTGCCCCTGTTGCGAGTGATAGGTGCGCTGCCCAGACTGGCGCTCTTGCTGAGTTTGGCTGATGATCTGATCGAGCGCGGCGATCGCCTCTTTTTCCCACCCAAACAGTTTGAACACATCGGGAAAGCGAGGGGCGATCGCACTCAGGGCTTTTAGCTCAGGCAACCAAGACTGCTGTGGATGGCTGACCATTTGCGCCATGGCCTCGGCTGCGCTCACGCCACCTAGGGTGTAGATATAGTAGCGATCGCCCGTGCGCGGATCCAGATGCTGACCAAACTGTTGCAGCACATCTGCCCCGCTATAGCCGATGCCGTCGCTGGCATGAATGAGGGTATGCAGCGCCCCCAATACTGGGCAGAGCTGGCGCGCCCAGTCGAGTTCGCAAAGGGCAACCCAGTCAGGGGTCTCAAATAACGGCGTCTCGGCATTGGCATCGCGATAGCTGGCGCTGTATTGCTCATAGTCGCCCACGGTGCCCCAGGTGTCTTTAATTCGCTGCCGCCACTCGGCTTCAGAGTTTGGCGCGGGAATGTCTGGGATATCTGCAGCGCCATCGGCGGCGGCATTCCCCAGGGCGATCGCCCGCTCCATCTGAGCATGCAGGGCTTCTAACCGCTCTGCGAGGGGCTCGACTGCGGCCTGCACCTGGCGGGCAATCATCTGGGTCATCAAATTTGTTTGCGCTTCGAGCAGCTCACGCATGTGTTTGGCGATCGCCCCGGTGTCTGGCCCATCCGTCGCGCTGCGGGTGGTGCCATGGGCTGACCCACTGGCGGCAGGCGAAGAGCCTGCGGGACTCGCTGCGCTAGCCTGCCGCCCCAATTCCGCCAGAGAACCCAGCCGCGCTTCTATGGTTCGCTGGCTTTCTGTCAGCTGCGTCAGCGTCTCGGCCAGCACCCGCAGTTGCTTTGCCATCTGCACTACCATGTCATCCTCAATGGGCAGGCTGAGCTGCCCCAGGGGACGCTGGGTTTTGCGAGAATAGAGCAGCCGATCGGCGCTGCTGAGATCGGGCACTGCGGTTAGCTCACCCGTTGAGTCACCTGAGTCACCTTCTACCAGGGGCGCATACACCAGCAGATCGGCTTCCAGGTCGAGTTCGCCCCCAAACGACAGGGTGATCTCGCCAGGATGATACGGCTGCTTGCCGCTGCGCCAGTCGTCAATCAACGGCTTGCACAGGTTAATCAGCGGAAAACCAGTGGCCTGCTTCACGACGCGGCAGGTGGTTTTGGTGGCGCGCAAATACAGCCCAGACAGTTGGGCGATTGCCTCGTCTAGGGTGCTGGCAGTCAGGGTATAGCTTGCCTTTAGGGTTTTGGACTTCATCAGTAACAAAAACAGAACATGCAGCGCAGAATGCTTTAGCGTAAGCGTAGCGCATCCCACTATTCATGAAGGGTGTGCTCTCTTGCATTCAGCTCTTGCATTTAGATGAGATTAATCGATGGATTCTACACAGCCTAAATGGGCGTTGGTTACGGGCGGCAGTCGAGGCATTGGCTATGCGATCGCCCAGGGGTTGCTAGGGCGAGGATATGAGGTGATTGTGACGGCGCGATCGCTCGCCGCCGCCACCCAAGCCGCCGCCACGCTGCAATCCTTGGGATCGGTCATTCCCCTAGAGCTAGAGGTGGGGAGCGATGCCTCCATTCACCAAGCCATTGACGCCCTGCGGCAGCATACCGACTCTCTGGATGTGCTGATTAACAATGCGGGCGTGTATCCCGATGAGGGGGTTAACATTCTCACCATCTCGCGGGAACTGCTGGCCTCAACGCTCAATATCAATACCCTCAGCGCGGTGGTTATGACGCAAGCCTGCCTACCCCTGCTCAAGCGGTCGGCGGATGCTCGCGTCATCAACATGGCGAGCGGCTATGGGCAACTGGCGGGCTTGTCTGCCGACGTTCCCAGCTATTGTCTATCAAAACTGGCGCTCAACGGCGTCACCCTGATGCTGGCGCAGGCGCTCCAGTCGCAACAGATTGTGGTGAACTCTATGTGTCCGGGCTGGGTGCGAACGGATATGGGCGGTGAGGGCGCACCCCGATCGCCCGAAGAAGGCGCAGATACGGCGATTTGGTTGGCGGATGAGGCGCCCCGCAGCGCCAGCGGCAAGTTTTTCCGCGATCGCCAAGAGATTGACTGGTAATCGACGGGTGATTGGCTGGTGTTCCGCTAATGATGACAGTGAGCGATCGCTAGGCCGGGTGATAGTAGAAGGCAACGCCCAGCACGATATAGGTTGCCAGCAGCAGCGCTCCATCCAGCCAGTTTGAGCGTCCGCTGAGGCTAATCAAGTTAGTGACGGTCACGGCTAGGGCGATCGCCACCACCTCAAACAAATTAAAATTCAAATCCATCGGCTGGCCCATCCACTGACCCACCAGCACTAGCACCGGAGCCACAAACAGCGCCACCAGCAGGCTCGACCCCATCGCGACCGATACGGCGAGATCCATGTTATTCTTCATGGCCACGCGCACGACCGTCACGTAGCCTGCAATGTCGCCCAGCAGCGGCAGCAAAATCACCCCGGTAAACAGTGGCGTTAGCCCTACGCCCTGGGTGACGCTTTCCACCACGCCCACAAACAGCTCCGACTCGACCGCAACGCCAGCGCTGGCGACCACCAGCACCGCAATCCACAGCATCATATTCGACGGTGCAGGATCGGCCAGTTCTAGCTGACTGGCTAATCCCACTTCATATAAATGACTGTGGGTCTTGAGCGAAAACAGCAGCGTGAGGCCATACACCACGATCAGCACTCCCGCCGTGATCACCGAGAGGTTAGTGATTGCCGCCTGGTCAACCACTTGGGAGGTGTTGATCACGGTGGTAGGCAGGGCGATCGCCGTGACGGCCAGCGCCATCGTCGGTGCACTCACCCGCACCACTACTTTCTGAAATTCCTGCTCTTTAAACTTAAGCCCGCCCAAAAACATCGCCAGCCCCAACACCAGCAGCAAATCGCCCAAGATGCTGCCCGTGATGCTGGCCTTCACAATCTCGACTAGCCCTTGCCGCAGTGCCACCAGGGCAATAATCAGTTCTGTAGCGTTACCAAACAGCGCATTCAATAACCCGCCTACGGTTGGCCCAGTCGCCAGCGCTAGCTCCTCGGTAGCGGCGCTGAGCCAAATAGCAAGCGGGGCGATCGCCAACGCCGACAGCACAAACACTGTCCCATCGTCCCATCCCAGCCAATGCGCTGCCAACGACAGCGGCACCAAGGTCAGAATCAGCGGGAGTGTATAGATCAGTTTTGATGGCATTAGCGGTAGATATTAGATATTAGACGCTGGGAAGAGATGGACAAACCCGGATCAATGATTGCGTCGGGTAGAGGCTCATGGGATGCCATACCCGCGGGATATCTGAGTAATGTCTGATGAAATAGGCAAATATAGCTCACACGTTTCTATTCTCCGTGCTTTTGCTCCATCGCACCCGATACGGATATCATCTCTCTCCTTGGGGCAGCGCTGATCTTGTATCTACCGCTAATGTCATTATTCTGTCCCCTTGCCTCACGCTACAGTAATAAAGCCCGCAGCGACCCAGCTCATCGCAACCAAACCCAAGCCCTATGACCCCTGCTACCCTTGAGGATGAACGCCAGCCGCGTCCCCAGCGCCAGACTGACTGGCGGTTGCTTAAGATGCTGTTGCCCTATGCGTTACGCTATCGTCGTACCTTGGCGATCGCCCTTTTCTTACTGATCCCGGTCTCGATTGGCGAAGCGGTGCAGCCTATTTTAGTCGGGCAAACCATCTCCCTCATCCGCAACGAACCCGTCATATGGTTTTTGCAGGGAATGGGCCTGCAGACGGGGCTAAATCTGTTGGCGCTGCTTCTATTTATTACAATTGCCATCCGCCTGTCATTCAATGGAGTGCAGGGTTTTTTGGTGCAAAAGGTAGGGCAGCGCATCACGGCAGATATTCGCGATGACCTGTTTGCCCATGTCACGTCCTTAGCAGTGCGCTTTTTCGACAATACCCCAGTGGGTAAGCTGATCACCCGCCTAACCAGCGATGTGGATGCGCTGGGCGATGTGTTTTCGACCGGGGCGATCGGCATTGTCGGCAATCTATTGTCGCTGGTGGTGATTGCCGTCACCATGTTTGTGCTGCAATGGCAACTAGCGTTGATGCTGCTGGCCATGCTGGTGCCGATTACCGTGCTGGTGATTTACTTTCAGCGCAAATTTCGTCAGGCCAACTACCGCGCTCGTGAAGAGCTCTCGGCCCTCAACGCTACCCTGCAAGAAAATATTGTGGGCGTTAGCGTAGTGCAGCTGTTTCGGCGAGAGCGGTTCAACGCTCAGCTGTTTAACAAGATCAACCGTCGCTATGTGCAAGAGGTAGACCGCACCATCTACTTTGATTCGTCGGTGTCGGCCACATTGGAATGGATCTCACTCGTGGCGATCGCCGCTGTGCTTTGGCTGGGCGGCACCCTGGTGCTGCGCGATGCGCTCAATTTTGGTATTTTGGCGTCCTTTATTCTCTATGCCCAGCGCTTGTTTGACCCGCTGCGGCAGTTTGCCGAACAGTTTACCGCCATTCAGGCTGGGTTCACGGCGCTAGAGCGCATTAGCGATGTGCTCAACGAACCGATCGAAATCCGCGACCCGGTGATGCTGGCTGCATCCCCGCATCCATTAGTAGAACCCGAGGTGGAATCCCCAACGGAGCCACCCATCGACGCCACCTCTCCTGCAGAAATTTGCTTCGATAATGTTTCCTTTGGCTACAAATCGGATGAGATGGTGCTGCGCAACTTGAGCTTTACCATTCGTCCGGGTGAAAAGGTAGCGCTGGTCGGGCCTACGGGCGCGGGCAAAAGCTCCATCATCCGCATTTTGTGTCGCTTATACGACGTGACCGCGGGGCGCATTCTGCTGGATGGCGTCGATATTCGCGACCTGCCCCAGGCAGAACTGCGCCGCCGCATGACAGTGATTTTGCAGGACGGGTTTATCTTTGCGGGCAATGTGGCGAGCAACATTACCCTAGGCGAAGACTATTCCCCAGAGGCGGTGCGTCGGGCTGCCGAGAGCACAAACGTCGCGACGTTTATCGAGGCATTGCCCCAGGGCTATGATACAGAGCTGCGGCAGCGGGGAACCAATCTGTCTGGAGGGCAGAAGCAGCTCTTGGCCTTTGCTCGCGCTGCCATTCGTAACCCCGATATTCTGGTGTTAGATGAGGCGACTGCCAACCTGGACGTGGGAACAGAAGCGCTGATTCAGTCGGCGTTGGAAACGTTATTGCGCGATCGCACCGCCATCATCATTGCCCATCGACTGAGCACCATCCGCAGCGTCAATCGCATTCTGGTGCTCAAGCGCGGCGAATTGGTAGAGCAGGGTTCCCACGAAGAATTGCTGCTCCAAAACGGTCTCTACGCCAGCCTCTATCGACTGCAAATGCTAGAAGCATAATCCCACTTCAACTGTGAATTTGAGACGACCTTAAACTCTGTAGCAAGACTGGTTTAGAGAGCGTGAGTTCGATAGCATGGTCTTAGCTCCATGCCGCAGGGCTGAAACCACGCTAAACCATGCTGTTTGCATCTTGGGACGCATAGTTTCAGGCATTCGCTGTACTGATTTTGAAGAGGGGTTATCGCTAGGGCGATCGCAAAAAAAACTGGCCGCGAGGCCAGCTTCCCTAAACTTATTAGTCGTCGTTTCTTTAAGTTGGAAGAAACCCGCTCTGCGCGTTCCCAATGCAGCAGGGGGGTTATCTAATTCCACACAACGGCAGAACCAAATTCCAGACCTAAGTGTATCAACATACACAGCCCCTATGTCATAAAACTTTATCGTTAAACGCCGCTAGGTATATAAACTCATCTAATTAGATGGGCTCAGCCCCCTTAGATGTCTTTTGAACGCTGGGATGTGCTGCGAAGTCTCTGTAATAGCCCAAAACATATTATTTTTAGAGCTTATACAACTGCTATGTAAAACGGTATGGCTGCCAAGTTATATGGGGCGATCGCCGCTGGTAATCCCAGTACGGCTGAAGCGGGGCTAGAGATGCTGCGGCAGGGTGGAAATATTTTTGATGCTGTCGTGGCGGCAGTGCTAGCAGCCTGTGTGGTTGAACCCACTCTCACGTCGCTGGGCGGCGGCGGCTTTTTGCTAGCGCACACAGCAAATCAACAGAATATTCTATTTGACTTTTTTACCCAAACACCCCGTCAACAGCGATCGCCCGACCAAGTTAGCTTTTACCCCGTGGAGGTCGATTTTGGCACAACGACTCAAGAATTCCACATCGGGTTAGGGTCTGTTGCTGTGCCCGGCACCGTTAAAGGAATGACCCAGGTGCATCGGCAACTCGGACGACTGCCCTTCGCGGTGGTCGCTGAACCAGCGATTCAGTTAGCAAAAACTGGGTTTAAGGTGGGGACGTTTCAAGCCTACTGCTTCAGAATTCTGGAACCCATTCTGTTGGCATGTCCCGAGATGCGCCAGATTGTAGCGCCTCAAGGTCGGCTGCTTCAGCCCGGTGACTGGCTGCGAATGCCGGCGTTAGCCGATACTCTTATGCAACTTGTGGAAGAGGGCGATCGCCTGTTTTATGAAGGTAAATTGGCGCAGCAGCTGGTGCGCGACAGTCAAGCTCATGGGGGCTATCTCACACTCGATGACCTAGCTCACTACCAGGTCATCGAGCGATCGCCCCTCATCACTAACTATCGCGGACACACACTGGTCACCAACCCGCCGCCCAGTTCTGGCGGCGCACTAATTGCCTTCGCGCTCAAACTGCTGTCGGATATCGATCTGTCTTCAATACCTTTTGGGTCCACGGCTCACCTGACTGTGCTAGCAGAGGTCATGCGGCAAACCAATCTGGCTCGTGCTGATGGCTACGATGCGCGCCTCTACCAGCCCGGTGTGGCCGAACGCTTCTTAGCCGAAACCCACTGTCAACCCTATGCAGACCCATTGAGAGCGATCGCCAACAAATGGGGCAGCACTACCCATATCAGCGGCATCGACAGCGATGGCAATGCCGCCAGCGTCACCACCTCCAACGGTGAAGGCTCTGCCTACACCATTCCCGGCACCGGCGTGATGATGAACAACATGCTGGGCGAAGCGGATCTTCATCCTAGTGGCTTTTCCGTATGGACGGAAGATGTCCGCATTTCATCTATGATGGCGCCCACGTTGGTGCTGCGCCACGGCAAACCCGAGCTCGTGCTGGGGTCAGGAGGGTCTAACCGAATTCGCACCGCAATCCTACAAGTCATCAGCAACCTGATCGACTTCCAAATGCCTGTGGCTGACGCGGTCGCCAGCCCCAGAGCCCATTGGGAAAACGATGTCTTTTACCTAGAACCAGGGTTGGCTCCACCGCCACTAAAGCAGGCAGAATTTCCCTTTGATCAGCAGTGGATGGCCTGGGAGCAACAAAATATGTTCTTTGGCGGTGTTCACGCCGTGCAGCAAACAGGGTCTGGCGTATTCACCGGAGCTGGAGATTTGCGGCGCAATGGGGCGATCGCCATCCTTGAGCTATAGATAATCATGGCGATCGCCTTAGAAATAAGCCACCCAACACGGTATGTCTCCAGGTTTGGCCTGGGCGCTAGACCCTAAGCTTCCTAGCCTAGAACTGTATAGATTCTCAAATTCTCCTGAAGGCTTACGCAACTGATTCTCGTTCTCCCTTCAACAGCGGAAAACCTAACGATTCGCGCTGTTGCAGATACAGCTGAGCTACTGAACGGGCGAGCGATCGCACCCGGCCAATGTACCGAGTTCGCTCCGTCACTGAAATCACACCCCGAGCATCCAGCAAATTGAATACGTGAGAACACTTCAACACATGGTCATAGGCAGGCAGCACAAGCCCATGCTGCATCAACCGCTGAGCCTCTTCTTCAAATAACCCGAATAGCAAAAATAATTTTTCAGGGTCAGACGCTTCAAAGTTGTAAACCGAGCCTTCTACCTCACCTTGAAAATGCACATCACCGTAGGTCAGCGACGAATTCCACTGGATATCAAAAATAGAATTGATTCCTTGCAGATACATGGTTAGTCGCTCTAATCCGTAGGTCAACTCCACAGATACCGGGCGACAATCAATTCCGCCACACTGCTGAAAATAGGTGAACTGAGTCACCTCCATGCCATCTAGCCACACTTCCCAACCCACTCCCCAGGCTCCCACCGCCGCATCCTCCCAGTTATCTTCCACAAAGCGAATGTCGTGGTCTTCTGGTCGAATGCCCAAAGCCCGCAGCGAATCTAGATAAACCTCCAGAATGTTGTCTGGTGATGGCTTGATCAACACTTGATATTGGTAATAGTGCTGAACACGGTTGGGGTTTTCGCCATACCGTCCATCTCCTGGTCTTCGGCAGGGCTCTACATACGCCACTGACCAGGGTTCTGGCCCAATAGCACGCAGGAACGTATGAGGACTTTTTGTGCCCGCCCCTTTCTCTGTGTCATAGGGCTGAACAATTAGACACCCGCGATCGCCCCAAAACTGATGCAACGTTGCAATAACAGACTGAAAATTCACTAAAGCCTTCCTAACGACTCAACTCAGCCCGCTAATTCTCGCTTAATTCAGAGCCGATGCTCAACGCTATCCTCTAAATCTAAATAAATGCAGGATTAAATCGCGGCAATAGAGCTCCAATTTAGGCCTAAACCCCATCCAATACAGAAACCCAAAAACCCCACCCAGAAAGCGTTTTCGGCTCCGCAGCTGTCGATCCAGCTAGCGAATCCAAAATTCCCCCAATTTTCCCAGCTGAGGGTATTGACATTCTTAGGGAGGGGGGGCTATATTGATAAAGCGGTCAAGGGGAGCCAAGCGAAAGCGAGGCGAGCTGAGGCCAACCGAACCTAGAGAATTAAATAGTTTGAGAGCCATAATAGCACTAAAAGTTTGGTAAATCAATTGCCGA
>JBGTOF010000007.1:0-2300 GCA_041742695.1 Elainellales cyanobacterium | reverse complement strand
CGAAAGCCTCGGCTCAGCGTTGCAGCCGTACCATACGCTCCAAGTGCAGTAGCTAGACTCAAGGTTGCAGCATTGATCAGCGCCGGACGCAGGGTTGGCAAAATGATGTCACTGTAGAGTCGCCAAGTGGGGGTTCCTAATGTACGAGCTACATCAAGGATATCCTCTGAAAGGTTAGCTGCGGCACCCCGCAGAACCAAAACCACGCGCGGAATTTGAAAGTATATGTAGCCCAGCAAAAGCCCCCATATACTGTAGGCAATTTGAAATTGGCGATCGCCAGTAGCGGCTTCAAACAGCTGGGGCACTACACCAGTCATGCCAAAGTTGAGGATGATGAAGAAACCAATTACAATCCCTGGCAGGCTCAGGGGAATCGTCAACATCACCGCCAAAGCTTTCCGTCCCCAACCTTGACTCCGCTCCAGATAGATCGCGGTTGGGGTACAGAGGATGAGCGCCAGCAGGGTTGATGCGATCGCCAGGCCAACTGTATTGATAAAAGCTTGAAAATACCGCCGCTGTTGCAGAATTGAAGAATAACCAGTTAACGAAAATCCGTTATCTCCATCATGCAGGCTGCGCCAGAGCAAAATCGTCAGCGGCCAGCCCAGCAGTACCAGCAGCAGCAGAGTCAGCGGCCCTAGCATAACAAACGGCAACAACCACGGTTTGTCAGTGCGAAATTGTTTCAACACAGTCACGTTTCCCGCTAATCAAGCTCTCTAGCCGATCTCTTGCCTTTACGACTCCCACGACATAAGTTTGTGGGGTGTAGCTCCCACAATGCGTAGGTTTTGTCCCTAAATTTTGTCGGTTGATGGTTGGGCCATCGCCCAACCATCAACCTGATAAACTACTGCACCACTTCAGACTGCCAGCGTTCCACAAAGTTTGCTTGTACGGCGCGCATCTGGTCAAAATCGGGCACGATCACCCGTTCATATTCGCTATCCGGCAGCATTTGATTGGCTATCTCAGCATCAATCTCTACTGCGCGAACAGGGCGCAGAAAACTTTCAGCAAATAGACGTTGTCCCTCATCCGATAAGACGAAATCCATCAAGGCTTTGCCTGCCTCTTGGCGTGGGGCATTTTCTACCAACGACATCACGTAGGGAATCGAAAGAGTCCCTTCGCAGGGCAGCACTACTTCAATCGGAGCCTGGTCAATATTTCGCAACTTGTAACCGTTGAAGTCTGCATCAATCAAGATTGGGATCTCTCCCTGCTGCACCATTGCAGTTGCGGTTTGTGCCGGGAGGCTTAGGTTGTTGTCGTGTAGTGATGCAAGGTACTCAATGCCAGGATCCCAATTCTCTAACGTGCCGCCAAGAGCTAAATTGGCTGCGGTCGCCACAGAGTACCCAACCGCAGCTTGAGTGGGGTCTAAAAAGCCCACCTTGCCCGCATAGGCATCAGTCGTCAGATCACTCCAGCACTGAGGGATTGGCACGTCGCCCAGCTCATCAGTATTGACCAAAAATGCGACTGCGCCTTGGTGAACACCCACCCACTCGCCATTAGGTGCTTTGAGAGTAGCAGGAATTTCGTCGAAGCCAGGCGGTTTGTAAGCTGTAACCAAGCCTTTATCTACCGCCTCAATGCCGAAAACGATGCCGTAGTAGGCAGTGTCAGCCTGTGGTGCAGAGCGCTCGGCTTCTAACGCAGCTAGCGTCTGGCCCGAGTTTTTTGGATCGTTCGGCGCTTTGATGCCTGTATTCTCGCTAAATGCCGCTAGTACAGCCCCCCAGTTTGCCCATTCCTCTGGTGAGTTATATGAAACCACAGTGTCTGGCATGTCTTGTGGGACTTGTGCTGCCCCATCAGACTCAGCAGTACCTTCTATATTATTGTCTACCGATTCTGTAGTAGTCGCGCAGCCCACTAGAGAAACTATCGTTGCCAATGACACAGCAGTCAGCCAATGCTTTTTCATGGTTATGCCTCCACAAATGAGGTGGTAGATTGGTAGCTGATAATTAATGGATACACTAACTAGCTACATCCTATAGAGCATCGCTTAAGAAACCACTAACAACACATTAAGCCTTTGCTAATGTCATGACACTGTCCACAAACGAGCCAAACTCTATGCTCATTGCCCAGATTTCTGATCTCCATGTTCATGTTGCTGGTGACAATGCTTATGGAATTGTCGATACGAAACCTTTGGTTGAGCGTGCGATCGCCCACCTCAATCGACTGCGCCCCCGCCCCGATGTGGTGGTTGCTACTGGTGATCTAGTCCATCGCGGACAGGTGGCGGAGTATGAAATTTTGCGATCACTCCTCTTGCC
>JBGTOF010000459.1:0-2409 GCA_041742695.1 Elainellales cyanobacterium | reverse complement strand
GTTTACCCAGCGGTAGACGTTAGAACGACCAATGCCCAACTCGTTGGCGAGCTTGGTCTGACTGATGCTGTAATCCTCCAGCACTTGCCGGAGTACTCGTCCTGCTTTTCCCATGACTTTAATCATGTCAGAGGATTATTAGCAGACATAGAATTGAGTCCCCATGGACTACAAAATATGCCATAATCGGCGCAAGATCTGTAGTCCGCCAGGGCGACAGGTTTGGTGGCGCTCACCAGAGCGCTTGCTTTATCGAAACTTGTAGTCCACTAAGGCGACAGCTATGCAAACTCAAAGTTTTCTTGGTCAATCTCAAGGCGCTGCTGAAACGGTTGGCGTTGAGGTCTGTGTGAAACTCTACACCTACCCCAAACCTGATCGTGAGCCTGTGAAGGTCTTGGTGATTGGGTCTCGGGAGGCAGTGAGTTCAATTGTTAACTCGCTCCACCAGCTTCGGTTTGCCGAAACGCTGGAGTGGACTGATTTTTTGCCTGCCCCTACTGGCGAGAGTCCTATTCAGTTCCGGGATGGGGAAGTGATGAAGGCTTTGGTTAAATATTTGCCGCGTACCGAGGGCTAAAACGGCTTTGAGCCAACCGCTTCAAGCCATCACCTGCTTTACTCCTTGCACTGATTCAATCAGAATCTCTCCGGCTTGATGAATATCATCGTCGGTGGAGAACTTGCCTAGGCCAATTCTGAGGGCACCTTCTACGATGGGTTCGGCTAGCTCCATCGCCCTGAGCACATGGGATGGGGCTTCCACGCCTGAGGAACAGGCAGAGCCCGTTGAAATAGCAAGTCTGTGGCGCACTCTGGCAATGATGGCGCTGTTAGGGATGCCGGGGATAGAGATGTGTAGGTTCCCTGCCAGGCGGTTTTGCGGGTCGCCATTGATCACCAGGTCGGGGATTTGGGCATGGAGAAGGGCTTGCAGGCGATCGCGCTTTTTCCCAATCTCCACCTCATCCACAACCATCTCTTCTACCCGCAGCCGACAGGCTTCGCCCAAACCAACGATACCAGGCAGATTCAGAGTGCCAGGACGCAAACCTCTTTGTTGACCACCGCCGTAGAGCAACGGTTCTAGCCGATGGTCTCGACACACGACGAGTGCGCCAACGCCTTGGGGGCCATAGAGCTTATGGGCCGACAGGGTCATCATGGTAATACCCCACTCGTTGAACTGGATGGGGGTTTTGCCGACGGCTTGGGAGGCATCGCAGAGGAAGGGGACTTGGTGGCTTTGGGCAATCCCGGCAACTTTCTCAATGGGGTAAAGGGTGCCGACCTCGTTGTTAGCCGCCATGATGCTGAGCAGGTGAATGCCGCTGGCGCAGGCTCTCTCTAGCTGACCCAGATCAAGGCGGGCTTGGGTATCAACCGGAATGTAGATCAGCTCAATGCGTCCCTGCTTGTGGAGAGCTTCGCAGGTATCAAGGACGGCTTTGTGCTCAACGGTAGAAATGGCGATGCGGGGCTTAGTGCCAGATCGTTCTAGATGGTGAACGGTGCCTTGGATAGCGAGGTTGAGGCTTTCGGTGGCACCGGAGGTGAAGAGGATGTCGCGAGGGGTAGCGCCTACTAGGTCAGCGACGTGGCGGGTGGCGGCTTTGACGGCGGCTTCAGCGCGATCGCCGACTTCATGATCAGTGCTGCTGGCATTGCCAAAGTTAGTGGTCATGGCCTGCAAAACCTTTTCAGCCACTCTTGGGTCAACGGGTGTAGTGGCGTGGTAGTCGAGGTAAATCACAGAGGCAAGAGCTGAGAGTTGTACACATTTTACAAAAGCTTATGCTCTGAAGTAAATTGTGCCAGTAAGAACTACATAGTTTCTACCAAGATATCGCGCCCAAACTGACGGAATTCGTCGTCTAGATAATATTCGGAGTTGCGAATGGCTTGACGTAGCTTGCAAGCAGGCTTTAGACAATCACGCTCAAAATCCATCAAAGTTAACTCTAGGTGGGGATAGAGGATTTTAAGGAAGCCAGAGGCAGATTTGAGGATAGCATTTTGATCACGGACGGTGGCAGTATTATCGAATTTAGTGTGTTGCTGAGCATAGGCTAAATAGCGATTGTCGCGGCGAAGACTGAGTAGAGCTTCACCAAAAAAGTCCATTTTGAGCCCAACTTGGGAAGCAGCCATTTCGCGCTTAAACTTAGGAATCTCCCAGCCAGGAATAATACCTGCGAAGCGGTCTAAGAAAGCGGTTTCACCAAAAAAAGTAGGCAGGTCAGCAACTAAGTAATCAGGGTTTTTTGGTTGTAGGTAGGCGTCTAGTTCAATATTAGCTAGCATGACCAGAGAACAATCACTGGCGACATCGGCAAACCCGGCGCGATTGTAGCGACCACTGGCTAGATAGTTTTTGAGGGGGCCAATGACTTCGTCAGGATCTTCGAA
>JBGTOF010000403.1:0-7640 GCA_041742695.1 Elainellales cyanobacterium | reverse complement strand
CACCACCTACTGGAACTTAGCGCAGTATCAGGATGCCGTGCCCCATCTGCATCGGGCGATCGCCGCCTATACCGAGGCTCTACGCGGCTGCTCACCCAGTCGAGATGGCGCCAGCTACGGCATGATTCAAAACAACTTGGGGACTGCCTACTGGAACTTATCCCAATACGAATCGCCAAACGCGATGCTGACATTGGCCATCAGCGCCTACCAGATTGCCCTCAACTACCGCACCGCTGCCGCCATGCCCGCAGCCCATGCCGCCACCCAAAACAACCTGGGCACGGCATTCTGGCACCTCGTCAACCAACCGCTCAACGACACCGCACTAGAGCAGGAATATCTGCACCAGGCGATCGCCGCCTATCATGCCTGTCTAAACACCGTTCGTCGGTTAGAGGCAGACGCCCCACAGCCGCTCAGCTTCGACTCCTTTGCCACCCAAACCAACCTAGCGCTGGTGCATCACAAGCTCGCAACGGCAGCTGGGAGCAATCTGTCACCGGACGCGCGGGCTCAGCATCTAGATGCGGCGCTGCAGCATCACCTTGCGGCGCTTCGGGGCTGGCAGGATAAACCGGAGTGGCAACAGTCCGCATTGCAAAATGTGGTGCTGACTATCCGCAGTTGCTATGAGCGCAGTGGTCTAGAGGGGCAAACCCGCGCTTTATCGCAGGTGCCCGGTGAGTGGCTCTCGGAAGTGCTAATGCGGTTGTAATGACTCAACACTTAGTAGGACTAACGCAGTTGACCGATTTTGGGAAGGCCATACCTCCCCAAATTGGCCGAGATTCACAGCACACTGTACGACGTGCGTCAGTCCTGACTCAAAAAGGGGGAGTAACGAGAGAAACCTAACGTATGCCATCCCCCTGCGTCAGTGGGGTTAAGCACCGACCAAATTTATCAGGCACGCATCACCGAATATGGCTTGTGCAGGCTACCCCAATTAGAGCCCGTGCGTAGGTTTTCGGGGAATGTGGGTATTCTAAAGAGTATCTTTTAGCCTGTAATGCAGCCGATAGGTTGATTAGGACAGTATTGATGTGAACCCCCTGTGCAGCAGGGGGTTCACATCAATAAAGACTCAAATCAGCGCGTTAAGCGATATATGGCGCGGGTTATGGGTGCAATTCATCGCGATCGCGCGGGCAATGTAGGCGGTGAGCGATCGCCCGGCCAATTTTAGACTCAATCCACCTGCTCTCCCCTCGTCAGTAGTCCGTTCCCGATTCCAGCTCACCGTTTTCCATAGGTCTGATAGGTCTGCACCGAGAGGACGTGACGCCACGTTTCCTCTGCCAACCTGACGACTGAACCTGCCCCCTTCATTCGTTATCCTGCCCCCGGTGTTCAGCTATGCCCTTCTCGCTCCCTTGGTTGACCGACCTGCGCCGATCTCTGTGGGATGCCCGTCGCCTTTGGCTGACGGCGATCGCCCTGACGGCATGCATCGCGGGGGGGCGATCGCTCATGATGCTGCAAACCCTAGAGCTAGCAGCCTACGACCAAATGTTTCGGCTGCGCCCCGTCGAACCTGTCGATGACCGCATTGTTTTGGTTACGATCGATGACACTGATGCCGAGGAGCTGCAGACCTGGCCCATACCCGATGCCATACTGGCGCAGGTAATTAAGCAAATTGCCGCCGCCCAGCCCCGCGCTATCGGCCTCGATATTTACCGCGAGCTGCCGGTGCAGCCCGGCCACGCAGAGCTGGCGCAGGTGTTTGCAACCACACCCAACCTGATCGGCATTGAGTTGCTAGACGACGAACGGCAGGAGGGCATTAAGCCACCGCCGATTCTACGCGACCTGGGGTTGGTGGGCTTCAACAACGTGGTGGTAGACGCGGACAACCGCGTGCGCCGGGCGGTGCTCTACTGGGGGCGCGATGGCGAACAAAAGCAGAGCGTTGCCCTGCGGCTGGCCCTGGCCTATCTAGAGCCCGAGGGAATTCAGCCCGAGTCAGTGCCCGGCAGGCCCAATTTGCTGCGGTTAGGCGACAGCGTGTTCTATCCGTTTCAGCCTAATCATGGCAGCTATGTGCGGGCAGACTCACGCGGCTACCAGATTCTCGCAAACCTCCACAGTTTGGATGGGTCCTTTACCAAGGTGCCTGTGCGGCAGATTCTAGCAGGTACAGCAGACCTCTCGCTCTTTCGCGATCGCGTGGTGCTGATTGGGTCTACGGCGCCCAGCTACAAAGACTACTTTTATACCGCCCACAGCAGTGGAGCCCGGGGCGCTGCTCAGCCGATCTTTGGGGTCGAGTTGCAGGGGCTCTATGTCAGCCAGCTGCTGGGGGCCGCCTTAGACGGGCGATCGCCCATTCGCGTGCTGTCAGATCAGGCAGAGCTGGCGCTGGTTCTGTCTTGGGCGCTCATTGGGGCCAGTGCGAGCTGGCGGATGCGCCAGCCCCTACGCACGATGTTCACGGTGTTGACACTGGGGGGAGGGTTAGTCGGCGGCAGCTTTTTAGCGTTTTTGGCGGGCTGGTGGCTGCCGCTGGTGCCCTGCATCGTTGGGTTGGGGAGTGCGGCGATCGCCATCAGCATCCATATCGCCTATCTCCGGTCAGAACTGCAAAAATCCAAAGAGTTTTTGGCGTCGGTGATCAACACCATACCCGACCCCATCTTTGTTAAAGACCAAAGCCACCGCTGGATCGCCCTCAACGACGCCTTTAGCCGCTTCATCGGCTACCCCAGCGATCAACTGTTAGAAAAAAACGACTTTCAACTGTTTCCCGTTGAACAGGCTACGCAGTTTTGGCAGCAAGATGACCTTACCTTCACCACCGGTGCAGAATCAGAAGTGGAAGAAGAAGTAACCAACGCCAGCGGCGCGACCTTTCAAATTGCCACCAAGCGCACCCTGCATCGCGATGCGGCAGGGCACCTGTTTTTGGTAGGGGTGATGCGCGATATTACCCAGCGCAAGCGATTGGAAGCAGAGCTCGTGCAGTCCAATGCAGAGCTGCGGCAGATGGAGCATCAGCTGCGGCAGATGGCCTACCATGACAGCCTCACCGGACTGCCTAACCGCGATCTGTTCCTTAGTCGGCTCGACCAAGCGCTGCAGTGGGCCTCCACCCGTGATCAGATGGTGGCAGTGTGCTTCCTCGATCTAGACGGGTTTAAAGCGATCAACGACACCTATGGGCACACCATGGGGAACCACCTCCTGCACGCCGTCGCCCAGCGACTTAACCAAGCACTCCGCAGCAGCGACTTAGTGGCTCGGTTTGGCGGAGATGAGTTTGTCGTGCTGCTGCCGGGTATTCACACCTCTCAAGATGTTGTCACGGTGGTCGGCAAAATTTTGGATGGCCTAGTAGAGCCGTTCTGCATTGAATCGGCGACGATTCCCGTTACAACTAGTATTGGGATTGGACTCTATCCCCTTGATGCCACCGACGCCGATGGCTTGCTGCAAAAGGCTGATGCCGCCATGTATGCCGCTAAAGACATGGGGAAAAACGGCTATGCCTTCGCGAAGCAAAATGCAGTGCCGAACCACCCAGCGAGCTAGAAAATTCTTTGCCAAAGATGACCTAGATTCCTTACCTGAGTTACCGCTCAGTCGCAAAATCTCTGCCGGGAAGTATTAGGAGCTTAGGAAAGCTGAGTGACTATAGTTGATATTTTCCCGATCTGCGATTGTATTGGGATTTCTAAAGATTTCGTTGTTACAAAATTCATATACTGCAATAGATTGCAATCAAATCACCATGCCTGAATTCATGCACCGAAACAGGCAAGCAGCTTAATATCAAAGGCTTTGGAGCGATCGCTCTAAACTGAAACGTAACGATTGATATCACTCGAAGGGAGCCTCTGCATTCGTCTGTTAGGCTATTAAAACATAGAACGTAAATGGCTCTGAATGACTTTGACATTTGAGCCTTGAGCGATTTTAAAGGAAGTCCTGTCCAGCCCGTAGCATAGTTGTCGCCTGAGTAGTTCACTGCCTCTCTAAATGAAGAGATTGAGTGAATTGCAGCTTAACGGTATTGCTTCGAGTATCTCTTAGGTATTTATGCCGTTAGGTGCTCTGCTGCTGGGTTAATTCATGGCTAGAGCAGATGTCTATAAACCTGTTAGACCTTTAGTTTTGTAGTTTGTCTTTCGTAAGCCTAGTGATTGCGTCTCGTGTTCTAGAGACTTGAACACTAGGTTATTTAATATTTCTTCCTCGGTTCGCTTGTTGTTGTTGATTGAGTGGTTGGGCCATGAACAAGTTTCGTTTTGAATGGATTCAAGAATGGTGTGAGAGCAACGGCTGGAGCGATCCCTTCTGTGAATCACAGGGATATTGGGCGTTTCCTCCCTGCGCGGTGATGCCACTTCCCATTCCTAACGACGCGCTCGAACTCATTAAGTCTGAGAAAGGACTGAGCCCTCAAGAACGACACTGGGGGGCGATCGCCTGGGGCACAACGGTGCTTGCAGCAGCGAGTGGCTATTATCTTGCATCACCAATGCCGTTAATTGCGGCCTTTGCCTTTTGCGCCTTTGTGGTAGCAGCAATGGATAATGAATGAGTCCTATTGATGTAATCTGTGACCTGTAATCAGAGATGAAGGTCAGACGGGATGCCAGGCTTAGATTGGCATCCCTTTTTAATGGTTAGTTAGTGGTTAAGTCTCAGGATTTATGGCTGAAACTGCGCCTGACTAACAGCAAGGTTGAATCAGACCCTGCCACCGATCAGGCACGTCTACTTTTCTGCTGATTTTTTCTACTGATTATTTATCTCTACCGTTTTTGTTATGGCTACTCCAGTTATCAGCATCATCATGGGCAGTGATTCAGACTTGCCAACTATGCAAGGGGCGATCGCCATCTGTGACGAGTTTGGCGTGCCCTGCGAGGTCGCGATCGTTTCGGCCCATCGCACCCCCGACCGCATGGTGGACTATGCCAAGCAAGCCCATCAGCGCGGCTTGCGGGTCATTATTGCGGGCGCAGGCGGGGCAGCACACTTGCCCGGAATGGTCGCGTCATTAACGCCGCTGCCCGTGATTGGGGTGCCCGTTGCCACTCGCCATCTACAAGGCATAGATTCGCTTTACTCCATCGTACAAATGCCTGCGGGCATTCCCGTAGCAACAGTCGCCATCGGCAATGCCAAGAACGCGGGGCTGCTCGCCATTCGCATTCTCGCCAGCCACGACGCGACCCTGCTCGATAAAGTGCAGCACTATGCTCAGTCGCTTAACGATGTAGTGATGGAAAAACAGCAGTCGTTGGACGAGTTAGGCTATCGCGACTATCTCAGCACGCGACTTTAACCCTACGTTAGGTCAGCGGTACCTAAACCAAAAACTAAAATCGCCGCCTAAAACTGCATGGAGTCTCTGGCACTGTAGAAGGTTTCTAGGCTGTGGCGATCGCCCACAAACCGCCAGTGCCAGGGCTCATAATTCACCTGTTGCGCATTGTCTTGAGGAAAGGATAGCTCGTACCCAAACCGGGCGGCATTGTCTTCTAGCCAGCGAGAGGCTGACGTTGATTCAAAGGCAGGATCTAGATGGGTGCTGGGCTGATTGGCATCGCCAATATCAACCGCGTAGCCCGTGTGATGCTCGCTATAGCCCGGCGGCGCACTCACCGCAGCTCGCTCTACCGGACGCTGCCCGCGCTCTGCCTTCACATCAAAAAACAATGCCGTCTGATCATCTAAGGAGCGAAACCCTGACAACGTGGCCAGGCTCACCCCATCCCGCCGAGCCGCATCTACCATATCCAGATATTTGTCTGCAGCCACCCGACGCAACCGAATGCTGCCATCCGCCACGATGTTTGTCAGCGTATCGGCGGGCGCTTCCTCATACGGATAGTGGTTGAGCAATTGCTCACCCGCCCCATTGCCCACTGCCAACGCTCCATCGGTTGACCAAGTTACAGCAGCCTCTAAACCAGGGCGTGCCGGGGTCCAGGGATCGGAGGTTTGCCAGGCTGGGGACAAGTTGGCGATCGCCCCAAGTGCCAGTGCCAGCACGCAGCCCACTGCGCCCAAAAGCCAGTACCGCATTTGGACGGGCGATCGCCCGCCGACCGTCCCACTGGGCACGGCATCCTCTTCTCGCCGCGCTTCTGGAATATCTGCTAACCCCGCATCTGCGCGCAAAGACTGTCGGGCAGGGGGGCTTGGTCGGTTTTTTGAAAAATCTGGATGGTTCAAATGATTCAATTTGCGCCTGCAAACAGCGATTTAATACAAAGAAACTAGAGAATGATAGAGCCCACCCGGTCAATCGTCTAGACCGCCCCTCTCAGATTACAACTGATTACACCCAAGACGAAACGTGGCAAAGCTATCGCCGATCATGCTAAGGATGCAGCCCAATACTAAATAGAATAGAACAGCGGGAACGCCTTGGCCCCTTTGGGTCTGACATAAACGCTTTGACTCGGCTGCAGTTTTAGCTCATCGTAGCGATCGCGCGTCAGGTGCGCCATCACCATTTGCCCATCGTCTAGCACCAGCTCTACCTGAATCTCCCAGCCTAAGTGAACTAGCCGACGCACCCGAGCCGGCACGGTTGACCCATCGGGCTGCGTCTCAATCAGCACATCTTGCGGCCGCAAAAACACTTCTGGATGGGGCGAGTCAAACCCGTTCTTCTGAAACATATGAGACGTGCTGGGCAGCACATTCACTGGGCCAATAAAGCCCATCACAAACGACGTCGCGGGATGATCATAGATTTCAGCAGGGGTGCCGACTTGCTCAACCTTGCCTTCATTCATCACCACAATTTCGTCTGCGACTTCCATGGCTTCTTCTTGGTCATGGGTCACAAACACCGTCGTCACATGCACCTCGTCATGCATGTGGCGCAACCAAGCGCGCAAATCTTTCCGCACTTTGGCATCCAGCGC
Organism: Elainellales cyanobacterium; assembly: GCA_041742695.1. GTDB lineage: Bacteria > Cyanobacteriota > Cyanobacteriia > Elainellales > Elainellaceae > Kaiparowitsia. The sequence continues at coordinate 750 of JBGTOF010000403.1, read as the reverse complement.
ACCAAAGGGTTCATCCAGCAGGAGCACTTTGGGTTCCACGGCCAAGGCTCGCGCCAGCGCCACCCGCTGCCGCTGTCCTCCCGATAGCTGCGAGGGATAGCGATCGCCCAACCCTTTCAACTGAATCAGTTCCAGAAGTTCTTCAACCCGCTGTCGAATGCGCGCTTGGGGCGCTTTGCGAATTTCTAAACCAAAAGCGATATTTTTTCGTACGGTGAGATGGCGAAACAGGGCATAGTGCTGAAACACAAAACCAATATTACGGTCTTGCACACTCTCGTAGGTAGCATCGCGTCCCGTCAAAAAAATACGCCCACTATCCGGCATCTCTAACCCGGCAATCAGCCGCAGCAGCGTCGATTTGCCCGAACCGGATGGCCCCAGCAAGGCCACCAACGACCCCGTTTCAATCGAAAGGCTAACCTGCTCAACCGCCTGAAATGTTTCAAACCGCTTTGAGACCCCTTCAACCACAATGCCCACAGCTGCTACCTCGCGCGTAGATGGCGTAGAGAGCGCAAACTCTACTATGTCGATTGTCTTACTGTAGATTAAACCAGACTACGCCCTCTCGCGTCTTTATCTGGGTCATTACAGCCCTGCCCGCCCGATTGATTGGGTTGCCGCTCCCTATTTTAAGCCCCGGATGTCATCGCTCGTCCCCAAGTAGCGGTAAAATTAGATGCCGATTATTCAGCCGAAGCAGACGATCCATGATTTCTAGCAACGACTTTCGTCCCGGTGTCAGCA
>JBGTOF010000388.1:0-11120 GCA_041742695.1 Elainellales cyanobacterium | reverse complement strand
GATGTGGAACACCGCTGAAATAAGCTGACGGCTGAGGGCTTGGCCCAAATCGGTTAAGTAGCCTCGATAATGCTGATCAAACTCTTGGGCGATCTCCTCAATGGCCTGCTCTAATCTGGCAATATCCTGCTCAATTTGCTCAACCGTTCCAGCCATAGGCTCTAACACGCTAAACCCTAAAGGGATGCAAGACGCTAGCAGCGCCCCACCCCATTGAACTGGCCTGATTAGACGAGCGATCGCCCTCGGCTCTAACCGTCCCATCAACCATGCACAACCATGCAACAAAGGCAGACCAACGCATCGGTTGATCTGCCTCTACCCTAGCCGATGCAGCCTGCATCACGGCTCATGCAGCCGCTAGGAAGACTTGCCCGTCTGGGCTGCTACCTCAGCCGCAAAGTCAGACTCTTCCTTCTCAATACCTTCGCCCATCACAAAGCGCACAAAGCGCCGTACCCGAATGTTTTCACCCAGTTGAGTGATGGTTCGCTTGAGCAGCTCTTCAACACTGATGCTCTGGTCACGAATAAACGGCTGATCGACCAAAGACAACTCCTTGAGTCGCTTATCAATCCGTCCGGCCACAATCTTCTCACGCACAGCGGCGGGCTTGCTGCCGAGGTCGTCCTTGCCAGACTCAACGGCTTTCTCGCGCTCCACCACCTCTGAGGGAATGGCGTCTACACTGACATATTCCACATTGGGGCATGCCGCAATTTGCATTGCCATATCGCGCACGAGTGCCTGAAAGGCCTCGTTTCTGGCCACAAAGTCAGTTTGGCAGTTTATTTCAACCAGCACACCCACTCGGCCACCCGTATGAATATAGCTGCCCACCAGCCCTTCAGCAGTCACTTTGCCTGCTTTTTTGCCCGCAGCGGCTAGCCCTTTCTGACGCAACCAATCCATTGCGGCATCCATGTCGCCATCGTTTTCGATCAGCGCCTTTTTACAATCCATCATGCCTGCGCCTGTGCGATCGCGCAGTTCTTTCACAAGTTTTGCTGATACCTCTGCCATGATGCTCAAGTCCCAGTTATGAAAAACGGTTTGGGGGTTCAGGTTATAGGAGTCAACCCTGCAAATCCCAACTCAGCAGGCCGACTTTACTCAATGCTCCGATCCTAGGTTCTGCGTCGCTTGGGCGGCACAGAACCTAGATAATCAGGGCTTGGGTAGCGTTAGCCCGTATATAGATTTGAGTTAAGGTTTGAGAGAGCCGTCCCTCAAAACTCATAGCTCAAAACGGACCACTTGCCTACCCTTCGGCGTTGCCCTCTTCGCCAGATTCATCGTCCTCGTCGTCTCCGATGTCTTCGGCGCCATCGTAATCTACAAAGTCTTCGTCGCCTTCAAGCTGACCATGACGCCCTTCGTAGATAGCGTCTGCAATCCGCCCCACAATCAGCTTAATCGACCGGATAGCGTCATCGTTCGCAGGGATGGGAATATCCACCACGTCGGGGTCGCAATTGGTGTCAAGCAGCGCCACGATGGGAACGCCAAGCTTTTGGCATTCTTGCACAGCGTTGTACTCGCGCCGTTGGTCTACCATCACCACAATGTCAGGCACTTTGCGCATGGCTTTAATGCCACCCAAATACTTTTGCAAGCGCTCTAGTTCGCGTCGTAACACAGAGGCTTCCTTCTTGGGCAGCAAATCAAGCTGACCGTTTTCATCGCGGCGCTCTAGGTCTTTAAGCCGATCAACTCGAGTTTTGATAGTGGCCCAGTTGGTGAGCATGCCGCCCAGCCAGCGCTGGTTGACGTAGTAGGCGCCACATCGTGAGGCTTCTTGGGCGACAATGCCAGCTGCCTGACGCTTGGTGCCTACAAACAAAAACTTCTTCCCTTGCTCAGAAGCCGTCCGAACATAGTCGTAGGCACCTTCAATCAACTGGGCGGTCTGCACCAAGTCGATAATATGCACCCCATTGCGCGAGGTGTAAATGTAGGGAGCCATTTTAGGGTTCCAGCGGCGCGTTTGATGGCCGAAGTGAACCCCGGACTCTAAAAGTTGAGCCAGCGTAACAACAGGCATTCGTTTTCTCCTTCGGGTTTATCCTCCATCCGGTAGCATCCTGGCAGTCGATTAGTCGGCAAATGGGGCGATCGCCCTTTTCCTAATTAATCGATCTAAATTCCAGAACACCCGAAAGCCCGGATGTGCGATTTTTGACAACTTTACTAGGTTAACACAATGGGCAGAGCCACAGTTTAGCATTGCCATCCATCAAAACCCACGGGACTTGCAATGCCTCAGGTTAACGCTCAAACCTCATCGATCATCAGGGAAAAAAGCCCTGCATCGCAGTCATGGCAACCGCAGCCGCTTCTGATTGGCTCAACCTGATTTAGCATATCTGGCTACAAACTTAACCCATAAGTTTTCTTGCTTCGTTATATCCAAAATCTGTAGGGACTCAGGCTTGTGATCGCACGACTTTACCCCTAGACTTAATTCAATGCAAATCTTAAAATGCATAGACTTAGATCTATTTAGATGCAAGGAATTGCTTCGAGAAAAGATCGGAACTACCGTGCCGAACCCTCTCTTCGCAGAGTTTTTAGGTCGCCTATCTGCTCCTTCGGTTTGTCAAGTCTGAGGCAGTGAGTTTGAAAAGTATCGCCATCCCATTGGTCGATGTTCAACCCCTAAACCTCACCATAGGTTTCTATTTCTAAGCCCGTCTTTAAAGCTAGGTCATTGAGCCATGCAAATAACCAACAAAATTAATTTTCGTAATGTCCGTGGAGATCTCTTTGGTGGGGTTACGGCTGCCGTCATCGCATTGCCCATGGCTTTGGCGTTTGGCGTGGCGTCGGGGGCGGGGGCCGCGTCAGGATTGTGGGGTGCGGTGCTAGTTGGCTTTTTTGCCGCCTTGTTTGGGGGTACGCCGACTCTGATTTCAGAACCCACCGGCCCGATGACCGTGGTCATGACCGCCGTCATCGCAGATTTGACCGCCTCTGATCCTGACCAAGGATTGGCGATGGCCTTCACGGTTGTCATGATGGCGGGCGTCTTTCAAATTCTGTTTGGGGCGCTACGGCTCGGCAAGTATGTGACGATGATGCCCTACACCGTGATCTCAGGCTTTATGTCTGGCATCGGCATCATTTTGGTCATCTTGCAGATTGCCCCGTTTGTGGGACAGGCTAGCCCGCGCGGCGGCGTAATCGGCACTCTCCAAGCCATTCCTCAACTGCTAGGCAATATTCAGCCTGCCGAAACGCTTCTAGCTGCCATGACCGTTGCCATCATCTGGTTCATGCCTGGCAAAATCAAACGGCTTGTGCCGCCGCAGCTCATTGCTTTAATCCTCGGTACGGTAGTATCGTTGCTGCTGCTTCCCGATTTAGACATTCGTCGAATTGGGGAAATTCCGATGGGGTTTCCGGCCCTACAGATGCCCATCTTTCAAGTCGACCAGCTGCGTCTGATGATAGTGGATGCGGCCATGTTAGGGATGCTGGGTTGCATTGACGCGCTGCTCACCTCTGTCATTGCCGACAGCCTGACCCGCACAGAGCATGATTCTAATAAAGAGCTGATTGGGCAGGGAATTGGTAATGTGATGTCTGGCCTGTTTGGTGGCATTGCAGGAGCGGGGGCCACGATGGGCACAGTGGTGAATATTCAGTCCGGCGGAAAGACGGCACTCTCTGGCCTAACCCGCGCTGCCGTATTGTTGGTGGTGATTTTGGGGGCGGCCAACCTGACAGAAGTGATTCCCCTCGCGGTCTTGGCTGGAATCGCCTTCAAGGTTGGGGTTGATATTATTGACTGGAGTTTCTTAAAGCGGGCGCATCAGGTGTCGGTTAAGGGCGCTCTGATTATGTATGGGGTGATTCTGCTAACGGTGCTGGTGGATCTCATTGCGGCTGTGGGAATTGGGGTCTTTGTCGCCAATATTTTGACCATCGATCGCATGAGCCAGTTCCAGTCTCGCTCGGTTCAAACCGTTACCGATGCAGACGATGTCGTGCTACTCAATGCAAATGAAAAACGCTGGCTCGATGAAGCAAATGGTCGAGTGTTGTTGTTTCAACTGAGTGGACCCATGATTTTTGGCGTGGCGAAGGCCATCTCGCGGGAGCACAATGCCATTCAGACATGTGATGCTATTGTGTTTGACTTGAGTGATGTGCCGCATCTGGGCGTAACGGCGTCGCTCGCGTTAGAAAATGCAATTCGCGAAGCTGTGGAAAAAGGGCGCCAGGTCTTTTTGGTGGGCGTGGCAGGGCAGACAAGGCAACGGCTCGACAAATTGAAGGTGCTTCGTCTGATTCCGCCCCAAAACCTGCATACAGACCGGAGTGAGGCTTTAAAGCAAGCCGTAGAGAATACCATCGTGTCTCCATCAATTGACGCCAGTCTTGACTATGGCGCATCAGCCACAACCTGAAAAATTGTGCACCAATAAGGGTAAGGGATTTGCGGGAAAATGATGTGCCTGAATGTATCTGTTGATTTGGTTTTCTCCCGTTGAGAGACATCGTTTGTGCAACGTTTCTCAATCCTCGATAGTTTCTTGATACATCATTGATTCCGCAAATCTCGTGGATGGGCTTGCTCCAGAACGGATGGAATGGCTGTACATAAAATGATCGTATATACCTTGCGATATACATTGCGAACTTACGTGGGTTGCAGTTAACCCTCTCCATCAAACTTGATATCAAATTTGAGCGTTCGCTGACCAAATAGGTCAACATACTCTCGTGTACAGACGTCTTAGACGTTCATGGAATTGAGAATTTTGGGGAGTTATGATGAGGGGTTTGGTTTAGGCTGAATGATTTGGGCGATCGCCCCCAGCACGATAACGGAAAGAGCCATGGGTATTGCTTTAGAAGCCTGCGTTTTTGCCACGGTGTTCTGTGGCTTCTTGGGCATCATTTTGAAGAAGAATTTGATGATGAAAATCATCGCGATGGATGTGATGAGCACCGGCGTAATTGCGTGCTACGTACTAGTGGCGGCGCGAGGAGGGTGGTTTACGCCTATTGCATCGGGGAGGGGTGAGCCTGTGACCTATGCTGACCCCGTGCCGCAGGCCGTGATTCTAACGGCGATCGTGATTGGCTTCTCGCTTCAAGCGCTGATGCTGGTCGGCACGATGAAGCTGGCGCGGGATACCCCTACGCTGGAAATCACTGAAATCGAGAGGAACAATACGCCATGAGTCCGCTCACGATTGGCTGGATCACACTGCCGTTTTTTCTTGGGTTCAGTATTTATCTGCTGCCCCGGTTGGCGCGTCACTTGGCGTTGGGAATGACGCTGCTGTCGTTTGGATATGGACTCTATTGCCTGCTTGACCCGGCCACGGTGACGCTGCAGCTGCTGGGCAATTTTGGGGTCACGCTGATGATAGATTCTCTCAGCGGATTCTTCATTTTGACCAATGCGGTGGTGACAGCAGCGGTGATTCTCTACTGCTGGCCGACAGATAAAACGTCTTTCTTTTTTACCCAGGTCGTGATTTTGCACGGCAGCGTGAATTCGGCGTTTATCTGTGCGGACTTCATTAGCCTGTATGTGGCGCTAGAAGTGATTAGCATCGCTACGTTTTTGTTGATTGCATATTCTCGGGCTGACCGGGCGATTTGGGTTGGCCTGCGCTATTTGTTTATCAGCAATACGGCGATGCTGTTCTACTTGATTGGTGCTGTGTTGGTGTATCAGGCGAATCATTCGTTTGCGTTTGCAGGATTGGGACGGGCACCGACAGAGGCGATCGCCCTCATCGTTTTGGGGCTGCTGACCAAGGGCGGCATTTTTGTCTCGGGGCTGTGGCTACCACTCACCCATGCCGAAGCCGAAACGCCCGTGTCGGCGCTGCTGTCGGGAGTGGTGATCAAGGCCGGGGTGTTTCCACTGGTGCGCTGTGCGCTGCTGGTAGAGGATCTGGCTCCAGTGGTGACGGTGTTTGGGGCAGCGGCGGCGCTGTTGGGGGTTATGTATGCCTGGGTAGAAACTGACACGAAGCGACTGCTGGCGTCTAGCACGTTGTCGCAAATGGGGTTTTTGCTGGTGGCTCCGGCTGCTGCGGGCACCTATGCGCTCACCCATGGACTGGCCAAAGCCGCCCTGTTTTTGGTTGCCGGAAATTTGCCTAGCCGCAGTTTTGAATCGTTGCGCCAGAATCCGATCGGGCGATCGCTCTGGATCGCAATGGCGATCGCCGCGCTATCTATCGCTGGGATGCCGCTGCTCGCAGGCTTTGGGGCAAAAGTGTTGACCCTAAAGGGGCTGGTGGGGTGGCGGGCGATCGCCCTCAACGGGGCCGCTGTGGGCACCGCGCTGATTATGTCCAAATTCATTTTCTTGCCGTCATCATTCTCGACGGCTAAGGGGGACGGTTTCCCTTCCCCTCAGCCGCTGCCCCCTGGGTTGTGGCCCGCTCTGGGGCTGCTGTTGAGTGGGTTAGTGGTGGCCAATGGCATCTATCTCGAAGGCTATACCGTCGCCAATCTCGCTAAAGCGCTGGGCACCTTGGGGCTGGGCGGCCTGGTGTATTGCGTAACCGCCCAAACCGTGCCGCTGCAAATACCCCGAGTCGCTGAGAACCTAGAGCATTTAATTGGCGCGATGAGTTTGGTGTTAGCCGCGTTGTTTTGGATGGTGCTGACATGATTGGATATCTGGATTTAATCTTGCGATTGGTCATCTGGTTTTTGTTAACGGCGGATGCCAGCCTTGCCAATATCATCATTGGCCTATGCGTGGCGCTGCTTTTGCCACGCAGCCATACGGCCCCCGCCGTTCTCAAAGACTGGTTACACACCCTATGGGAAGTTGTCGTCGCCATCCCCCGAGCCTATTTCGAAGCGCTAGAGATGATGCTGCGGCCTCATCGTCAAGAAACCATCGCGATGGAGCGAGTCAAGCCAAACCGCACCCCTGGGCTAATTTTTCTAGATATTTTTCTAATCACGTTTACGCCTAAAACCATCGTGTTGGAATATCACGACGACGGTTGGTATACCGTTCACCGAGTCAGCCGCCGGCACAGTCAGCCGCTTCGACCCCGACAGGAGTTTGATCGGTAGCCGCAGAAAATGTGGCGGGGTTTGACGTTGAACACATCGTCTTTCTACGTCCTTATCTACATCGGATTGGATCAGATTAAATCAGAGCCGGGCTATGCCTGTGAGAGGCAAGCCTTAGAATCAACCCCTCGGTGCCGACCCTTGACTTAGGGCCCAACCCAACCCTGGAGAAAACAAATGCAGTGGATACTCATCGCGATGATTTTGGCCTTGCTCATTCCCCTTTATGAAGCGTGGCAAGATCAAGACATTTGGCAGCGCATGTTGGCCTTTGCCAGCATCGCCACCAAAACATCCATCATGATTTTGATGATTTCGGTCTTGCGCGATGATTGGATGATTGGGGTGGTGGGGGTGCTGATTCTCAGCGTGGGCAATGCTGCATTGATGCTGCTGGCCCATGTGCTCAGACGCATGAATGAAGGGGTAGCGCCGCAATGAACATCTTGAGTTACGGCTTAATAGGGATTGGTCTGGTGTTTTGGGTGTGGGGAACTTTGCCGCTGCTGGGCGATCGCTCTGTTCTCTTCAAACTGCATAGCCTATCGGTTTCAGATACGCTGGGCTCCATCAGCGTTATTGTGGGCCTGCTGCTGCGAATCCCCAGTGAGTGGCCGCTGCTGCTGCTGGCGCTGATTTCTCTGGCGATCTGGAATACGGTGTTGGGATATGTGCTGGCCTACTGTTCAAGCTCGGGGGGCAATCATGGCTGATCTTTCGACTGACCTCTCTGGAGATGTTTACGTGTTGGCGATCGCCATGCTGTTGCCCATTACCGCCTGCATGCTGGTCACCCAGGTGAATCCGTATCATGCTCTGGTTATTCGCGGTATTTTAGGTGCGGTGGCCGCGCTGGTCTATGCCCTGTTTGGCGCAGCCGATGTGGCGCTGACGGAGGCCTTGGTGGGCACCATGCTGTCGATTACGCTCTATGCGATCGCCGTTCGGTCGTCGTTGCGAATGCGGTTGGGCGTGTTGGAGGATGTGATGCCAGAGCGATCGCCCGTGGCCGGTTCTCCCCAGCCGATACCTGCCTCAACCCCCGTGCTCTCGGCACTGCGCCAAGCCTTGAGCCCATACCACATGCGCCTTGAGCTAGTAGCCTATCCCGATCCTCAAGCGCTGCAGACCGCACTCGCGGCAAAAGATGTGCATACCATTCTACTTCCCGCCGCCGCAGCTCTCGGGGCGTTGCATCATCCTGATTCTCTAATGGAGCATCCTTTAGGGCATTCTTCCGGGTCGCAGACTCGACCCAGCCGCTATCAACTCCAGACTCGAATTCAGCGACTCCATGAGATTCTTCAGCCGGTATTACCCTCAGATATTACGAGCTTGGACTACCTGAACCTTAAGAGCAATCCGCAGCCTAATCAGTCGCATGATCGGTCATCTGCCGCAGAGCCCCCGACTTCTCTGGAGGCGCAGCCATGAGGTGGTTCTATATTGCAGCCAGCTTGGCTGTCTATATCAAGCTGCTGGTGTTTCCCAATCCCATGGTCGATTTAACTGAAATCTCCATCGTTGAGACGGTCGTGCAAGATACTGGCGTGCCTAATGCAGTGTCTGGCATTATTCTTCGGAACCGAATTTTTGACACCATCTTTGAGGTGGTGGTGTTCACCATCGCCATTATGGGCGTTCGATTTATGCTGGCGGATGAACAACCCTCCAGCACGGTCTACCAGTTCACCGACAATCCTTCTATTGTGCTGGCGCGGCTGGGTGCCACGATTGCCGCGCTGGTGGCGATCGAGCTGGCCATTCGAGGACACTTGAGCCCCGGCGGTGGTTTTGCGGCGGGGGTTGCAGGCGGCACCGCAATCGGACTTATTGCGATTACCTCGTCGTCTACCTATATGGAATCAATCTATCAACGCTGGCACGCGGCCACCTGGGAAAAGGTATCGGTGCTCATCTTTTTGCTGCTGGCGGTGCTGACCCTTATTGGGATAGAGCTGCCCCACGGCGAGATCGGCACGCTCGTTAGCGGTGGCTGGATTCCGCTGCTGAATATTCTAGTGGCGGTGAAGGTGGCGCTGGGCTCTTGGGCGGCGATCCTGCTGTTTATTCGATATCGGGGATTGCTGTAGCGGGTTGAGTCGTTGTAGCTGGGTTAGAGAATGAGTCTTGGGGCCGCTTGCGCACAGGGATGCCGCACAGGTGTAGCATGAGGGGCAATGAACGAGAGGAAGGGCAGCCATGGCAGAGGCATGTTGGGGCGTTGGGGTGATCGGCACGGGGTTTGGGCAGAAAATCCATATTCCGGGGTTGCAGGCTCACCATCGCACTCAGGTGGTGGCAGTGCACCATCGAGAGGCAGACAAGGCTGGGGCAATCGCCGTTACCCACAATATTCCCCATGCGTTCACTACCGTAGAAGAGCTGGTGCAACACCCGGAGGTGCAAGCGGTGAGCATTGCTTCGCCGCCGTTTCTGCACTTTGAGCAGGCCCGGATGGCGCTGAATGCAGGCAAGCATGTGCTGTTAGAAAAACCAACCGCGCTGTCTGCGGCAGAAGCCCACACACTGCTGGAGCTATCCCAAGCCAAACAGGTGGCCACTGCAATGGATTTTGAGTTTCGATTTGTCCCGGCTTGGCAACGGCTGGCAGAACTCTTGACGGAAGGCTATGTGGGTCAGCCTCGACTGATTAAGATTGATTGGCTCGTGTCGGGTCGGGCAGATGCCAGCCGCCCCTGGAACTGGTACGCCCGCAAAGACCAAGGCGGCGGTGCGCTGGGAGCGTTGGGTTCCCATACCTTTGACTACATTAGCTGGCTGTTTGGCCCGGCGCGGCGCTTGTGTGGTCGCCTGAGCACCACCATTACGACCCGGCCTGATCCCGACACGGGGGCAAACAAGCCTGTGGATGCGGATGATACCGCCAATATTTTGCTGGAGATGGCAGATGGCACCCCCTGCCAGGTGACGCTGAGCGCCGTGACCTATCAAGGTCGGGGGCACTGGGTGGAGGTGTATGGCGATCGCGGCACGTTGGTGCTAGGCAGTGGCAACCAAACCGACTATGTGCATGGGTTTCAGCTTTGGGCAGCACCTGCAGGACAACCCCTGAACGCGGTCGAGATTCCGAATCGCCTTGAGTTCCCCAAAACCTATCCCGATGGGCGGCTTGCGCCCTTTATTCGAGTGGTAGATCACTGGGTTAACAGCATGGACAGTGGTCAGTATGCGGCCCCCTCGCTGCGGGAAGGGGTCTATTCACAACTGCTGATGGATTTAACTCACCAGTCTCACGAGCAGGGCCGCTGGGTAGACGTGCCGATGTAAGCATCTACACGCAAGTTTAATGGACAGGAAGCGTGGGGCGTCCCCCATGCACGTTGCTCTAAAGAGGTCGCCAGAGCGATCGGAGATCTCTCTTCTCTAAACAGCATCCCTCTCCAAGCGGCAACCCCGATCGCCCGAATTGATTGACGGATTTGATTTAGGGATTCAGCGCACTTGGCGGTATGGTTTGGGGAGATTAAGTATCGTCTGACTGCAATCAATCTGCGATGAAACAGAAAAGCTCTCCCTTAAATGGCATCTGGCTATTTATGATTGTGGCGTCTACGGCGATCGCCGCCTTTGATGGCCGCATGCCAGAGCTTACCGAGGCCGCCTTTGAATCTGCTAGCAATGCAGTGACGCTGGCGATCGGCCTGATTGGGGCGCTGGCGCTATGGCTAGGCATCATTCGCGTGGTAGAAGCAGCGGGGATGATGGGGGCGATCGCCCGTTTAATTCGCCCGCTGATGCTGCGGCTGTTCCCCGATGTGCCGGCCGACCATCCCGCCATGTCGGCCATGATTATGAACATGGCGGCCAATGCGCTGGGGCTGGGCAATGCCGCCACGCCCATCGGGTTAAAAGCCATGACCGAGCTCAATCGATTGAATTCTGAACCCGGTACTGCCACCAATGCCATGTGCTTGTTTTTGGCAATCAACACCTCATCCCTCACCATCCTGCCCATCAGCGCCATCACCGTGCGCGCCAGTGCCGGAGCAACCAATCCGGGTGCCATTATTCTGCCGTCTATTGTGGCAACGCTA
>JBGTOF010000146.1:0-2782 GCA_041742695.1 Elainellales cyanobacterium | reverse complement strand
GATCGCATCGAGGGCGTACTGCGAGCATGTGGGGGTAAACCGACAGGTGGGCGGCAGCAGCGGCGACAGAAACATCCGATAGCCTTGGATCAGTCGAGTCAGCAGGGTTTGGAGCATGGCTTTAGAAAGACTGGAGGGATCCTGGCACCACAGAGCTAGACAAGGTTATGATAATGATTATCATTATATCAATTAAACTCGCAGCATTTAGCGGCATTCTGTCCTAGACCGGAGACTATCACCATGGCCCTACTACCGATGCTGACGCCGATTCTGGCCCACTTGGAAGCAGCTAGCCCGCTGACACAGCTTTTAGAGGCCCAGCCTAGCCCAGGGGCGATCGCGGCGGGTGTGGTGATCGCCTTTGGCTTTGGTGCCGTTCATGCCCTATCCCCCGGCCACGGCAAAACCCTGGTGGGGGCTTATCTGGTGGGCAGTCGCGGCACCCCAGGGGCAGCGCTGTGGTTGGGCATTGCCACCACGCTGACCCACACCGTGACGGTGTTTGCTCTGGGGGTTGCAACGCTGCTGGCCTCGCAGTATGTCGTTCTCGATCAGGTGTATCCCATTTTGGGGGTGCTCAGCGGGATAGCGATTTGCCTGGTCGGCCTCAAGCTGCTGTCGGTGCGCCTGCGGTCTGGCCATCACCACGATCACCATCATCATGATCACTCTCACCACGATCATCATCACCCAGAAGACTGGCGATCGCTGCTGGCCATTGGCATTTCGGGGGGAATGGTGCCCTGCCCGTCGGCCTTGGTGCTACTGCTGAGTGCGATGGCCGAAGGCCGGTCTTTGACCATCGCGCTGCACCAGATTAGCTACGGGCTGGTGCTGGTGGGCGGGTTTAGCCTGGGTCTGGCGTCAGTGCTCACGGCCCTGGGGCTAGTCGCCGTCTACGCTCGCCAGTGGTTAGAAGAGGCTTCTTTAGCTGCGGGTCTAATGCAGCGGTTGTCTGTAGCTAGCGCGATTGTGACAGTCTGTGTGGGAGTCGGGGTGGCAACGGTAGCGATATCGGGGTAGAGGCACCTAACCAGATGACACCCAACGCCCGCCCGTCGCAAATTTGTCTCAAACTTTTAGCCGCCATTGGGCCGCTAAGCTGGCTCCTGCTGGGGGTGTATCTGTTGATGACTATGGGGCAGATGTGGGTCGGGTTGGCGGCTCTCTACTACGGTTTGCCAATTATCCTGGTTATCCACATTCTGGCTCCGCTGGGGTTACTTTGGCGGCTGCGCTACCATCACCGGGCCAGCCGCCGCTGGGTGTACTGGAGCTTAGCCTACTATGGGCTAATGCCCATTATCATAGTGGGGCTTCTATTCTGGTTTCAGGGAATTTCAGGAACTCTAGCGTCAATTAACAGCATTTTGCGGGAAATTCGCTTCCAGCTAAACCGGGCAGGCTGGGGGCTATGAGCGGTGCTGCATCTCAGCACTTCCCTAGTTTGACGCCAACGGATTGATCCCCGCAGTGTTAACTCTTACCCAGATTCCTGCAAGGGTAGTTTTTTATACCTAGAGAAAGCTTTCTCGGATTGTTATCACCAGAAAATAGTCTGCATAACGGTGCCCATCACCCGCCGCAAACATCCTCGAACTCTCAACAGGTGACCTTTCAACGGTCGGGTGCATGGGCGTTGTTAGGCTATATTTCTAGGGGAAGAATACATAAGGTAAAGTGCTATATTCTATATCTCGACTAGTTACTCCAAATACTAAGAATTACAACGGCTAATACCAAAAGCAATGTAATTGTAGGGAATAAGTTGATCCCGGCTATAGTCATTCACAATTTGACCAGTACTGGCATCGTAAATCCAATCTCTCCAATCCCATACTCTTTTAAGAGTTTCAGGAATTTGGACAGCGATATAAACCCCCTCTGCCAGTCTGGCACTCATTGGATTGTTGGTAAAGTCCAGACCAATTTGAATATCTTGCACAGGAACGTTTTTGCGACGGCTAGCGATAGATCTAGTCAAACCCATCGCCATTTCGGAAAGGGGTTTGATGGCTGGTTGGACAGTGGTTGCTAGTTGCAAGCCTGTTTTGAAAGCGTCAGAATCCAAGAATTGGATTGCCTGCTCGTCTTCTTCATTTTTAACGTTGACGGTTAAACATTTAAATATTAAGCCATCATTGCCGACGTTTAAACCAAGGAAAATGGGATAGTTTAAGATGGCAGCATGTTGCCCCTCGCGAACTCGATAGATGCTGTTAAAGTGAAGATGTTCTGTAACTTCAGGAAGTTGGTTTTGGGTGTAAAAGTCAAAGAGAATTTGATGCGTACCGTTACCAGGATACGAAGCCACCCTCAAAGCATTTAAAGTGATTTTAATTTGACTATTTTTCAGTCCTAAATCACCAGATACATTACTTGCAGCCTGAATAGGAATATCCTGGCGGCTATTAGAGGGAACTTGGGTAAGATAACCAAGAGTATGAGACGTATGTTGCCATGGTCGATTAGAGAAGCTCCAAGCACCCCCCGAGAAATCCTGAAAACTACTTTGTGAACTCAAATATTCTTCTATCTCTTTTAATACAACAGATTCATCTAATTCGCGCAGCTTTTGGGTCAACTGTTCCAAAGGCAGTTGACCTACGAGATACATATCATCAAACCACCAATTTGCTTTCATACATTAATCAAGTGAAGAGTTCTCTATTTTTTCTTGAATTTCGCAGATTAGATTTTGAGAGCGCTCAACAAGATCCTTTGTATGGATGCCATGCTTTAAGGCTTCTCGCAGAGCAGATTCGGCATACAAAAGGGA
>JBGTOF010000355.1:0-5061 GCA_041742695.1 Elainellales cyanobacterium | reverse complement strand
TGGATGCTAGCGGGGGTCGCATCCCAGTCGGCCATAGGAACGCGGATTCCGGCTATCTCGATCTCGTCGCTCATCGTTTCACCTTACCGAAACTCCTGACCTAAAATCCCTAAACCTTCGTTAAATTCCTGGGACGGTTACTGATACTCTATGGCTGTCTGTGCCACTGGGTTGAGCACTATCTCAGCCAACCTCTACCAGCCTTTGCCGGATGGGGGTTGCTTGCGATCGCACTCTTCGGCATTGGGCTGGATTTAGATACTGGCTTCTGGCTGGTGCTGCCTGTAGCCATCAACATCCTGGTAGCCACGCGAGCTAGAGTTGCCTTGCCAGACTAGCAACCAATAAACCGACACGCCTTGAAGATTTATTTCGCCTGCTTGCAAAATAGTACAGGAGAACTATAATTGTTGGGACGTTAGCCGATGTTGAAGGGGTCGGTAACACCATGACTGAGTCAAGTGCCATTGCTCTGCGGCCGGCTATCCTCGACGATGTGGCTCTACTGCGCCACTGGGACGAGCAACCCCAAGTGGTTGCCGCTGGTATTGACGACTGGGGCTGGGAGGTGGAGCTAGCCCGCACCCCTGCCTGGCGCGAGCAGCTGATCGCCGAACTCAACGGTCGCCCCATCGGGTTCATTCAAATTATTGACCCCGCCCAAGAAGACAGCCACTACTGGGGCGATGTGGCCGACGACCTGCGGGCGATCGACCTTTGGATTGGCGAACCCACCGAGTTGGGCAAAGGCTACGGCACCACTATGATGCGGCTGGCCCTCGCCCGCTGCTTTGCCGACCCCGTGGTCACTGCCATACTGATTGATCCGCTAACCAGCAACACCCGCGCCCACCGTTTCTACCAGCGCTTCGGATTCACCTTTTTGGAGTACCGCCGCTTTGGCGACGACGACTGCTCGGTCTATCGCCTAGATTGCACTGATTGGGCCAATGTGACATCAGTAGAGAGCACTGCCCATGTCCCTTCCTGAATAACCCCGCAACAGTTCCTAGTCCTGCACCCGGTTGACTCATTGGATCGCTAAATAAGTCCCCTTTAATGAGGTAGCTAACATGACCAGCACGCCCAAAAAAACAGTGGCAACCATTATTCCAACCCTGGTGTATAACGATACGGCGGCGGCAGTGGAGTGGCTTTGCCAAGCCTTTGGCTTTGAGCAACACCTAGTTGTGCCCGGCGAAAACGACACCGTTGTCCACGCCGAACTCACCTTTGGCAACGGCATGATCATGCTAGGTTCGGTGCGGGATACCCCCTTTGCTCAACTCCAGCAGCCCCCCCGCAAAAAGGGAGATGTCGTCACCCAAAGCCCCTACATTCTTGTGGATGAGGTTGACCAGCACTATAAATGTGCGATCGCCGCCGGGGCCGAAATCGTTATGGAGATCCAAGATCAAGACTACGGCGGGCGCGACTATTCTTGCCGCGACCCAGAGGGCTACCTGTGGAACTTTGGCACCTACGATCCCTGGAGCACCGCACCACCACAGGTGTAGACAGGAGGCATCAATGATCTGGAGTAAATATGATCCGCCCTGTCGATTTTGCGTCCTACCGTTCGACTACTAGATAGAGCCAGGGATGAACGTTGGCCCCGCCCGCTCTGGAAGCGGCCCAAGAGTGTTCCTAAGTCGTTCTCATCCGTTCGATGTAATTCATTTATTCAAGGAGACCGTTATGCAAGTTAATCCTTACCTGATGTTCGATGGCCAGTGCGAAGCCGCCTTCACGTTTTACCGCCAGGTCTTAGGTGGAGAGCTAGGCGACATGCTCACCTTCGCCGGTTCCCCCGCCGAGGGCGAAGTGCCCCCCGAATTTGCCAACAAAATCATGCACACCCAACTGACCTTGGGCGACTGGGCGATCATGGGGTCTGACTGCACTCCTGAGCAGTACGATTCGCCCAAAGGCTTCTCCGTTTCCCTGCAAATTCCTGACCCAGACAAAGCCGAGCAGATCTTTCAAGCCCTAGCTGAAGGCGGCAATATTCAGATGCCTCTGGAAAAAACCTTTTGGGCACAGCGGTTTGGCATGGTAGTCGATAAATTTAGCATTCCCTGGATGATCAACTGCGAATAGACCCAGATCGAAAAACCAGCTTGCTGACGGTCAATTTAGGAGATTTCTAGGCAAGAAGTTCCCTAATTTTTCTCAAAAATTCTGGACGCTGTAGGGTGGGCACTGCCCACCATGGGATAAGCAGTTCTCCACAGATGACCTATGCAAGACTTAGTTTTTCCACAGCACAAACCGGGTTTCTGTCTGTCATATCAGCGATGACGTGCAGACATTAACCCTCTAATGCGATACCTCAAGGAGAAACCTAATGACCACTACAACTGACGTACAACAAACCCAACCCGCAGTAGAACAACCCCAAAAAGAACACCAGTGGCTTCAACAGCTGGTAGGCGAGTGGACCTATGAAGTTAAGGGCATGACAGGGCCCAATCAGCCTCTGGAAAAGTCAACGGGAACCGAGAGCGTCCAATCTGTGGGGGGCCTCTGGGTGGTCGCCGAAGGCCAAGGCGAAATGTGTGGCACTATGGCTACCACCATCATGACCCTCGGCTACAACCCCCAAAAGCAGCGCTTTGTCGGTACCTGGATGGGGTCGATGATGACCCACCTCTGGATCTACGACGGCGAACTCGACGCCTCTGAACGGGTGCTCACCCTGCATTCTGAAGGGCCATCCATGGCTGGCGATCGCCAAATGGCTCAGTACAAAGACGTGATCGAATTCAAGAGCAGCGATCGCCGGGTGCTGAGCTCCTTTTGCCAAGGCGATGATGGCCAGTGGCACCAGTTTATGACGGCAAATTACCATCGCAGATCCACTAAACCCCAAGATTAAACCATCAGGTGGAATGGCCCTGAATTAAGGCTGAAAGAGAACCAATTCATTGCCCATCAAAAAAGGGGCCTTTAAGGCCCCCTTGCTTACCAAAGCTCTCTTGGGAGAGTGGTCGAGTTTTGACTACGACAGACCCCGCTTGTCGTGGAGATCCCATTCGATTTTGGTGTCAGTTTGGTTAGCTGGCTTAGCTACTATTGGATTAGTAGGTAAGCCGGGTCTCATGGGATCGGTGTTGATTACAGGGCCAGCTTCAGGGTTGTTCTCAAGCTTGTTCTTTGCCTTAGCTGTGGCGCTATCTGCAACTTCTTCAGCATCATGCGAAGCCCGCTTGACTGCGTGAGTAGCGCTGTCTGCAATCTCTTTAGCGTCGTGAGCAGTGTACTTAACTGCATCAGTAATCGAAGGTTTTACATCTTCGACTGTACCCTTTATAGAGTTGCTTATGCCGCGCACATCAGCTTCATCAATCTTGCCTTTCACAGAATTGCTCATGCCGCGTACATCGGCTTCGTCGATCTTGTGCTGCACAGAGGTACTCACACCACGCACGTCAGCTTCATTGAGCTTATTTTGAACGGTTTTGCTGACTCCGCGTACATCGGCTTCATCAATTTTGCCTTTCACAGACTGACTCACACCTTGCACGTCAACGTCGTCAATTTTCTCTTGTACAGACTGAGTGACGCCACGCACGTCAGCTTCATCAATCTTGTGCTTTACGGATTCGGCTAAGCCTTTCACATCAGTCTCATCGACCTTTGTTTTCACTGAATCAATGGCATCTTCAACATGATGTGTTACGCCTTCGGCTGCATCTTTCATGACGTTGATCGCACCATCAACTCGATGATCGATGCCCTCAGCTGCCTGATTGCCAATGGCTGCTCCAGCTACTGCTCCACCAACAGCACCGATTGCTGCACCGATTTTTCCACCGACCATTCGGCCAATCGTTGCACCTGCGATTCCGCCTCCAGCAGCACCTACCGCTTTAGCAACAGAATGAGCATCATCTTGATGGAGTTCTGTGTCAGCATCTTCTGTAGACTTCTTGGGAGCGTCCGTTGCCTTGTATTTCACAACAACTTTGTCATCGGGAACAGTTGTCGTGTTTTTGGGCTGGTCAACGGGGAAAGAATTGTTGGTTGTACTAGTCATAGACAAGTCTCCTGTTAAATCGATAAACTTCTCTTATCTATTTGCCATAGTAGTGATCCCTGAGCAGACTAACCTCCTCTCGAGGGAGAGATCGTCTGAATCCCGCCTTAGCTAATAGTGATAGGTTTTCTTGAAAAGTAAATGAATAGGCTTATGAAGCAGTTTCGACCCATCTCAACTCAATGCTTAAAGTCATAAGCTAGCTTTGATCGGATTAGAATCTAGCTGCTGAAGTTATAGCTATGAAAAATAGATAAGCTCCTTTAATATCTCACGACAGAATAGCGGCCTTAAATCAGGGTAATCAAATTATGGAATTTGAGATGATCTGCTTAGATGCCGAGGAGCACCAGGCCCGAGCCGAATCTAGAACGACCGACATCGCCGGTTTAAAGCTGCTTACATGGAATGACGTGCTCTGTCGTGGAACATGAACCGTGGCTGACAAATCAATCGTGATCGACACCGTCGGCCGTTTACTTAAGCACAATATGTCCAAGTTGCTTGAGTTCTTACGCCTCAAGAGGTACTGACTATCAGTTAAGGAGAGTTCACCCTGGGGCTAAAAACCTGGCGCTTCATTACTCTGCTTCTGTCTGCCCTAGCTATCGGCATGGCCTTTTGCCATGCCCTAGAGTTGCCCGCCAAAATGCAGTACTCAGCAGAGCTTTACCTAGCGGTGCAAAACAGTCTATATGTGGCGTTTGGCCCGCCCCACATTGGGGCATTCATTGAGGTTTCAACTCCGCTGGCGGCGATCGCCCTCGCTATATTAGTCCGCAAGCGCCGTCTGGCTTTTCAATGGACGCTAATAGGTCTTGTCGCTGTGCTTTTAGCCTTTCCAGTCCTCTTTTTTGCATTGACCAAGACTGCCAACACTGTAGGGCACCTCGATTAATTGAGTGTTCCGGAGGATATGTGTCTCATTTGAGACAAGCAAGGTGATCCGGATATCTCCGTGACACTGCAACGGCTTGAGTTCCCCCCTTTTTCTGCCCCAAAATGGGGTTGGAAGACTGCAC
>JBGTOF010000302.1:0-14791 GCA_041742695.1 Elainellales cyanobacterium | reverse complement strand
GTTTAGCGCTACCCTTCATTTATTCCTATCGGTTCAACGGTTGAGGTTACGGGGCTATGATTTCGCAGGTGTATTATTTAGTGCGATCGCGCCAAGACGGCCAATATTTAGTGGCGCGACCTCGCCCCCCCGCCAGCGCTTCAGACTCAGCACCCACCGCATTTTTGCTGCTGTTTAATGAACATGCCGACGCCCTGAGCTATCTCAACACCCACGCCGCTCAAGTCTCGGATGAGTTTGTCGTAGAGTCGATGGCGGCGACCCAACTCAAAGGAATGCTAAAGCGCTGGGGCTTTGGCGGGGTAGGTGTCGTCAACGATCCGCTGATTCCCCAGGTGGAGTTTCTCACGATCGCCAACTCATGACTCCGGTCTAATCGAGATGAATGGTGCTACGGATAGCGGCAAAGCAGATGAAACCTTAAGTCGATGCCCTAGGGATAGGAAAAAAGATTAAAATTTAGTCTCGCCGGGTTCTCCTGCTCGTAAGCTGGATAGTACCGTGAACCCCGTTGGCGTGATCATCCCACGTATTCTTTAACTATGCTGCACGACCCGCTGTTTCAGGTAGACCTGCTGAGCCATACCCCAAACCCCAACCGGGTCATGTATGCCGCTCTCCATACTGATTATTCTGAAGACTATGTCGGCGCAGAGTGGGTTCAAACGCTGGAGACGATCACGGAAGAAAAGGCCGGAAGCATTGTGGTGAAGCGGCTGCTAGAGGGCAATCGCGGGCACTGGGGCTGCATTGAGCATGTGGGACTGGTGTTTGCAGCGGGATACTTTCCCCACTCGATGATGCAGCAGCTCCGCACTCACCGCGTGGGGGTGTCGTTTGATGTGCAGAGTTTTCGCTATTCGGGGCACCGCATTATCGATGTCGCAACCGGAAAGCGCACCGTGGACGAGGTGTTTTATTTGCGTCCGGTGGGGAAGTATGGCGATCGCCAAGGAGATCCCTACGACTATACCGAAGAACGCCGCCGCCACCACCAGCAGCGCTGTTTAGAGGCAGCCCAGCAGTATCAAGAAGATGTGGAAAAATATGGACTGTCTGAGGAGCATGCGCGGGGGCTGATTCCCTTTGACACGCGTCAGCATTTTGTGGTGTCTACCAATGCGCGATCGTTTTTCCACATTATGGATCTGCGGTGGAAAAAGGATGCCCAGGCCGAAATTCAGGCGTTTTGCGATTTGGCATTTCCACTGGTTGAAACGGTACTGCCCGAAATCAGCGAATGGTATCTAAAAAACCGAGCGAAGAAGGCGCTGCTGGCTCCCTAGACGCGCTGGCATCAAGCCTAATCTTGGATAAAATTGCGATTCGATCGTTAGGCTGGTAGGCGATGTCGGCATGGCTGCTGACGTGGGCTAGGCTTGTGCTGCAGCCATGCCAAACCATAGCAAAGGGTGCCAAATTTGTGGAGATTGAACAACCGCCGATTAAGCACAGCCGTTTAATTGCCGCTTCTCCGGTCTATTACGGCTGGGTGGTGTTGCTGGCGGGCACGCTAGGTATGTTGATGACCATCCCCGGTCAAACGGTAGGGGTCTCAATTTTCCTAGATCAGATCGTGGCGGAGTTGGGTCTGTCGCGCTCGGTGGTGTCGCTGCTGTATATGCTAGGCACGCTGGGAGGCTCCTTTTTCTTGCCGTGGATTGGGCGGCTGATTGATCGCTGGGGGCCACGGGCCACAGTTGTGGCGATCGCCACGCTCTTTTCCTTGGCATGTGTAGGCATGGGCTTTGTGCAAGGGTTAGCCTCGCTAGCGCTAGGGTTTATTGCCATCCGCTGTCTGGGGCAGGAAGCGCTGGGGTTAGTGAGCATCAACGCGATTAATCTTTGGTTTGTGCGGCGACGCGGGGTAGCGCTGAGCTTGTCGGGCCTGGGCTTTGCCTTGGGCATCAGCCTGTTTCCGCTGTTGATTGAGCGGTTGATTGCGCAGTTTGGCTGGCGGCAGGCCTACATGATGTTAGGTGGACTGGTGGCGGTTACCATTTTGTCGATTGGGGCCTTGGTGTATCGCGACCAGCCCGAGCGCTATGGGCTGCGGCCCGATGGCAACCGCCCAGTCTCGGGCGAATACCTGCTCGAAGAGGTGCACTACACGCTAGCTGCCGCCCGCTGCACGTTTAGATTTTGGCTGTTTTCGATTGGCAATGTGTGTATTGCCGCGTTGGGCACCGGGCTCGTCTTTCACCACTACTCGATCATGGCAGCCTCTGGGGTAGATCGCGGGGTCGCCTCGCTCGTCTTTGTGCCCTATGGCCTGGTGACTGCTGCTGCAAACATGGTGGCGGGTGTATTGATGGATCGCATCTCTCCGCGCTGGCTGCTGAGCGCCATGCTGGGGCTGTTGAGCCTGGCTCTGTTGCTGGCTAACCCGCGTGACTAGCCCTGAATTGGTGCTGCTCTATGGCTGCTTGTTGGGGTTGATGCAAGGGCTGAATGGGGTGCTGCAAGCCGGGGTCTATGCCTATTATTTTGGGCGATCGCACCTGGGCGCGATTAGCGGCTTTGCCACCACGCTGATGGTAGCGGGCACTGCATTTGGGCCACTGCTGTTTGCGGTTGGGTTTGAACAGGTGGGCAGCTATGCCCCCGTATTGGGACTCACGATGCTAGCACCGTTGACGGTGGCGATCGCCGCGCTGTGCATGCCGCAGCCGCAGCCCACTTAAGCCCACCGAAGCCCAGTCAGCCGCTGCTCTCCCTACATGTGCTGGACATGTGCTGGAAGGGGATGAATGGGGTTGCGAATGCAGCGGTTGCTATAGTGAGTAAACTCACATCGCGCACCGCATCCCATTAGAACGACAATCCACAACGGCTATTTTCTGGTGGGTGCATGGCCCTCATTGAGGCGTCGTGCAAGCTATCAATGAATCCATATATCAGGGGATTATGACTGCTAACGTATTGCCCGGTTTGAGCTATCCGCTAGGTGCGACAGTGCTGCAAACCGGGGTAAATTTTTGCATCGCCTCCAAAGATGCAGAGGCCATCGATTTATTGCTATTTGATGGCCCTGACGATCCCAAACCCGCACGGGTGATTTGTCTCGATCCGAAACTCAATAAGACCGCGTACTACTGGCATGTGCTGGTGCCCGATGTAGACGAAGGCCAGGTGTATGCCTATCGCGCCTACGGCAAATATAAGCCCGAAGCCGGTTTTCGATTTGATGCCTCCAAGGTGTTGCTCGACCCCTATGCCCATGCAGTCGTAGGCTGGCAGAACTATGACCGGCAGGCGGCAGGGCTGTTTGAATATGACAACTGCGCCACGGCGTTGCGGGCGGTGGTGGTGGCGCCCAGCACCCAGGTGATTCAGGGCATGAAGCCCGGCAGCTATGACTGGGAGGGCGATCGCCCCTTAGGCACAGCCCTAGCCAGCTCCGTGATTTATGAAATGCATGTGGGCGGCTTCACCCGCAACCCCAACTCCGGCGTTGCGCCCCATAAACGCGGCACCTACGCGGGTGTCATTGAAAAAATCCCCTACCTCAAACGCTTGGGCATCACCGCTGTAGAGCTGCTGCCTATCCACGAGTTTGACGAAGACGACGCCCCCCCCGACCGCAAAAACTACTGGGGCTACAGCACGCTCTCGTTCTTCTCGCCTCACCGCGCCTATAGCTCGTGCAAAGACCCACTCGGCCCCGTGCGCGAGTTTCGCGACATGGTGAAGGCGCTGCACAAAGCAGGGATTGAGGTAATTTTGGACGTGGTGTTTAACCACACAGCAGAGGGCAGCGACACCGGCCCCACCCTCAGCTATCGCGGCCTGTGGAACGACGCCTATTACATGCTGGAGACCAATAAGACGTTCTACAGCAACTACAGCGGCTGTGGCAACACCGTCAATGCCAACCATCCCGTGACGCGCAACCTGGTGATCGACAGCCTGCGCTATTGGGTGGCCGAGATGCATGTGGATGGCTTTCGGTTTGACTTGGCGTCTGCCCTATCACGCGACCACTCGGGGCGAGTGCTAGAGCGTCCACCCGTGCTGTGGTCCATTGAGGCCGACCCAATTCTGGCCAAGGCCAAGATCATTGCCGAAGCCTGGGATGCCGGCGGGCTATATCAGGTGGGCAGCTTTGTGGGCGATCGCTTTGCCGAATGGAACGGCCCCTACCGCGACGACATGCGCCGCTTTATCAAAAGCGAACCCAACAGCATCGGCACGGCTGCCCAACGCATTCTCGGTAGCCCAGATATTTTCTCCCATCCTGAACGCGACCCCAACCGCAGCATTAACTTCATCACCTGCCACGACGGGTTTACGATGAACGACCTTGTGTCGTACAACATCAAGCACAACCTGGCCAATGGGGAAGAGAATCGCGATGGCGGCAACCACAACCATAGCTGGAACTGTGGCGCAGAAGGCCCGACCGACAATCCTGAGATTGAGGCGCTGCGGCTAAAGCAAATCAAAAACCTCTTTACGGTGCTGTTTTTGTCTCAAGGCACACCGATGATTTTGATGGGGGACGAGGTGCGCCGCACTCAGCAGGGCAACAACAACGCCTACTGCCAAGACAATGAGCTGAGCTGGTTTGACTGGTCGGGGGTCGAGTCGCAGGCTGGGCTGCTGCGGTTTGTGCAGATGCTAATCAGCAAATCTAAGTCGCTGGCGCTGATGGAGCGGGAAGAATTATTGGATGTAGACCCCGACAGCCCCCATCCCAATATTGTGTGGCACGGCACCAAGCGCCATAAGCCCGACTGGGGGTCTAAATCCCATGCGCTGGCGTTTGAGCTGAATCATCCGGCTGCTCAAGAACACCTGTATGTCATTGTCAATGCCTATTGGGATCTGCTGCCGTTTGAGCTACCGCCGCTGATGCACACCGATCATCAATGGCGACGCATTGTGGACACGTCGCTGCCGAGCCCTGATGATTTTTGCGAGTTAGACACCGCGCCCATTGTGACGGATGGCATCTATCGCGTGCCTGGTCGCTCAAGCGTGATTTTATATCGCAAGTAGCGGCTCGTCAGGCCGCACTTAGGAGCAGGTTTAGAGGCGATCGCTCTCCTTTCCTGGATTCACCAGCCGCAAAAACACCTCCGTGAGGGTGGCCTGCTCTTTCTCAACCCGGATCAGCGGCAATGGTCTGAGAATGTCGAGCACGGGGTAGAGCAGCGTTGCATCGTGGAGAATCAGGGTGCGATCGCTGAGATCGGTGTCTAGGTTAATGCCCATCGCTTCGAGCTTGGTGCGGCGATCGCCTTCTAGCGGCGACTCCATCTCCACACTGTAGGCGGTGCCTGCAAACTGACGGATTAGATCAGCGGTAGATTCCTCCGCAACCAGCATCCCGCGCTGAATAATGGCGACGCGATCGCTCAGCTCCTCCGCAATATCTAGCTGGTGCGTGGTGAGCAGAATGGCTCGACCCTCAGCCGCAATCTCCCGGATGAGCTGCTTCACGGTTTGGGTCGCTTCCACATCCAGCCCGAGGGTGGGTTCGTCTAGCAAGAGCAGTTGGGGGTCGTGAACCAGGGAAACGGCGATCGCCAGCTTTTGCTGCATCCCCCGCGACAGCTTTTGCACCACCGTGTTGCGCTTATCCATCAGCCCAAACCGCTCCAGCAGGTGCCCCCCTCGCTGGAGCGCCAGCCGCCGCGATATGCCGCGCAATACACCAAAATATTCTAGATTTTCTGCGGCGGTCAGCCGCCAATAGAGGTTGCGGTTACCTTCTAGCACTGCTCCAAGCTGGCGCAGGGCAGCAGAATCGCGATGGGGATCGCGTCCCACGATGCTGACCTGGCCTGCATCGGGGCGAATCAGTCCCGCAATCATTTTGATAGTGGTGGTTTTGCCTGCACCATTTGGCCCCAAAAACGCCAGCACCTCGCCCATGTTTAGGTTGAGAGACACATCCTGCACGGCTGCAATGGTTTTCCCCTTTTCTCGATAGTGCTTTTGCAGGTGGTTCACCGCAAGAACCGACATGGTAATTTGCCCCAAAGTTTGATGGATTAGACGAACTATTTGAACTAGATAACTAGCATTTAGAGGGCCTTGGTTGGGCTCATGCCAGTAGGTGAGAGAGCTAACAAGCCATGCAACTCAGCTCTAAGAAACCCAAGCAACAGCCTAAAAGACCCACGCCTTGACCTGCCAAACCCTTAGAAAACCGAAGCCAAATAGACATACGTCTATTGTGGCGCAGCGTTCTGTGCTGCGCCGAGAACAGAACTGCGCGTCTATCTAGATTCACCTGAGCCGCGCAGGGCATGCACCCAGAATGGCCACGTTACAATCAGATACAATAAAAACCATTCGATCGTCAGGTTTGAGAGAGACGCACCACGGCTCTACCCTGGCGGAATGCGCTGAGGGCTGCCGTTGCGACTTATCAGCGTGTCTACTGCATACCTTTAGGACAACGCCACATCATGCTGCAAGACTTGCTGCCCTTTTCTATTGCTATTAACCCTGGGGCGATCGCCTCAGTAGGGCTGTGGGCGCTGGCGCTATACCTCGGCTTTTCGCCAGTAGGTGACTGGCTGATTGAGCAGCTCGTGCAGTGGTTTAACGGGGCAGAGCGATCGCTCTACACCTCTCAAGCAGAATACGACCGAACGCAGGCCGCCCGCAATGCTCAAAACACGTTTTACGCCTCACTCTTTAGCGTGGTGCCGTTTGTAGCGGTTGGGGCGTTGGTCAATCACTGGGTGGATGTGGGGCTGGGGCATAGCTGGGCCGTTAGCGTTGGCATCTTGGCCTGCATGGGGGCAGGGGTGTATGAATTGGGTCGCCGCACGGGGCAAGACGACGACTAGACAACGGCTAGATAACAACCAACCGCATCCGCATCCCACCCGTGAGGGATGTGAGTCCGAGAGCGTTGTTGCAGCCCCGCGCTGCTGTGGCCCGCGACGCGAGTAGCGCAGGTCTAGGTATTCTTCGAACTGCCGTAGTGAGAGAAATCGCCCGTAGCTGGCACCCTGTTCACGCTAAAATCGGGGATGCTGCGCTGTTGAGACCCGCCTGGGAGCACTGGCGGGTCTTAGCGCTGATCTGTTGCGCTAGTTGCACTACCGTTTCGTCTGGTTAGCTAACCGTCCTATGTCTAAGCCCGAACGCCGCCCCCTGCTGGACTTTGAGCGTCCTTTAACTGAGCTAGAATTGCGCATTGTGCAGATTCGCGACCTGGCAGATGAAAACGAGGTGGATGTCTCCGATGAGATCCAGAAATTAGAAGCGCGGGCGGCGCAGCTACGGCAAGATATTTTTCAGAATTTGACCCCGGCGCAGCAGCTTCAGGTGGCCCGCCATCCCCGTCGGCCTAGCACGCTGGATTATATTCAGGCGATGACGGATGAGTGGATTGAGCTGCACGGCGATCGCGCTACGGGCATTGACGACAAGGCATTGGTGGGCGGTGTGGCGCGGCTGGGGGGCCGTCCCGTGGTGATGCTGGGGCATCAAAAAGGCCGCGATACAAAAGATAATGTGGCGCGCAACTTTGGCATGGCCTCACCGGGTGGCTATCGCAAGGCCATGCGGCTGATGAATCACGCCAATCGGTTTGGCATGCCCATCATCACCTTTATCGACACGCCCGGAGCCTATGCCGGAGTAGAGGCAGAGCGGCTGGGGCAGGGGGAGGCGATCGCCTATAACCTGCGAGAAATGTTTCGGTTAGAGGTTCCCATCCTTTCGACGGTAATTGGGGAAGGGGGCTCAGGCGGAGCGCTGGGCATTGGCGTGGGCGATCGCCTGATGATGTTTGAGCATTCGGTCTATACCGTGGCCAGCCCCGAAGCCTGCGCCGCGATTTTGTGGAAGGATGCCGCCAAGTCACCCCAGGCGGCAGAGGCGCTCAAAATTACCGCAGTCGATCTAAAGCGCCTGGGCATCTTGGATGAAATTTTGCCCGAGCCCATTGGCGGGGCGCATTCTGACCCGCTAGCAACTGCCGCGACGCTCAAGGCCGCCATTCTCAAAAATTTAGAAACGCTGGATCAGCTTACAGGCGCTCAGCGCAAGCAGATGCGCTATGACAAATTTCGCAAAATCGGCGTGTTCTCAGAAGCCTCGGTCTAAGCAGCGCTAATTCACGAGGGACGACTTAGGTCAGCACAAAGAAGGGCTATTTCTCTAGCCGCACGACATACCATTGCAGATAGGCACCGGGACTCACGGCTAGCTCGCAGGTGGTCTCCATCAGATGTCGCGCTTGCTCTGTCGGGTCTGAAAACCGCATCAGCTCGGGCGATCGCACATCGGGATGCTCTGCCAAAAGCTGCATTAGCTTGGTCAGCAGTTCGTCTGGGGTAAGAATTTGCTCAGCGTGGCCGCTTTCTAGCACCACGTAGGCATCTTCTTGATACATGATGGGGTCGGGCATAGGGGCACTAGATAAGAGACGACAAAGATTTAAAGCGCTTACCGCGCTGGCCTACTCAACCGATCGATGGTAATAGAGAAGTGGGGCGATCGCCCGCCTATACGCAGGTCTTGATTGCGCCACATACCGATGTTACAATATCAAATGCTGATAGACAGCGTGGCGAGCGTAGCCAAGAGGTTAAGGCAGCGGGTTGTGGTCCCGCCATTCGTGGGTTCGAGTCCCATCGTTCGCCCTTCTGATGCAAAGCAGTGATGCATCGTTAATTTAAGACGCTAGGGCTTGTCTCTAGAACAAGCTGAGTTTGGAATCAGCGCTAACTTGACTTACCCAAAACCTTTTTCAAAACTAGGGCGTGTCATCAATTCTGACCAAACGCCTTGTGCCATGAGCGTTGCCACGCCCGACCCAAAAAACAGGCTAGGGGCTGTAACCGTTGATTTCTGGGTCATCAGCGGCTAATTGATGACAGCCCCTAAGATCAGCGTTCAGTTCAACATTTGCCGCAGCGCGCTGCAGGGCTGAAACACTGCTACGGAACTCCCATTGATTTGGCAACGTTAGGTGAATCAGCAGATGGACTGAGTATAGTAAATCAGGTATCCATCATCACATTGCGCCATGCACATTTGGGTTGAGCCTTTTGTTGTCCATAAGCACGTGCCTCTCACCATCAGCCGAGGCACGACCGCCCAAAGCACGAATCTGTGGCTGCGGCTAGAGCACAACGGCATCGAAGGCTGGGGCGAGGCCTCCCCGTTTGCGGTGCGCGGGGTCATGCAAACCACTGAGGCGATCGCCCAATCGCTTCAATCTGCGATTCCTCACCTGCAAGCCTACACTCCTTTTGACCGCCAAGCGATCGAACAGTGCTGCGAGCAACTTAATGTGCTTTCTGCTGCCCGCGCTGCGCTCGATATGGCGCTGCATGACTGGCTGGGTCGCTCCCTAGGTCAACCGCTGTGGAAGCTATGGGGATTGGAGTGCAGCCGGATTGTGCCGACCTCTGTGACGGTAGGCATCAACACGCCGGAGGCGGCGCGGCATCGCTTAGAGCAGTGGCTGACCCTAGCAGATATCCAAGCAGTCAAAATCAAGCTCGGCAGTCCGGCGGGGCTAGAGGCCGACCGCGCCATGTTTAATGCGGTGATGCAGGCGGTACCGGCGGGTGCCAAGGTCAGCGTCGATGCCAACGGCGGCTGGACGCTGGAGGGGGCGATCGCCATGACCCACTGGCTCGCGGAGCGCGGCGTCACCTATTTGGAACAGCCCCTGCCCGAGGGGCAAGACGCTGATCTTCCGGCGCTTTATCGAGTTTCTCCCCTGCCGCTGTTTGTCGATGAAAGCTGCTTCGATCGGCGAGACATCCCCAAATTGAGCGATCGAGTCCACGGCATCAACATCAAGCTCATGAAATCGGGCGGGCTGAGTGAAGCCCTGCGCATGATTCACACGGCTCAAGCGCACGGGCTGCAGGTTATGTTTGGCTGTTATTCCGACAGCGCCTTGGCCAACACCGCCGCCGCTCATCTCGCCCCCTATGCCACTCACCTCGACCTCGACAGCCACCTCAACCTCCGGGATGACCCCTTTGCAGGAGCAACGCTCAACGAGGGTTGCCTCATTCCGCCTGATCAGCCGGGGCTCGGCGTCAGCGTTACGCTTGCTAACCTTCAGACGCCAACCCCTAACGCCCAATCCCCAACCCCGGTATAAAATACTGGCATACCATTTTTGCTTCTAACCTTCTATGAGTCAGCGCGATCGCCTCTTGATGGGTTCAGTGCTTCAACGCAACCTCCCTGCCCTGCTGATTCTAGGAGTGCTCGCGTTGGCATTAGTCATCGCAGTCGCAAACCTATTGGGTATAATCGGCAGCTTTGAGCCCGATGCAGTGGGGGTGTTTTTTCAGGCGCTGCTGCTCTCGGCGCTGCTCAGCCTGATGCCACTCGCCATTCTCTGGTACCTCGATCGCCGCGAACGCGAATCGCCTATTGCTGTGATGACAGCCATTCTCTGGGGCGGGCTGATTGCCACCGGGCTGTCGGCTCCGCTCAACACCCTCATCATTCAAAGCCTAGGCAATTGGATTTCCACGACCCCCGCCATTCAAGACAGACTGGGAGCAGAGGCAGCGTTTCTCATCGGGGCACCCCTAGCGGGGCCAATTGTGGAAGAAACCCTGAAGGGGTTAGGCATTTTAGCGCTGCTGCTGTTGCTGCGGGCCGAGTTTGACAACATGCGCGATGGGTTTATTTATGGGGCGCTGGTGGGGTTGGGGTTCACCTGCCTAGAATCAGCGCTACATCTAGCGCAGAACTATGCGGCCTTTGGTTTTGCCCCGTGGGGATTGCAGTTGGGCGGGCGTTATTCCCTGTTTGGCATGTCGGGCCATGTGCTGTTTAGCGGCATTTTGGGATTGTTTTTAGGGCTGGCGTTGCAAACCTCTCGAACCTGGGTGCGGATAGCTGCGCCATTGCTGGGATGGCTGCTCGCCATGGCGGCTCATGCTTTCTACAACGTGTTGCCCTTGGTGCTGACTCTGGTTCTAGGAAATGAGGGCGATCGCTCTGAGATAGGGCCACCGCCAAACCCTTCATTTATAGAAGCCTTTGTGCAGCGCAGCGTGATGGATTTGATTGTGTTTCTTCCATTTTTAGTGCTGCTGCTGCTGCTGCTGTGGCGCAGCGGCGTGTGGGAGCGCAACATAATTCGGGCTGAGCTACGGGATGAGGTGGGCCCATGGGTGACACCTGAGGAATACGAGCGGATTCAGCGGGATGGCATTTTTCAGTCGCGTCGCATCAGCAATACCCATCGTCGCCTATCCGAGGCGTTGGTGAATGCTCAAAATGAATTGGCGTTTCGTAAATATCATGTGCGCCAGCGCGGAGAAAATCCTGATCATGATGCGTTGGTCGAGAGCTGGCGGGAGGAGATCGCCAGCTTGCGGGCAGAGTTGGGCACATCTGTTTAGGGCGATCGCTCTTACCCTCCTAACTCTTTATCTACAGCAAACAAGGGGTTTGAAATAGCGAATGCCGCCTTAAACCCGTTAGGTTTTGGTGTGTATTGCGTTTGCAAGTTTAAGCAATGACAAGTGTTGCAACCCATAGGTTGATTAGGACAATTGTTATGGCGAACCCCTTGCACAGCAGGAATTCACAACCATAAGCACTCAAACCAGCGCTTAACGCGCTGGTAAAAAAAATTCCACAAGTAAGGCTGAAACCCTTTGTAGTCAGACCCCTTGCTTCTCTACACCTTCCTGCCCATAGGATTGGAGACTCCGGTAAAAACAGCAACGTCAGATTGTTTTTTGTTCGCTTAATTTTCCCTTTACCAAAAGGTAAACCAATTTTTAATCTTTCAGTGGTGTACTGAACAATGGACGCTGGATGCACAAATGCTCTGTCGTGCAAATCTGTTGCCGCCCGTGGAGACCTTAGCAGGCAGCCTGCATCAGCGTATGGATGATGGCTGTGTGCTGCCACTGTGTCGGCATAAGCGATAGAGCGCGCCTAAAGCTTGGCGTCGTCCCCTGTGAGTTTTGTTGACCGTTCATGCAGTCTCAGTTTTTAGAGGAATCTCTGTGAAGTACTACTCTCGTTTGTCGCGTCGCCATTTTCTAGGGCTGAGCACGGCAGCTGGTCTAGGGGCGATCGCCCTCAACGCCTGCACCAGTCAATCGGGCACATCGACCCCAGCCGCATCTCCCGCCGCTGAGGGAGCAGGCGCAGCCGTCAGCCTACCCACCTCCGCAGCCGAGGCAGGCGGCATGGATGCGCTAATCGAAGCCGCCAGAGCAGAAGGAGAACTGTCAGTCATCGCCCTACCCGATACCTGGGCCAACTACAAAGAGATGA
This sequence comes from Elainellales cyanobacterium, assembly GCA_041742695.1. GTDB lineage: Bacteria > Cyanobacteriota > Cyanobacteriia > Elainellales > Elainellaceae > Kaiparowitsia. The sequence continues at coordinate 2,548 of JBGTOF010000302.1, read as the reverse complement.
AGTCCAGCTTTTTGCAGAAGTATCCCTTCATCCGCCTGAATGATCTAAACCCCGACGCCAGCTCTGCCGAAGAGCTCGAAGCCATTCGCGCTAACAAAAACAACCGTGGGCCTCAAAACCCCGATGTAATTGATGTTGGGTTCCAGTTTGGGGAAGAGGCAAAGCTAGAAGGCCTGCTCCAACCCTACAAAGTCGCCACGTGGGATTCCATTCCTGACGCATTGAAGGATGCCGACGGGTTTTGGTACGGCGACTACTACGGCGTCATGACGTTTGAGGTCAATACCGACATCGTGCAAACCCTGCCTGAAGACTGGGCTGACCTCCTAAAGCCCGAGTATCGTGGCCAAGTTGCGCTCGCAGGCGATCCACGGCAGTCGGGTCAAGCCATCAATGCAGTATGGGCCGCAGCACTGGGTAATGGCGGCTCCCTGACCAACGCTGAGCCCGGTCTAGAGTTCTTCAAGCAGCTCAACGAAGCCGGAAACTTTTTGCCCGTTATCGCCCGACCCGCTACTATCGCTCAAGGGGAAACCCCCATTGCCCTGCGCTGGGACTACAACGCGCTGGGCAATCGCGATTCCACGGGCGGCAATCCTGAAATTGCCGTGGTAGTGCCCAAAACCGGGCTGCTGGCAGGCGTGTATGTGCAGGCCATTAGTGCCCATGCGCCTCGCCCCAATGCCGCCCGTCTGTGGATGGAGCATCTCTACTCAGATGAAGGCCAAATGATCTGGCTGAAAGGCTACTCCCGTCCGGTACGGTTCGACGACTTGAAAGCCAAGAATGCTGTGTCCAATGACCTACTGAGCAAGCTGCCCTCCCCAGAACTCTATGAGCAGGCTCAGTTCCCCAATGGTGAGCAGATCAAAGCGGCCTCTGACATCATTACCCAAGGATGGGATCAAGTGGTAGGTGCGGACGTCCAGTAACTCCGAAGAGGCGAATGACTGAGCGGATGGCAGGTCTGTCCACTCAGTCATCCGCCCAGAGATTTCGGAGTTGCGGCGCTTACGGCGCGCTCAGATTTGTATTCATTGCTTAGGGCCTCACCTGTGTCTTCCGTCCAACCCGTTCGTCTCCCCGTCTCCCCAAGCGCACCTGTCCGCCGTTTCCCCTGGTCTTGGGATTGGCTGGGGGTAGCGCCATTTTTTGCGTTTGCGATCGCCTTTCTGTTCATCCCTGCCGCCTCAATCTTTATCCGCAGCTTTCAAGACAGCAGCGGCAGCCTCACCCTACAAAACATCTTCGACCTAACGCAGCCGTTTATCCTGTCGGCGTTTGCCGTTAGCATTCGCCTCAGTATCTTCACGGCCCTACTGGGCTGCTTGATTGGAGGGCTGATGGCCTATGCCATTACCCTGGGTAATCTGCCCCGAGTGGTGCGATCGTCCCTATCGTCCTTTTCGGGCGTAGCGGCAAACTTTGCTGGGGTGCCTCTGGCCTTTGCCTTTATTGCCACGCTCGGGCGATTGGGCATGGTCACAGACTGGCTTAAGTGGATTGGCCTTGACTTGTATCAGTCAGGGTTTAATATCTACACCTTTTGGGGACTGAGTTTCACCTACCTCTACTTCCAGATTCCTCTGGCGGTGCTGATGCTGTTGCCTGCGTTTGACGGGCTCAAACGCGAGTGGCGCGAAGCTGCAGAAAATTTGGGTGGCTCTACCTGGGACTATTGGCGCTATGTGGGTCTTCCTATCCTGGCACCGTCCATTCTGGGCACCATGATTTTGATGTTTGGCAATGCCTTTGGAGCACAGGCTACGGCGTTTGCCCTGACAGGTGGTCAAATCAACTTGGTGTCGATCCTAATTGGGGCGCAGATTAGCGGGGATGCCCTGCAAAATCCTGGTTTGGGAAATGCTCTCGCCTTGGGTATGGTGGCGGTGATGGCACTGTCTATTGCGGTTTACGGATGGTTGCAACAGCGCGTGTCGAGGTGGATACAATGACCCAAAATCGATTTTGGCCCTGGCTGTGGATCGCCATTGGCGGCGCCTATTTTGTCATTCCGCTGGTGGCGACGTTTATCTTTTCCCTCAAGGCGGAACGCGATATGTTGGGGTTTCTGGCCTACGCGAATGTGTTTGATGATCCCAACTTTCTCAACAGCTTTACGTTTTCGATGATGGTGGCCTTGGTGGCGATCGCCCTTTCGTGGCTCTTGGTCGTACCGACCGTCTACTGGGTGCACTACCGCATGCCTCGGCTGCGGTTTGTGGTGGAGCTGATGACGCTCATGCCGTTCGTAGTGCCCGCCGTGGTGCTGGTTTTTGGGCTGATTCGCACTTACAACACGACCTTGCTCAACTCCCGGCAGGGCGGCTGGGTGTTGCTCACGGCAGCATACATCATTCTCTCGTTCCCCTACATGTATCGCTCTGTGGATACGGGGATGCGGGCGATCGATGTGCGCACCCTTACCGAAGCCGCCCAGAGCATGGGTGCCAACTGGCAGACGATTATCTTTCGGGTGATTTTTCCAAATCTGCGAGTGTCGTTGCTCAATGGCGCGTTCCTCACCTTGGCCATCGTCATGGGCGAA